>DVGV01000024.1 GCA_018712545.1 Candidatus Coprenecus merdigallinarum | reverse complement strand
TATTTTTTATAACTTGCCACTGTTTATCAGTCAGGTTGGTTGGGTATTTATGCATAACTTTAATGTCTTGATAATCATAAAGTTACGAAAAATATTCCAATTAACCTACTGATTTACAACTAATTATAAATAAATTTAAACAGATTCAACTGAATTCTGAATAATTATGAAAGCAGGAAATTTTCGCAGATGTATGTTTATGACGGCGGCCGGGGTGCCCATGATGCTGATGGTGACGGGATGCGGTGACGGGCGGAAGGTGCCGGAGAATTCGCTGGCGTTCGAGGACGTGGTGTATGTGGAGGACGGGTATCCGGTGACTTGGGAGCTGGCCCAGGGGGATACGCTGGATCTACCGGTGCTGGGGGTGAGCGATTTCGTGGTGAAGGACTCGCTGCTGATAGTGAGCAATAACGACAATGCCGGGCAGGTGACGGTCCTCAGTCTGGACGGCAGGACTGTCTACGGGAAGTTCCTGCGGATAGGACGCGGCCCGGGCGAGATAGTAAGTTTCAATGGCGTGAGCAGTGTGCAGTTCAGCCACAAGGAGAACGGTCATTTGACGGCATCCTGGACGGATTATGCGGGAAATCTGATAGAATGGGATGTGACGGCCTCCCTGGAGAGCGGGCAGACGGAGGTGACGTCGAGGAGTCTTGAACTGCAGGATTCGCCATGGTTGCTGGATGCAGTACCTCTTGAGGGGCAGGAGTATCTGATAGTACACGCCGGTGCGGACCGCAATTCCATAAACCGCTTTATCCTTACCTCAGGCGGGGAGAGGAGGACGACACCTCAGTTGAACAGGCTCAACAGCGCAACGGTGAAGGCGGAACCGGAATCCGGCAGCGGCAGCGTTGTCGGCTCAGGCAACATGGTGTCCTTCAGCGTGCCCGGTTTCAATCTCATAAGCGGCAGTTATGCCTATGACATCAGCCGCGGCCTGATAGTAGAGGCCGAGCGGACGCTGAACACCATGAATATATTCTCCGCAGACGGGACATACGCCAGGACAGTCTGCATCTTCGGTGACAGGGTGGATGACGTCTCGTCCGCGGAACATGACAGCGATGCCAGACTTGCTCTCCGTCCAAAGACTTTTCCGGATTTCATATCAGTCCTGCACTGGTATCGGGAACCTGAGGTGAAGCAGTATGTCCGCCTGTTCAGCTACGATGGAGAGCCGCTTGCTGAGATTCCCCTGCCGCGGGGCGCGATTTTCTACGACTTCGATATTCCGGGCTGTTGCCTTTACGTCCTGGTGTCCGATCAGGAATTTCTCATACGTTACGATATATCTGAACTCCTGAATGGGATTATCCCGGCGCCGGCACGGTGATGATATGAAAACCCCGGCCTCATCGGGAAGACGGGCCGGGGTCTGAAAGTTCGCGGACCGGATGATGTCCGGTCGGTGTGTCCGAAAAGCGGCTGTTACTTCAGCACGCCGAGCTCCTTGCCGATCTTGGTGAAGGCTGCAACGCATCTGTCGAGGTGCTCCTTCTTGTGGCCGGCGGATACCTGTACACGGATACGGGCCTGGTCTTTAGGCACTACAGGATAGTAGAACCCTGTTACGAAGATACCTTCGTCCTGCAGGCGGGCGGCCATCTGCTGGGACAGCTTGGCGTCGTACAGCATGACGGCGCAGATAGCTGACTCGGTGGGCTTGATGTCGAAGCCGGCAGCCTTCATCTTGCTGATGAAGTAGTCGGTGTTCTCGTGCAGACGGTCCTGAAGCTCGTTGGACTCCTGCATCATGTCGAACATGCGGATACCTGCAGCGGCAATCATGGGAGGAATCGAGTTGGAGAAGAGGTACGGCCTTGACCTCTGGCGCAGCATGGCGATGATCTCCTTCTTACCGGTGGTGAATCCGCCGACGGAGCCGCCGAATGCCTTTCCGAGGGTACCGGTGATGATCTCGATCTGACCGCGGAGGTTGTAGCGCTCGGTAACACCGCGTCCGGTCTTGCCTACGACGCCGGCTGAGTGCGACTCATCGACCATAACCATGGCATTGTACTTCTCGGCGAGGGCGTGGATCTTGTCGAGAGGGCAGACGTTGCCGTCCATCGAGAATACACCGTCGGTAACGATGATACGGTGACGCTGGGCCTGGGCTTCCTGAAGGCATTTCTCCAGCTCGGCCATATCGGCGTTGGCGTAGCGGTATCTCTTGGCCTTGCAAAGACGTACACCGTCGATGATGGAAGCATGGTTGAGAGAGTCAGAGATGATGGCGTCCTGATCGTTCAGCAGGGGCTCGAAAACGCCTCCGTTGGCGTCGAAGCATGCAGCATAGAGGATGGTGTCCTCTGTGCCGAAGAACTCAGCGATCTTGGCCTCCAGTTTCTTCTGCAGGTCACCTGTACCGCAGATGAAACGCACGCTGGCCATGCCGTAGCCGTGTGTTTCGAGGGCTTCCTTTGCTGCGTTTACCAGTTCCTTGCTGTCAGCGAGGCCGAGGTAGTTGTTGGCGCAGAAGTTGAGGGCTTTGGTGCCGTCCTGGAGGGTGATTTCGGGACCCTGGGGAGTAACGATGACGCGCTCCTCCTTGTACAGGCCGGCTTCCTTGATGCTGTTCAGTTCGTTCTGAAGATAGGCTTGAAAATCTTTATACATAATAATTGGTGTTTAGTGTATTTTCTGAGTGCAAAAATAATAAAATCGCTGCAGATTTGTCAGGGGGAATGTCTTATTTTGCTAAATAATTCATATATTGGCCGCGATTTAAAGATTGTACTATCATGAAACGAGTAACACTTCTGCTGCTTGCAGCATTTTCTGTCGTGTCATGCGACAGGTCTGGACGTCCAGATGACGCACTGATGCAGGAATTTGCCGTAAATGTGGAGGGCGCCGCGAAGAGTATCGTGGACGGACTGGATGATCTTTTTCAGATCAATATGTACCTCGAGGCTGATGGCGAAGCTGCGAAGGAGGAGATTTTCGAAAAATATTTCGGCGGTGACCGGTATGTGGAAGTCGATGGCAATACGGTGTATCTTGTACTGCCGTGGGCAAGCTATACAATCAATACCGGCGGCCTTACACTCAGCCAGGAAAATGCCGCATGGAATATATCCGCGGAATGGTACAAGGCCTGGGCGGATCCCAATGAGACATATGACCTGACTGTGACCAGGCTCTCGGACAACCGCTATTCTGTCCAGGGGTACTTCCTGAAGAGCAATATATTTGAGGAGACATTTCTATATTCGGACGTAGACCTGGAGTTCACTACCGGTCTGCATGCCGTAGGATATCTGCCTTCCCTGGAGTCAGGTTTCTGGGAAGAGAGAAATACCGTGACTTACGAGTTTGACGGCCGCGTGGAGTCATACATAGGAGTAGACGGAGTCCGCGGCGAAGGAGCGCCGGAATACAGTATGAACTTTATAAAGCTGTACGGTTATGACGCCAAACGGCATATTTGTGCAGAACCGCTATACACGGGCAGGGACTATTATTTCAAGGGCGGCAATATAGAATGTTCTGTCAATTCAGACGATTGCGCCCCTGGAATCCTGTATGTGAGCGTGGGCAGAAACTGGGAGTGGAGTCTGGACTGGAGGGGGATGTAGCCGCATAAATCTTTCTTAAAATTTGGAAACTGCGGAAGTTTTCTTAGTTTTGCGCCTTGATTATGACAAACAGGGAGCAAATACTGAGAAGTACGTCCGCACTCTTTCTGGAGCGTGGATGCAAGTCGCTGACAATGGATGAGGTGGCTTCGGCCAACGGTATGTCCAAGCGCACGCTTTACGAGCTTTTTCACGACAAGGCGAAGCTGCTGCAGGAGTGTATCCTGCTTCTTCACAAGGACAATATGGTCAGGTCCGAGGAGGAGCTCTCCAAGGCCGGCAATGTCCTGGAGTGGTTCATGAATTCACTCCGGAACAAGGACAGCCAGCGCATGACCTTCTATTACGATTTCTTCACGGAGGTCAAGAAATATTACCCGGAGGTGTTCCTGAACGTGGTCAAGGATGTCAACCGCTGGCACTGCGAGCTGCTGGAGCGGATCATAGAGCAGGGACAGAAGGAGGGGCTGTTTATCACCGGTGTTCTGGACGCCCACAGCCTTTCCCTCCAGCTTTTCGAGCTCTCTGTGGCGGTGACCGACAGGGCGGTGCGCAACTATCTCGAGATAAAGCACGACCGCAGCGGAGACTGCCTGATGCTCTTTCTAATCAGGGGCATAGCCTCGGAGAAGGGCAGGGCATATATCGACGGATATCTGGAAAATAATAAATCAATGTTAGAATAACAATGAGACAATCCTTCAAGACAACAGCCCTTCTGTGCTGTGCCGCGGCTGTCTTCATGACGGCAGAGGCATACCCCATGCAGACGTCGCAGGCGGGACTGCCGCAGGAGCAGCAGACTCAGGAACAGCAGACGCAGGTGCAGCAGGAGCCGACAGACTCCTCTGTGCTGTATTTTACCCTGGAAGAGGCGATGAGCTATGCCCTGGAACACAACTGGGATCTCCAGAACTCCTCCCTGGCCGTCCGCCAGGCCGAGGCCGACCGCTGGGCCGCTATCGCCAGTATGCTGCCCCAGGTCAGCGGATCCCTGGACTATTCGAACTACATGGGCTATGAGATGGCCTTCGGTGAGACAGGCCTGTCGATAGCCATGCCCCCCTACGGCTCGTTAGGCGTCAACGCCTCGATGGCCGTCAGCGGGGCGCAGATCGTCAGCGCCCTCATAGGCAAGCTCTCCGTGGAGATGTCGGACGTCACCCGCCGGCAGTCGCAGCAGGAGGTCGCCGAGCAGGTGCGCCTCCTGTATTTTTCCGCCCTGGTGAGCGGCCAGACCCTGGAACTGCTGGACCGTAACCTGGAGACGGTGCGCAGGCTGCACGAGTTCTCCCAGAAGTCCGTGGACGCCGGAGTGGCCGAACAGGTGGATGCCGACCAGATACTGGTGCAGGTGGCTGCCCTCGAGACCTCGATCAACGAGGCCCGCCGCGGCCTGGAGATGATCTACAACTCCATGCGCCTGCAGATGAACATCGGCTTCGACAAGGAGATAGTCCTGACCCAGACCCTGGATGAGCTGATGGACGTGGAGCGCTCTCTCGACCTGCTCTACGACGATTTTATCCTGGAGAACAACTTCTCCTACCAGCTGGCCCTCAAGAGCACGGACCTCTACCGTCAGCAGAAGAACCTCGCCGGATGGACCTACGGACCCACCCTGAGCGCATTTTACCAGTACACGGGCAGGAAGTATTTTTCCGACGAGATGACCATGAACATGACCCCTCCGAACATGGTGGGACTGACCCTGTCGATTCCCATTTTCTCCTCAGGAAAGAATCTGGAGACCTTCAGGAAAGCCAAGCTGGAGTACCAGAAGCAGCTCAACACCCTGGAGAGCACCGAGATGGCCCTTAAGATCCAGCACCGCCAGCTCAAGTACAACCTCTCCTCCGCCTACGAACGCTACCAGACCCAGCTCAAGAACGTGGAGGTGTCCCAGAAGGTGTTTGACAACATCGGCAAGAAATACGAGTTCGGCCACGCCTCCAGTCTCGACGTGACCAATTCGGCCACCACCCTCATCACCGCCCAGAGCACCTACGTGCAGGCGGCCCTGGACTATGTGACAGCCCAGATCGAGCTCGAAAAACTACTCAACAAGAATACATATACTCAGGAAGAAAAATAAGCCATGAAAATCAAAGCAATAGCCACAATCACAGCCTGCGCCGCATTGCTCAGCGGCTGCGGCGGCAACAAGACCGCGGATGTCGCGGAGGAAAGGGTAGAGCAGGTACGCACCACCCCGCTGGCCTATCAGGAGGTATCGAGGCAGATAGAGCTCTCGACCACCCTGCAGGGCTATGACCAGATGAACATCTCTCCCTCGCTGACGGGCCTTATCGAGAAGATCTACGTCGAGGTGGGCGACCGTGTGCGCAAGGGCGACACCCTGGTGCGGATGGACCGGAACCAGCTCAACACCACCCGCATAGCATTTGCAAACCTCCAGATAGAGATGAACCGCGTGCAGATGCTCCTCGAGAGCGAGGCCATCTCCCAGCAGACCTACGACCAGACCAAGCTGAGCTACGACCAGACGCAGGAGACTCTCCGCTTCCTGGAGGAGAACACCTTCGTAAGGGCGCAGTTCGACGGTGTCATCTCGGCCAAGACCTACGAGGACGGGGAGCTCTACAGCGGAGCCCAGCCCATCCTCCAGCTCACCAAGATCAATGAGCTCAAGGCTTACGTCAATGTTCCCGAGACCTACTATCCCTTAGTCAAGAAGGGCATGCAGGTCAATGTCTACTCGGACATCTACCCCGGCCGGGCCTTCCCCGCGTCTATCGAGATAGTCTATCCCACCGTAGATCCGGCTTCCCATACATTTACCCTCAAGCTGCGGATTCCGAACTCCTCCGAGCTCATCCGTCCGGGCATGTACGTGAGCACGGTGCTGGACCTGGGCCGGACCGAGGCCCTCGTGGTGCCCTACCAGGCGGTGCTTCGGCTCATCGGCTCCAACAACCGCTATGTCTTCGTGGATGAGGGCGGCGTCGCCAAGCGCGTCTTCGTGGAGATAGGCGAGCGTCACGACCAGACCATCGAGATATCCAGCGACAGCCTCCGCGTTGGCGACCGCATCGTCACCACCGGCCAGGCCAAGCTCGTGGACGGAGTCAAACTCAATGTGGTACAATAATCCCCGCCTGCGATGAGTATCTACAAATCAGCGATCAACCGTCCGGTGACGACCCTCCTGGTATTCGTCGCCGTGATAGTGATAGGCGTGTTCTCGTTCCTGAGGCTGCCTATCGACCAGTTTCCGGAGATGGACCCGCCGTACATCTCTGTGCTGACCGTCTATCCGGGAGCCAGCGCCTCCGAGATAGAGACCAATGTTACGAAGATCATAGAGAACAACCTCAACTCCGTCGACTACCTCAAGGAGATTACCTCCACCACCAAGGACAACATCTCCGTGGTGATGCTCGAGCTGGAGTGGGGTACGGATCTGGACGAGATCATAAACGACGTAAGGTCGTACATAGACATGGTGACGGACGAGCTGCCCGACGGCTGTACCAACCCGTTCATCTTCAAGTTCAGCACCAGCTCCATGCCTATCCTCCAGTACTCGATTACGGCCGACGAGAGCTACCCGGGACTGGACAAGCTGCTCAACGACGAGATCATCCCGCAGCTGAGCATGGTGAACGGTATCGGTAACCTGACCCTTTCCGGCTCCCCGGAGCGCTATGTGTACGTGGACATCGACCAGCAGAAGCTGGATGCCTACGGCCTCCCTCTCGAGACCGTCGGCAGTGCGATAGCCGCCAACAACCTCAACCTATCCTCCGGTACCGTCAAGATGAACAAGGAGCAGTACCAGCTCGAGGTGCGCAGCGAGTACGTCGAGAGCTCCGAGATCAACGACATCGTGGTGACAGTCACCCCCGAGGGCCGTCAGGTCTTCGTGCGGGACCTGGCCACAGTGCGCGACACCATCAAGGACCTGAGCCTCGACGAGAAGACCAACGGCCGCGAGAGCGTCCGCCTCATGGTGACCAAGCAGACCGGCGCCAACACCGTGCAGATCTGTCAGGACCTAGAGAAAGAGCTGGCCAAGATAGAGAAGACCCTGCCCAAGGACATTAAGATAGAGACCATCTACGACTCTTCGGAGGACATCCAGAACTCCATCAGCTCCCTGGAGGAGTCGATTCTGTACGCCCTGCTCTTCGTGGTGCTCGTGGTGCTCTTCTTCCTCGGAGAGTGGCGCTCGACCCTGATCATCTCCCTGACCATCCCCATATCCCTGATTGTGGCCTTCATCTACCTGATGTTAGCGGACAGCTCGCTGAACATCATATCCCTCAGCTCCCTGACCGTGGCCATCGGTATGGTGGTGGACGACGCCATCGTGGTGCTCGAGAACATCACCAAGCACATCGAGAGGGGTTCGTCGCCGAGGGAGGCGTCCATCTACGCGACCAACGAGGTGTGGGTATCGGTTATCGCCACGACCCTGGTGATAGTGGTGGTGTTCGTGCCTCTGACCATGCTCACCGGTATGGCCGGCATCATGTTCAAGGAACTCGGCTGGCTGGTGACCATCATGGTATGTACCTCGACCGTAGTGGCCATTACCCTGACCCCCATGCTCTGCTCCAAGCTGCTCAAGGCCCGTCCCGTGCGCATCAACGAGAGGGGAGTCATCGAGAACATCCCGCCCAGGCGCAACTTCTACCAGAGATTCGTCATTCCCATCCTCGATGCTCTGGACCGCGCCTACGCCCGGCTGCTGCGCTGGTGCCTGCATCATAAGGCCATCACCCTCGGCGCCATCGTGCTCTTCTTCTTCGCATCCATCACTCCTTTCCTGATGGGCAAGATCGGAACCGACTTCATCCAGGAGACCGACAACGGCCGCCTGTCCGTATCCATCGAACTGGCCACCGGCTACCGTATCGAGGAGACAGCGAAGATGGCCCGTCACATCGAGAGCCGCTTCTACGAGCTGGTGCCCGAGATAAGGCTTATATCCACCTCCGCCGGTACGACCGACGACGACGGAGTCTCGGCCATGTTCTCCTCGACCATGAACAACACCATGTCCATGACCGTAGTCTGCAACAAGAAGAACGAGCGCGAGCGCTCCATCTTCGAGATAGCTGAGGTGCTGCGTCAGGAGCTGGCCTCCTATCCCGAGATTATCGACTATCAGTGCGACGTGTCCAGCTTCATGGGCGGAGCCTCGTCCACAGTGGACGTGGAGATATACGGCTACAGCTTCGACGAGACCAACGCCTTCGCCCAGGAGGTCCGCAACGCCATCCGTGACAACGTGCCCGGTGCCCGCGACATCGACATCAGCCGTGAGAAGGACCGTCCCGAGATCAAGATCAATCTCGATAAGGAGAAGCTGGCCTATCACGGCCTCAACTCCTCCACTGTCTCCACCTACGTGCGCAACCGCGTAAACGGCATGGCCTCCGGCTTCCTCAAGGAGGACGGCGACGAATACGACATAGTGGTGCGCCTGCAGGAGGAGGACCGCAACTCCATCACCGACATCGAGGATATGACCATCCCCACCGCCACCGGTGCCATGATCAAGATAAAGGAACTAGGAACGATAGAGGAGTACTTCGCCCCGCCTACCATCGAGCGCAAGAGCCGTCAGAGGATAGTGACCATCTCGGTGACCCCGTATGAGACCTCGATGGGCGAGCTGGCCGCCGGGATCCAGCAGACCGTGAACCGGATGGGCGTGCCCAGCGGCATCACTGTCCGTCTGGCCGGTAACTACGAGGACCAGCAGGATACCTTCCAGGACCTGCTCCTTCTCCTGGCCCTGATCATCCTGCTGATATACATCGTGCTGGCCTCCCAATTCGAGTCCTTCGTCAAGCCGGTGATGATCATGACCGCAGTGCCCTTCGCCCTCTCGGGTGTGGTGCTCGCCCTGTGGATAACGGGTACGACCCTCGACATGATCGGTTCCCTGGGATTCATCATGCTGGTGGGTATCGCGACCAAGAACGCCATCGTGCTCGTGGACTACACCAACCTGATGCGCGACCGCGGATACGAGCTCAACGAGGCCATCGCCCTCTCCGGAGCCTCCCGTCTGCGTCCCGTGCTCATGACCGCCATCACCACCTTCCTCGGCATGCTGCCCATGGCCCTGAGCCAGGGTGAGGGTGCCGAGATGTGGAAGCCCATGGGTATCGTCGTCATCGGCGGTCTCCTCGTGGCCACGGTGGTGACCCTCGTAGTGGTGCCCGTATTCTATGCCCTGCTCTCCCGCCACGGCGAGAGGGACAAGGACCGCAAGACCCGCTCCCAGTTCATTTTCATGCAGCTCTCGCCCAATCCCGAGGGCGATGACCCCGAAGACCGTAAAAATCAATAGATATGAAATGCGTTTTTATAGTATATAACCAGGCCAATACCGAGAGGGTGGAGTACATGCTCGACGAGCTGGGCATCCGCGGCTTCACCTTCTTCGAGCAGGTCCAGGGCCGCGGCAGCAGGGACGGTGAGCCCCGCCGCGGCACCCACACCTGGCCGGAGATGAACTCCGCCATGATGACCGTGGTCGAGGACGACCGCGTCGAGGAGCTGCTCCAGACCGTCCGCAAGCTCGATAACCGCAACCGCGAGGTGGGCGTGCGGGCCTTTGTCTGGAATATCGAGCAGACGGTGTGATTTTTTGAGTACAATTTTTGATTTTGTATATCTTTGCGCCTTCATTTGAGTACCACATACTGCAATGGAGAGTATAAAAGAGATTTTCAAGATAGGGAAGGGCCCGTCGAGCAGCCATACGATGGGTCCGAAAAAAGCAGCGGAGATGTTCAAGGGTCTGTACCCGGGAGCATCTTCGTTTATTGTTACGCTGTACGGAAGCCTTGCTGCCACGGGCAAGGGACATATGACCGATGTAGCCCTCATCGAGGCCCTCAAGGACGAGCGGAGCCCCCGGGTGGACATCATCTGGAAACCGGACGTCTTCCTGCCCCAGCATCCCAACGGCATGAATTTCCAGGCCTTCGACTCCGAGGGGCACCAGATGGGGGAGAAGACCATGTTCAGTATAGGCGGAGGAGACATCAGTGAGGACGGACGCCGTCAGCCCGAGAAGAGCATCTATCCCTACAGCAAGATGAAGGACATCCTGGGATGGTGCAACAAGTACAACTCCTATTTCTGGGAATACGTCGCCCAGCACGAGGACCCCGACATCTGGGACTTCCTCTACGACCGCTGGGTGGTGATGAAGAAGGCCATCGAGGACGGTCTGGACCATGAGGGCGTCCTGCCCGGCGGTCTGAACGTGCGCCGCAAGGCCTACTCCTACTACCAGCACGCGATGAGCTACCAGAACACCATGCAACGCCGCGGCCTGCTCTTCGCCTATGCCCTGGCCGTCTCCGAGGAGAATGCCTCCGGCGGCACCATCGTCACAGCTCCCACCTGCGGCTCCTGCGGAGTGCTTCCGGCCGTGCTCTATCTGATCCACACCCAGTATAAAGTCACCGAGAAGAAGATAATCAACGCCATGGCCACCGCCGGTCTCTTCGGTTCCGTCATCAAGGCCAATGCCTCCATCTCCGGGGCCGAGGTCGGCTGTCAGGGCGAGGTGGGCAGCGCCTGCGCCATGACCTGTGCCGCCGCTACCCGTCTCTTCGGGGGTACCCCTCCCCAGATCGAGTGCGCCGCCGCCATGGGCATGGAGCATTTCCTGGGCCTGACCTGCGACCCCGTCTGCGGCCTGGTTCAGATACCCTGCATCGAGCGCAACGCCTTCGCCGCCGCAAGGGTGATGGACTGCACCCAGTACTCGCTGATGTCGGACGGCAGCCATATAGTGCCTTTTGACACTGTAATAGAGGCTATGAAGCGTACAGGACACGATCTTCCGAGCCTGTATAAGGAAACTGCGCGGGGAGGATTGGCATACTTAGTGAAAAAGAAGCGATAATTTTACTATATTCGCGGAATGAAGCATTTCAGAAAAATAGCAGCAGTTCTCGCACTGGCCGCGTTCCTTGTCGCCTCACCGCATAAGGCAGCTGGCCAGGATGCCGCAGAGTCTATCCTTAAGATAGGCGTAAAGGGCGGAATCAACTTCACTTCCATGAGCCGTTTCGAGCTTGGATATATCTCTGAGTCGGTCAGCAGCTACACCGGGTTCAATGCCGGAGTGGCTTTCAGCATAGATATGCCGGTGCAGGGCATGACTCTTCAGCCCGAGCTCAACTATGTCTCCAAAGGCGCCACTCACCGCGGTCCCGACGGCAAAATGCTGCTGCGTGCCGATTTCATAGAAGTGCCCGTCAACCTGCAGGTAGGTCTGGACCTAATCCTGCTCAGACCATATGTCATGGTGTCGCCGTATATCGGCTATGCAGTCCTGAAGGAGCCTGCCCGTGTGCCGTGGTCTGACTTCAACCGTTTCCAGTACGGAGTCGGAATAGGCGGCGGAGTGGATTTCTGGCGGCTTCAGCTTCAGGTCAAGTACAACTGGAATATAGGTCAGCTGCTGAAGGACAATGCCGGGGACAGCATGATCTCCGGAACAGGCTCTCAGGAAAGTCCTGTCCGTCCGGCCCATATGGGCAACTACCGCGGTCTTGAGGTCAATCTGGTATTTTTCTTTTAACAATTATAATTTAAAACAAAAAACTATGTTAGCAATCAATGATTCCAACTTCGAAGAAATGGTAATCAACTCCCGGATTCCAGTACTCCTGGATTTCTGGGCACCCTGGTGCGGCCCCTGCCGCATGATCTCTCCTATCGTGGAGGAGCTGTCCCAAGAGTATGAGGGCAAATGGCTCATCGCGAAGTGCAACGTGGACGAGTCCACAGACATCCCCATGAAGTTCGGCATCAGGAATATCCCCACCCTGCTGTTCTTCAAGGACGGTGTGATGAAAGAGAAGATGGTGGGCTCCACTACCAAGGCCGCCATCGTCGCCAAGATGAACTCTATTCAGTAAAAGTAAAACACAGTTATTATGAAAAAGATTTTCTCAATCCTCGCTCTTGCCATGCTGCTCGCAGCGGTGCCGGCACACGCCCAGCTGGACAAGGGTTTTCACCTCGGAGTAAAGGCCGGACTTAACTTCTCCAACATGTCAGCGCCCGAAGAAGCCTTCGAAGAAGGATTTCTGAAAACCTACACAGGTTTCAATGCCGGTCTCGTATTCAATTTCAATCTCCCCCTCGGCTTCGAGTTTGCCCCCGAGCTGCTCTACGTGCAGTCCGGTTTCAAGGGAGATGCCGGAGAAATGTTCGGTGTCCCTCTGACAACGAAGTACACATCCGGTTCCATACGGGTGCCCCTCAATGTCCGGTGGGGTATCAGCCTCTTTGATTTCATCAAGCCCTATGTCGTGGTATCACCCTATGTCGGCGCAGTGCTGTTCGGCAAGGGAAGTGTTCTCGGTGTGGATATGTCTGCAGATAACTATAAGGATTATATCAGCCGTTTCCAGTACGGTATCGGCGTAGGTGCCGGAGTATATGTATGGCGTTTCCAGGTATCCTTCAAGTGGAACTGGGATCTCAATCCCATCTACAAGAAAGACAAGGCGGCCACTATCCTGGAGGACAACAAGTTCAACGGAGGCGAGCTCTCCCTGGCATTCTTCTTCTAGCAGACCGATGACACTGACCGAAGACATCAGACGCACGGTATCCCCTGAGTGGGAAAGTTTCGAGGCTCTCCTGACGCAGTCGCTGAACTCCAGGAGTGACCTGCTCAACAGGATAAACGGCTATCTTCTCGATGCCTCCGGCAAAAAGCTCAGACCGCTGCTGGCCCTCGTAACCGCGAAGGCCTGCAGCGGTTCTATTAATCAGAAGGCGATAGCCTGCGCCGCCGTCTCGGAACTCATCCACACCGCGACTCTCCTTCACGACGATGTGGTGGACGACAGCGACCAGCGCCGCGGCAGGGCTACGGTACGCAAGCTGTTCTCGCCCGGAACATCCCTGCTGATAGGGGACTACTGGCTTACCAGGGCCATACATCTTCTCATTTCCTACGGATGCCCCTACGAGGTGCTCGGCATCTATTCCAAAGCCCTGGAGGAACTCTCCGAGGGCGAAATCATCCAGATGGAGCTGGCCGACAGTCTCCGCGCAAGGGAGGAGGACTATATTCAGGTCATCCGCCGCAAGACGGCCTCGCTCTTCGTGGCCTCGGTCAAGGGGCCGGCTATAGTTTCGGGAGCATCTGAGGGAGTGGTCGCGGCCATGGAGCAGTATGCCTACTGGCTGGGATGCAGCTTTCAGGTCAGGGACGACATCCTGGACTACCATTCGTCCGCAGAGACAGGCAAGGACAGTGACAGCGATATCATGGAACGCAAGATCACCATGCCGCTGCTCTGCGCCATGCGCAATGCTCCTGAGGAGGAGGAGCGCATACGCCGCCGGATGGGTGATATCACCTGCGATCCCTCGAAGAAAGATCAGGACCGGGAAGTGGCTTCGGAAATAAGGACGTTCGTCCTCTCTCATGGCGGCATCGAGTCCGCCACCGGAGTGCTGCGCGACTATGCGGCCCGCGCTCAGGAATATCTCAGTGTGCTTCAGCCTTCCCTGGCGAAGGACGGCATGATGGCTGTAGCCGCGTACGTAGGCGGCCTATAATCTCCACCTTACATAAGTAATCGGTTTCCCTTCGGCGAGGAACATCGACTCGTAGAAGGTCTTGATGGACAGCAGCGGTTCCCTCTCGGCGAGGCCTGAGCCGTAGATGTCGTTGTCGGCCAGCAGCAGGGTGTGGCCGCCCTCGCGTATGACCTCGAGGGTAGACTCGTGCAGGAGCTGGCTGTCGGTCTTCAGGTGCATGATGCCGTCGGGCCTGAGGAAGTGTGAGTACCGCTCCAGGAAGATGGGGCTGGAGAGCCGCTTGTTGGGCTTCTTGGGCTGGGGATCGGAGAAGGTCAGCCATATCTCCGAGACTTCGTCCGGTCCGAAGAGCGAGTCGATGAAATCTATCCTCGTACGTAGGAAGGCTACGTTGGGCATGGCGTGCTCAGTGGCGTATTTGGCGCCTTTCCAGAGACGGGCGCCCTTGATGTCCACTCCGATGTAGTTGTTCTGAGGAAAGCGCTCCGCCAGGGCGATGGTGTACTCTCCCTTGCCGCAGCCCAGTTCGAGGATTATCGGCCTGTCATTGCCGAAGATTTCTGAGCCCCAGTGTCCTTTTAGAGGATGGTCCTTGTGCAGTACCTCATCCATGGGGGGCTGGATGAGGCAGCGGAATGTCTCGTTTTCCTTGAATTTTCTGATTTTATCTTTTCCCATAATTAATTCATAGTGTTGATTGTGAGCCCGGCTCCCATGACGGCGCGTCCCCTGTCGGGAATGGAGATGCTGACGGTCCATGTGCCGGATTCGGCCGGACGGACATTGTCCCTGTATCTCCAGCTGATGTCGCGGTAGTCGGCTGTGGCGGCGGTGCTGATGCGTCTGTCCTCGGGATGGGCCTTGAGATACTGCCTGAGCATCGGGTAGTCCGAAGGGTAAGTTACGGTCTCGCCGGCCTTGAGACCGGAGGGAGAGACGAATGTGATGCAGAAGGTGACGGAATCTATCCTTGCGTTCTTGCCCAGACGTGATATCAGGTCGATGGAGTAGGCGCAGCTGTCGGAGAGCTCCACGTCGAACGAGACTTCCTGTCCGTCCCTGCAGGGAAATGTGCGGAACCATGTCCAGGAATCATGGCCTGACGAGCACGATACTGCGGCCGCACACGCCAGGGCGGCGGACATGAGGCGGATCAATCCCGGCCTGGCAGCAGTCATTGCTTGTCCTGTTTTTTGCTGTTTCCGCCCTCGGATGCGCTCTTGGCGGTTTTTTTCTTCTTTTTCCGTTTTTTGCGCTTGTTGTCGAAGCGGTCTATGCTGTCGTCTCCGATCGAGGATACGAAATCTATCGGCCTGCTTTCCTTGCCGCTGTCCTTGAAGAGGGTGGCGGGTTTGCTGCCCTTGCGGTTGGCGGCTATGATGCGGCGCACCTCGTCCATAGTCAGTGCTGCTGTCCTGGACATATCGCCGTCCTCGTAGGAAAACCACATCAGGCCCTTGAGGATGTCAGTCTTGACGAGCTTGGCCTGTCCGTCCTGGAATTCCAGCGGAGCGGTGACACTGGGGATGTTGTTGTGGGCGTCCATATATACGGGGACCTCGTAGTTGATGCAGCATTTCAGCTTGCCGCACTGACCTGCCAGTTTCTGGGGATTGAGTGACAGGTCCTGACAGCGGGCGGCCTGGGTAGATATGGACTGGAAATTGGTGATGTACTTGGAACAGCAGAGAGAACGGCCGCAGACGCCGAGACCTCCGATGAGGCCGGCTTCCTGGCGGGCGCCTATCTGCTTCATCTCTATCCTGATGCGGAACTCCTCTGCGAATACCTTGATGAGCTGGCGGAAATCCACCCGCTCGTCGGCTATGTAGTAGAAAATCGCCTTTGTACCGTCGCCCTGGAACTCCACGTCGCCTATTTTCATGTCCAGCCCCATGTCCGAGGCAATCTGTCTTGCCCGGATCATGGTAGTGTGCTCGCGGGAGATGGCTTCCTGCCATTTTTCCAGGTCGAGCGGGCGGGCCTTGCGGTAGATTTTCTTGAGCTCCTTGACCGACATGTCGAAGTGGTTGCGGAGCATCTGACGGCCTACGACGGGGCCTTCGAGGGTGATGATGCCGACATCGTGGCCGGTGGCAGCCTCCACCACGACGAAATCGCCGATTTTCAGGAGCTGGCGGGAGGTGTTCTCATAGAATCCCTTGCGGGTGTTCTTGAAACGTACCTCGTAGAGGTTGTTGTATTTGGGGTCGTTGATGCCCATGAGCCAGTTGAAGTCATGCAGCTTGCAGCATCCCGGAAAATAGGAGCAGATGAGCTCTCCGTTCTCGGCTCTCACGGTCGTGCATCCGCGGGAGCTGTCGTATATTTTGTTCAATTCTTCCATTTTGTCCATAAACTACAAAGATAAATAATTATCTTTGAAATCCGATATGCAATTCAAAGAAGTACTAGGAAACACAGATTTAAAGGCCCGTCTGGTCCGTATGGTGGACAGCGGACGTACCGGACACTCCATGATGCTGGTGGAGCGTGACGGGTACGGGGCCCTGCCTTTGGCGATGGCCCTGATTCAGTATATGGTCTGTACGGACCGGCAATCCGGGGAAGACTCGTGCGGTGTGTGTCCGGCGTGCCGCAGGATAGCCGGGATGCTCCATCCTGACGTGCATTTTGCCTTCCCGGTCAACGTCACGGCGAAGTCGGGCAGTTCGAAGAAGCCGCTGAGCGCCTCTTTTCTCGAGGACTGGCGCCAGCTCTACAGGGACAATCCGTATTTCACGGAGGCAGACCTCTACGCACGTCTGGGCATTGACGGCAAGGCCGGAGCAATCAGTGTAGCTGAGGCGCGGGAAGTCCTGGACTCTCTCAGCCTCAAGTCTTACGAGGGCAGGGGCAAGTATATGGTGATATGGCTTCCGGAGCGGATGAACGCCGAGGCGTCCAACCGTCTGCTCAAGATAGTCGAGGAGCCTATGCCGGACACTTATTTCATATTTGTCACGCACGCTCCGGAGAAAATCATCCCGACCATCCGCTCCCGGTCGCAGATAATACGCCTGTATCCTGTACCTGTGCCGGAACTGACTCCTTTTGTCGCTGCCCGTACCGGTCTGCCGCAGGAGGAGGCGCAGGTCTATGCCCGTATCTCCGGCGGAAGTCCCGGCCTGGCTCTCAGTATGGCAGCCGAAGGCTCGGCGGCCTCGCTCTATCTGCAGATGGTGACGGACATGCTGGATGCGGTGGCCGGCCGAGACCTGGTAGCCCTGCTCGAAGGCAATGATGCCGTGCTCGCTCTCGGCAGGGAGAAGCAGAAGGATTTCTGCGCTTACGCTGAGGATTTCCTGCGGAAGGTCATGATGAGCGGCAGGGGGCTGTCCTCCATCGCTGATGCGCTTCCGGTGGAGAGGGATGCGGTGGCCAGGTTCAGCGGGGTGTTCAGGGACGGGTTCTACGAGAAGGCCTTCAGGGCGCTGGAGGAGGCGAGAGCTTCCGTCGAGTCCAATGTCAATGCCAAGATGGTCTTCTGCAATCTGGCCAATATGCTGTTTGCGGTAAATAATTTCTGAGACATGATATTCTATTTTACAGGAACGGGCAATTCGCTGTGGGCGGCCCGTCAGCTCGGAGCGGCATTCGGTGAGGAACCGGTGCCGGTTGCGGAGGAATTGAGAAAAAATCCTTCGGGTGAATGCGGGTATGAACTCAGGGGCGGGGAGCATCTGATTCTGGTCTTCCCGGTACATTCGTGGGGACCGGCGGTGCTCATGCTGCGCTTCGTGCGGCGTCTGCGGATCCGGAACTACAGCGGACAGCCTGTCTACGCCGTGTGTACCTGCGGAGATACCTGCGGGCTCACTGACACTATGATAGGGAAGGCACTGAGGGACCGCGGCCTGCCGCTGACAGCCTGCTGGTCGGTACGGATGCCCAACAACTACATCCTGATGAAGGGTTTCGGCGTCGATCCGGACGAAGTGCGCGAGACCAAGCTGCATACCGCGCCTCAGGAGCTGGAGTCCATAATCGCGGCCATCCGCGGGCAGCGGCAGTACAGCCACTACACCGTGGGCACGCGGCCCTGGCTCAAGAGCCGCGTCATCAATCCGCTTTTCCGCCGTTTCCTGGCCGGACCGGACAGCAGGACTGAGTTCAGGGTCGGCGACTCCTGTATCGGATGCGGTCTGTGCGCGCGCAGCTGTCCCACGGGTACTGTCACCATGCGGGATGGCCGGCCTGTCTGGGGTCGCGGATGCGTGCAGTGCACCGCATGCATCAACAGGTGTCCGGTCCGTGCCATCGACTGGGGAGACATCACCCGGTCACAGGGCCGTTACCATCATCCGGAGTTATGACCATCTCGCAGCGGGCGCAGTCGAAGGTGACTTTGAGGCGCCGGCCGTTGTTTGTCAGAAACATAGGCGAGGCCTTTTCTCCCGGGCGTTGTTTCGGGCAGCGGTCTGTCTGCCAGCGTATGCAGTATTTGCAGCGCATCAGCTCTACGCGCGCCCTCGGGTCAGTCTCAAAGGCCTCATCCGGTTCAATGCCTACGGCCCGGTAGACACTTCGGGACAAGGAGTTGGCGCAGTTGAGCCGGCAGCGCTGGGCCGGAGGTACGGGAGCTGTCGTGCCGAGGCTGTCGATGGGAATGCGCTCGGTCATCTCCGGAACGTGAGTGACGGCTTCCAGCTTTGAGGCCAGCTCCCGGCGCAGGGCATTGGCTGCCGAAGCGGGCAGAAATGGCAGGGGACCGTCCTCCCGGATCCCGTCAAGGACAAATGCGAAGATGCCGCTGCGTTTCGACAGCGATGCTCTCAGCCCGGCGGCGGCTTTCTCCCGGTTCAGGGCCGGTTCTGCCGTGAATTCTATTGTGGCCGTGGCTGAGCCGGCGGCTGATGCAGTGAGGATGAATCTGTCATTGCCCCTGTGTCTCAGATGTATTTGTGCCGGGATCAGTCTTACGGGAGGATTGTTCTCGAGAGATTTTTCAAGTATATGATTGTAGCTGCGGTATATTTTCGCACCGGGGGCAGGGGATGGTCCGCCTGCCTGGCTGAAGGTGACGGAGCAGCCCAGGACTTTGTCGGCCCTCATCCCGGAGATTTCTCCTTTCGGGGAGATGAAGCACAGTCCGTCCCCGTTGGAGAGCGGGGTGCTGATGCCGTCGTACAGCGTCAGTTTCATGGTCCTGCCGTTTATTCCGCAGACTTCCCCAACAGGCTCACCTATTCCTTTGGCATAGTCTCCCGAGTTCCATTTTCCCCGGACTCCATCGATGAAGTAATGCGTGTAGCCGCGGTTGAAGGTAGCTTCAGGATGCGGGGTGAATCCTCCGGACGGAGAGCCCCAGGAGCTGCGGGCGTACTTCCCTCCGCTTCCGGTGACAACGGAGTCGAGTGCATCGCTGTATGCCCGTACGATATTCCTTACGTAGGAGATGTTCTTTAGACGTCCCTCTATTTTGAAGGACGTGGCTCCGGCTTCCGCCAGCTGCTGCAGACGGTCCATCAGGGACAGGTCCTTGAGGGAGAGTATCGCCTTGTCTTTCAGGAGGAGCTTCCCGTCGGCGTCGAGGACATCGTATCGGGAGCGGCAGGCCTGTATGCAGCATCCTCTGTTGGCGCTGCGGCCTGTAAGGTATTGGCTGAGATAGCACTGGCCGCTGTAGCTCACGCATAGCGCACCGTGGACGAAACACTCTATCCCGCAGTCAGGTACGGCAGAGGCGGTCTCCCGTATCTGCTCCAAGCTCAGCTCGCGTGCAAGGACCAGTCTGCTGAAGCCCAGCGAGGCCAGCCAGCGGGCCTGTTCCGGGGTGCGGATATTGCATTGGGTCGAGGCATGCAGCTCTATGCCGGGGATTCTCATTCTGAGCAGGCCCAGGTCCTGGACGATCAGTGCGTCGCATCCGGCCTCCACGGCACGGAACACGCATTGCCTGGCCTCCTCCAGCTCGTTCTCGAAGATGATGGTGTTGAGGGTAAGGTATACCCTTGCCCCGAAACGGTGGGCGTAGGCGGTCAGCTCCGAGATATCTTCGAAGGAGTTGCCCGCCGCCTCCCGCGCTCCGAAGGCAGGACCGGCAATATATACAGCATCGGCACCGCAGTCGATGGCCGCGATGCCGATGTCTTTGTTCTTAGCCGGTGCTAGAAGCTCCAGTGCTACTGGCATTTGAGTTCTACGTTGACTTTATGTTTCGCGTACTCGGCAAACTGAGGGTTGTTCAGGATGGCCTTGTAGTTGACGCATGCGTTGGTTTTGTCACCCTTGGCCTCGTAGGCTGTAGCCAGCTGATAGCGGATCTGGTCGATGTTCCTGGCATTGGGAGAGGCTGCGATGAAGCCCTCGAAGTTCTCGATGGCTGCATCCATGTCGCCGAGGCCCAGAGCGGCTGTGCCGGCAATCTGCATGGCGGTAGGAGTGGGGAAGATCTCAAGGGATTTCCTGGCGTTGTCGAGGGCACCCTGATAATCCTTTGTCTTGAGGACATTGGCTGCCTGGCTGAGGTAGATGTTGGCCATCTCCTTGTCGGCGGACTTCTGTCCGAGCTCCGATGCCTTGGTGAGGGCTGTCATGGCTTCGTCAATGTTATTGGCGCGGGCAGCGGCCTGTCCGAGACGGAGATAGGCGTTGGCGTCATTGGGGTTAATCTCGACAGCTTTCCTGTATGCTGCTGCGGCGGCGGGGTAGTCCTTCTGGTTGAGGAGAATGTTGCCCTGCTGCATGTAGAGCTGGGGGATGAGTGCCTGTGCCTCTTCGGCTATGTCCTCCTGACCGTATTCGTTCGCTTTCTCAACAGCTTTTCCCAAAGTCTCGATAGCGGCTTCAATCTCGTTGGCTGCGGCCTGCTCCTTGCCGATGGCGGAAATCAGAGTAGGGATGTTCCTCTTGCAGTTGTATGCAAGTTCTTCTGCTTCGGGACCTATGAGCTCGGCTTGCGAGAGTGCTTCCTCAAAATAACCCAGTGCGGTTTCTTTGTCTCCTGCATTGAGAGCTGTGGCGCCTTCGTTGTAAAGGGCGGTTGCGGACTCCATGTCCTGTGCCAGGGCGGCAGTCGCTGAAAGTGCTGCGATTGTCAGAATTGCTAAGATTTTTCTCATATTTTTTTAATTAGTTTGTGTACAGATTTTAATTCGAACTGACAAATATACTCATATTTTCATACTTTTGTCTTATGAAATTAAAAATTTTACTGTTCGCAACTTTTTTGTTCCACTCTGCAACAGCCTTCTCCCAGATGGTGGGAGAGCTTGAGGACGATGAGAGGATAGTGGCGGGGACTCTGCCCAACGGCCTTTCGTATTATCTTGTAAATAATTCTTCGATAGAGGGATATGCTGATTTTACCTTTATCCGCAAGACCGGTATAGCGATGGAGGACAGCACTACGCGGGGCATGACTTACCTGATGGAGTGCATGGCGCTGACGGAGACCTCCAACTTTCCTGACGGAGAGATATTCACATTCATAGACAATATGGGACTGGACCGTGCCGAGGGACTGGTCATAGACGGAGGCGACTATTACACTACCTACAGGTTCAGCGATGTGCCGGTCAAGAAAAACGAGTTTATGGTCGACTCAATGCTGCTGGCCATATACAATATGTCCTCGGCCCTGATTGTGGACGACCGGTCGGTGACCCGCGGCAAGAATTTTTTCCGCAATGTGTTCTCCGCCGCCGAGACACTTGAGCAGAGGGTAAGGGACTCGCTGGCGCGGTATTATTTTTCCGGGACTTCCCTGGCTCCCGCCCGTTTTGACAAGATATTCAAGGCTGTGAACGGCTACACTACCGGGGATGTGCGTGAGTTCTACCGTACCCGCTGCCGCCCTGATCTCCAGGCGGTGGTGATTGCCGGTGATATAGATCCGGCGGCGGTGGAATCCAAGATACGTACTCTCTTTCAGTTGGTTCCCCGGCCGACGGAGCCTGCCCCGGAGTTCCCGGACTCTCTGCTGAATGCGGTCGGAGGCGGTTTCTTCTATTTTCAGGACCTGGAGGCGGACTGTGCCCGCGTGACCTTCGACTATATGCTCAGACCCATAGACAAGACGCTCAGGAGGACAGCCATACCTTTTATTTACGAGTATCTCTCCTCTGTCGGTGTTGACATCATGCGCCGCCGTTTTTATGATGCCCTGGACGATGCTCCGTTCTATGCCCGCAGCGTTGAGGTCGGGATAGAGCCTTTTCTCAGCAGCAGCTCCCTGAGATTCTCGGTGGAATGTGCGCCCGAGGATTATGTGCGGGCCTACGAGTATATCCTGACGGAGGTGGAACGCCTGCTTCGTTACGGGATCTCGGACTATGAGTACCGTCGCAGCAGCGGCGACTACCTGATGACTCTCGACAGGACTTACCGCCGCCGTTCGTGGCTGGACAACAGATATTATTCGGACCTGTGCCGCGCCAACTTCGCCGATGGCTACCTGATGGCGGGAGTGGAGCTGAAAAAGAGCTATATCGAGGCGGCGATGGAGAAGATGGACAGCACTGACGTGTATCAGTTCCTGGCCTCAGTCCTTTCGGACAGGGACTGCAGGACGGTGGTCTGTACCTCGCCCGTCAAGACAGCGGGACTGGAGTATTTTACGGTTGATCCTTTACCGGTGATGCAGGACACTGTGTTCAGCGCGGCTGTCGCGGACCTGCCGCTGAAAAGGGAGGAACTGCGGGATATTCCGCACAGGAAGTTCGTCAATCCTTCTACCGGGGTGACATCGCGCCGGCTTCCCAACGGAGCGGTGCTGGCATACCGCAGGATGACCCAGGATCCCGGACGGGTGTACTTCGAGGCTGTCGCCCGCGGCGGGGTGTCGCTGGCGGAGGACGGGCTGGATGTGCTGCGTCACTATGTCAACGATGTGGCTGATATGTCGGTGGTGGGGGGGATGGATATGTACGACAGGAACAAACTGGCGGACATCCTCCAGCTGGAACTGTCCAGAAACATATCGGTAGGAGAGAGACGTATAGCGGGTTCTTTTCCCGCGGGGTCTGAAATGCAGTTTCTTGAGCTGGTATCCATGTATTTCCGCGGTTCTGAGCCAGATGCGGAGACTTTTGGCAAATACCGCAGGATGGTCAGCGGATGCAGACCGTATTCGATGCGCTCTCCGGAGCGTGTGTTCGAAAACCTGCATATGAGGGATGTGCGTTCCGGCTATGGAAGCAGGACGGAGGTGCCTCCGATAGACTCGCTGGACTATACCTCCGCCCTGGATTTTGTCAACAGCCTTTTCTCCAATCCGGGCGAGTTCTCGTTTATCTTCGTGGGCGATTTTGATGAGCAGGCCCTGCTGGAGGCAGCCTACAGTACGCTGGCAGTGCTTCCCGGCCGCAGTGTAAATCAGCGTCAGGAGGAAAACAGGACATTTTTCATTGCCTCCTATGATGACGAGGAGGTGGTTTCAGTACCCATGGAATTCCCCCGGAGGCTGCACAGCTGCAGACTGACTATTCCCTCGGCCCTCAGTATGGATGACCGTGTGCTTTCTGAGATTACGGCGAGGGTGATAGAGCGGGAAGTTATACGCCGTCTTTCCCTCCGCGGTATCCTGGCTGATGCGCAGCAGCGTTTTTACCGTTATCCCGAGGAGGTGCTGACGATAGATTTTCATTTCACCACTTATGAGGATATCCCTGATATGGGAAGTATTTTCACCGACATCCTGGATGACCTGGCGGAGAGGGGAGTGAGCTCCAATGAGGTGGACGGAGTGCGGCGCAACATCCTGCTCAGCGATGCCCTGATGGAGAAGGTAGACTATGATTACTGGACGAGAGTGATGCGCAGCCGGTATATCGACCGTAAGGACTTTTACACGAGGCGTAAATCTGCATTGGAAGCTGTTACTGCCGATCAGGTCTGCATGGCTCTGAGACAGGTACTGGACAGGGGACGCATATCCCTGCTGTCGGTGGTCCCGGAGGAGCAGGAACAATAGGAAAAATAATAATGGAATATGGATACAATGGTAGTCATCGGGGATAAGATCATTTCCCCTGAAATATTCACCGAACGCTTCGCCTGCGACTACGGAGTCTGCGGCGGGGTGTGCTGCGTCATCGGGGACAGCGGAGCTCCGATGGAGGAGGACGAGCCGGAGCGGATAGAGGCCAATTACGGCAGGTTCTCCCCGCTGATGTCACCCGAGGGCCGGGCGGTAGTGGCGGAGAAGGGATTTTTCGAGATAGACTCGGACGGGGACATGGTCACTCCGCTGGTCCCGGGCCGGGAGGAATGCGCATACGCGGCCTGCGATGCGGAGGGCAGCTGGTTCTGCACCATCGAGCGGTCCTGGTGCCGCGGCGGATCGGACTTTGTCAAGCCCATCTCCTGCCGCCTCTACCCGATCCGGGTCTCCAGGCTCTCCAACGGCATGACCGCCCTCAACCTCCACCGCTGGAACATCTGCTCCTGCGCCTTCGCCAAGGGCAAAAAGGAAGGCATCCCGGTCTTCCGTTTCCTGCAGAAGCCCCTGACGGATGCCTTCGGTGAAGAGTTCTATGCAGCACTGGAGGCTGCGTATGAGCAGTTTAGAGAGCCCAGAAGCCGACAGTAAAGTTGAACAGGAGTTTCTGGGTCATGTCCGGGTTGTAGGGACTGAGGTAGCGGAGGCCCAGGCCGACGTACAGGTTGTAGGCTCCGAGGTGCTTGGAGCCGAACTTCAGGTTCAGGTCGGCGTAGGCGAACCGGTAGGGGGTCTTGAGGTAGGTGGAGCCTCCGGAGGCATTGAGCTCCAGGCGCATCCTGTCATTCTTGTTGAGGAAGTCGTAACCCAGGTTGAGACCGAGTGTTCCGTTGGAGCTGTATAGGCCGTCATAGTCATTGTAGCTTTCTTTTGTCATGCCGAAGACGGCCTCGACCGGAATCCTGAGGGAGAGACCGTTCCGGAAAGATACTCCCGGGGCGATGTTCCAGTCGTATGTCATGAACTTAGGGTAGTCGAGTATGTCGCTCCCCATTCTGATCTCGGTCAGGAATGAGAACCATGCTTTCGGAGCCCCTGTGACCGCAGCGGTCTGTGCGGCAGTAGTGTCGTTCTGCGCTGAAGCCTTGGCGCCGGTGCAGGTGAGGAAAAGGAGGGCGAGGGTGGCGGTAAGAATCGTTGCTCTTTTCATTGTCATTATGTTTTTGGGGTTAGTATTCAAGGTAAAAATCGCGTGTGAGCCGGATGTGCTCCGGGCTGCGTGTGCCGTCGGTATCGGTCAGCGTAAGGGAATCTTCCAATGGCTGCGGAAGTTGCTGTCTGCCGAAGGAGGCCAGGATGCGCCGGGGCCGGGAGGACGGTTTGGAATAGACGCGGGTGAGCCGGTGCAGATGGAGTCTGCTTCTGTCCGCCAGCCGCAGGATGGATTTCTCTGACTCGGAGGGAACGATCAGACTGAAGACCCCCGTGTCGGAAAGGAGGCCGGCGGAGAGCAGCAGCAGTTCTTCGTGGGTGAGACCGCCGGTATGGCGGGCGGCAGTCCGGAGCGGGTCCGGGCTGGTGAGGGTGGTGTCGTAGAACGGCGGGTTGGAGACTATCAGGTCGAAGCGGCGGGCGGCAGCTGTGGCAGCGGTACCGCGGCAGAATTCCTGGAGGGAGATGTGGGCGGCCCTGAGCCTCTGCGGCCAAGGGGAGCCTGTGAAATTTTCCCGGGCCTGGGCCGCTGCCTCCGCATCGCTGTCGATGCCCGTTACCTGCGCTTCGGGGAAACGCTGGGCCAGCATCAGGGCGACCAGGCCGCTGCCGGTGCCGATGTCCAGAATTGTCTGGGGGCTTCCTCCGGATATTTCTCCCGGACGGCCCGGACCGGCCCACGCTCCCAGCAGGACCCCGTCGGTTCCCACCTTCATCGCGCACCGGTCGTGCCATACGGTGAACTGTTTGAATCTGAAATACGGACTTCCCATAGCTTCTGAGGGGTTATCTGCCTATTCCACCGCCGCTCTGTCCCGTGCTGATGCCGCCTGAGCCGCCTACGCGGGAGGATTCCTCCACGTTGCCGACGTTGCGTCTGCGGAGGTTGGATGCGGTACCGAAGCGGTAGCTGAACGAGATGGTGATTTTCTGCATGTTGATGCGTTGGTCGATGCTGTAGGTCAGCACGTCGCCGGTGTAGGAGGTGATGCTGGTCCGGAAGGAGCGGAGCAGGTCCTGAACGTTGAGGGCGATGGTGCCGCGGCCGTCCCAGAGGTTCTTCTTGATGCCGCCGAAGAGCATGTACATCGGGCGGATGTCCATGTAGCCCATGGTCATGTTGCCGGAGCCGAAGCCTCCGACCTCTATTTTCCATTCCTTGGGCAGCAGGAAGTTGAGGCTGCCGTAGAAGCTCTGGAGGAAGGAACCGTCGGAGTAGCTGTCGTCGGAGGTGCTGATGTTGCTGTTGTAGGCGGCGAAGTAGTTGGCCGAGAGGTTGAGCCACTTGGTTATGGGCAGCTCGGATACTGACAGGGCCGCGCCGGCCAGGGACTGGGTGCCGAAGTTCTCCCAGATGATGCGCTGCTCACCGTTGTCGGGGTTGACTTCGGGGTGCTGCATGATCAGGTTGGAGTTGTGCTGGTAGAGCAGGCTCAGGTTGAGGTGCTGGCCGTAGCCGACGGTCAGGGATACCTGGTCGGAGAACTGGGGGTTGAGGTCCGGGTCACCCTCGGTGTAGGAGTTGGCCGACATGTAGGTGCGGAAGGGGTTGAGCTGGCTGTATCCGGGGCGGCTGATACGGCGGGTGTAGGAGGCGGCCAGGCGCCATTTCTCTGTGGGCATGTAGCTGACGAAGGCGGTGGGGAAGATGTTGAAGTAGCTCTTGGTGCTCTTCTCCCCGGCGCTGCGCCAGTCTCCGCGGGCCCAGGTGTACTCGCCGCGCAGGCCTATCTTGACGGACCATTTGGTGCCGAAACTCTTGGCTGCGGAGATGTAGGCGGCGGCTATCTGCTCGTCGTAGAGGAAGATGTTGGAGAGGTTGGAGTTGTAGTTCCAGATGTTGTTGTAGAAGTCCTCGCGGACGGAGTTGTTGTCGGTGACGGTGCGGGACCACTTGAGGCCGGCCTCGAGCAGTCCGGTCTGCCAGAAGAGCTGCTGATAGTCGGCCTTGGCGGACCAGATCTGGAGCCTCTGGGCGGCATCCTGGCGGAATATGGTGGAGTCGAGCGGGATCAGGGCAGTGATCATCGGGTCGGGAATGTCGCTCTGCCGGCTGGTGTTGCCGATGTCGTACCAGGAGTAGTCGGCGTTGAGGGTCAGTTCCTGCATCTTCGCAGGGTCGAAAGTATGGGTGTAGTTGAGGTTCGCGGATACTCCGTTGAAGTCGTCAGTGTTGGTAATCTCGCTGTTCAGGCGGCCGAGGATGTCCTCTCCGAGCAGATGCTCAGTGAAGTTGTTCCCGTAGGTGTCGGTGCTGCTGTTGCGGAATGTGCCGGTGACTATGGCGCCGAGGACGTCCTTGTCGGAGATGTACCAGTCGTTGCCGGCCCGGAACATCTGGTTGAAGTTGCGCATGAGCAGCTGCGAGGAGTTGGACATGGTGTATTCGTTGGCTGCGCCGTAGAGGGACTTGGAGAGCAGCTCCGCCGTCATGTCATCGTAGCGGGCGCTGTAGGTCAGGAAGGTGTTGGTCTTGCGGCCGCGGTAGTTGAGGTTGACCGAGCCGTCACCGCTCTGGTCCCAGCGGTCGAAGTACATGCCGCCGTAGCCGATGTTGACCGAGCCGTTGAATCCCTGCATGAAATTCTTCTTGGTGACGATGTTGATGATGCCGCCTCCGCCTGCCGCGTCATACTTGGCCGAGGGATGGGCCATGATCTCGATGCGGTCGATGGTCGTGCCGTCGGTGGACTGGAGCAGGACTTCCAGTTCCTTGCCGGAGAGGTTGGAGGGACGGCCGTCGATCCATACCGCCACTGCTGAGCCGTTGAGCTTGACATTGCCGTCGAAGTCTATCGTCACGCCGGGGGCCTTGCGGAGCAGGTCGGTGCCGTTGCTGCCTTCGGTGGAGACGGCGTCGGAGATGTTCATCACCAGTTTGTCCAGCTTCTGCTCTATGACCGGGCGGCGGGCGGTTACCACAGCCTCTTCAAGCATCTCGGCGTCGGGTTCGAGGGCGAGGACGGCTCCCCGGGCGGGTACTGCGTTCAGATCTGTTATTAAACTGGTGTATCCGATGAAGGCTGCCATCAGCTTGTATTCTCCGGAGGGAATCCGCTCGATTGTAAAGTGTCCCGCGGAGTCGGTGGTCGTGCCGTTGACGATGGTGCTGTCGGGGGCTATGAGGGCGACAGTGGCGAACTCTATGGGTTTTTCGGTAGCTGCGTCTATGACCGTGCCGGAGATGCTGCGTACGTTCTGCTGGCGGGCGGAGGCGCAGACAGCCCACAGGAGCAGGGCGGTGATGACCGCCGCTGCCCTTATTGTGCTGTATTTCATTGTACTTGGTTGATTTTGTCCTTGGAAATGTATTTTTGGTAGAGGGAGGTGATGTCCTCAATGGAGATACCGAGGATTTCCATTTTCCTGAAGACCTCCTTCAGGTCACCGGAGATGAAGCTGCTGCGCTGTTTCTCGCGGATGACGGTCTTGGCCCCCGGGCTGACGAAGTACCCGATGCCGCGCTTGTTGTGGATTATGCCCTCGGAGGAGAGCTCGTCGTAGGAGCGGGCGACGGTGTTGGGATTGACCTCGAGGGAGACTCCGCATTCCCTTACTGACGGTATGCGGTCACCCTCGGGCCACGTGCCTGTCAGAATCCGCTCGCATATTGCGTCGGCTATCTGCAGGTAGATGGGTTTATGCTGGTCGAATTCCATGGTTGCTTGCATTTTAAGGATATGTCAGTACTGTATCCGGCGGATACGGAAGTAGGTCAGAACCCAGAATATGACAGGGAGAATGTAACAGGTGAAGACCATGACTGTCTTGACGAAATTCTTCATCCATCTCACCATGATTTCTGCATCCATGGCGCTGAGGGACTCGGCCTCGAGATGTTTTACGGTGGCAACTATTGGCCAAGTGGCGCCTATCGACACCAGGAATCCTATGCCGCAGAATAACAGGAGGGTCTTGCCTATCTTGTGGCTGCGGAAGAGCATGGCGAAGAAGATGACTGAGGACTGGCTGAGAATCAGGCCCAGGAAGGGGTTGAAGAAGATATTGGGAATTTCAAAGAAAAGTGTGTCCAGCATGTTTCTGCCCTCTTCTGTGGACATCGAATTCTCCAGTCCGCTCAGGAACCGGTCGGATGAGAAAACAGTGTTCCAGATGTGTCCGCTGAAACCGCTCTGAGTGGGCATCACGGAGAGCAGAGAGTCAAGCGACAGCATCAGGACGGTGGTCAGGGTGGGGAAGAGGAGGGTGACTATTACGAAGATGGTCAGGGTCTTCTCGAGTGTGGATGCCGGGGCGATGCCGTAGAATGTACCCTCGATATGGCGGTTCTCGTTTTTGTAGATCAGGAAGGGAATGAGGCAGCAGTAGAGTTGCAGCATGGTGATGGCGACAGTCCCGCGGGTGTATTCTCCCACGTTGCTTCCAAGAAGGAGCGTCATGCCCCAGAACATCAGGTATACCAGTACTATAACGGCCCAGAAGCCGAGGATGATCCTGTATTTTTCGAGGAGCTCCTTATAGATGTTGAGCCCGAATCTGCGTATGTTGAATGTTGCGTTCATGTCAGTGGTAAGTTTGATTTGAATGATTTGTTATCTGAACAGTGCCTTGAATGTTTCCTTGTTTCTGAGGGCGGCGTTGAAGAGGGCTTCGAGGTTTACTCTGGAAGGCATGCCCTCGCGGTTGGGAACGACCTGGTAGTAACCGCTGAGGCTGCTTTCGCTCCAGTAGGCTTCCGGATCGAGGTTCTGGCTCATGGTGAAGAACAGTTTCTCGCTGATACGCTCAATGGAGGCGTTGATGATCAGACCGCTGCGGTCGAGTATGATGACCGGGTCGATAAGGTTCTCGAGGTCGCGTACCTGATGGGTTGAGATGGCAATGAGCTTGTCTTCAGTAGCGCACTCGGAGATGACCTTGCGGAGGGTGGTCTTCGAGGGAATGTCCAGACCGTTGGAAGGCTCGTCCATCAGCAGGATGCGGGTGTTCAGGGCCAGGGCAAAAGCTATCAGGGCCTTTTTCTGCTGGCCGTGGGAGAGCTTGTCGAACCGGTAGGAGGGATCGACTTCGAAGGTCAGGCAGAGTTTCTGAAACTGACCGGCGTCCCAGCGGGGGTAGAGCAGGGAATTGCTCTTGGCGAATGTGTTGACGCTGATGGCCGGAGCGAAGAATATCTCCGGCACGTAGTAGATGTCGTTGAGCATTTCCGGATTGCGCTTCTCCGAGGCGATGCCGTCTACAGTGCAGCTGCCCCCTTTTGTGCGCAGCAGGCCGCAGATGATGCGCAGCAGAGTGGTCTTGCCGACGCCGTTCTCACCGAGCAGCCCGTAGATGCGGCCCGGCTCCAGCTCGAGGCTCAGATCCTCGAACACGATGTGTTTCTTGTAGTTGAACTTCAGGTGTTCAATCTTTACGATCGGGTTTTTGCTGTCCATAACTTATACTTTTGTCTATGATTGTTTGTCTTTTCTGTTGCTTACTATCCTCTCATTAGTCGCTTTATTCAGTTAAATGTTACTGATAGGCTGCTTAGCGTTGTTTACCTTTTTAGTGTATTAGTTTTCTAGTACACCGCAAAAGTAGGCAAAAATTCCTTCCCTCCAAATTTTTTTTAAAAAATTTTGATTTTTCCCGGTTCTGACCGCTCTTCCGGCACTTCCGGCCCCGCCGGCCTCTTCGACCCCTCCGGCCCGGGTTTTGTAACTAGATTTTGTCGGGCTGAGGAGCTATTTCTAAGTGCCAAATAATCAGTGATATGTCATTTAACAGCTCCGCCGTAAGCCTTTTGAAAAGCATTACGGCGGAGCTGCAAAATGTTAATGCGCTGGATGTCTTGCGGTTAACAAGTGTGTTGTGTGCCCGGCATTATTTCGTTGTGGATTATTCTACCGGTTCTGTCGGCTTGGAACTGAGAATTTCCATGGCGCGGTCGTAGAGGGGGTCGTCGACCACTACCTCGATTGACACGAGGTCGGTGTTGACCGCACCGGTAGACCAGATGAGGTTCTCGCCGAGAACGAAGGCAGGGACGCCGTTCTCCTCTAGAACGCCCTTGCAGATGTTTGCAGATATGGCATTGTTGAATTTCTGAACTACTTTCATAATGCTGTTGGTTGACTGTTGTTTCGCTGCCTTATGCCTTGCTGTTGTCTGTATTGCCGTCGCCGGTTCCGCTGTCGCCGAAATCATATGGGTCATCGTGCCTGGGGGCATTGTTCCCGATATCCTCGCGCAGGGCGTAAGAGATATGACTGGCCAGACGGAGGATGTCCTTGCGGTTGCCGCTGAGTATGAGAGGCGCTGTGCCCTTGGTGATGGTGACTCTGTCCTCGTAGGCCCTCATGAAGCGGGTAAAGTGGTTGCGCAGACGGAATGTGAGCTTTTCCGTATCCTCATCTGTCTTTTCGTAGCCGAGACTTTCGAAAGAATTGATGACAGTGTCCCTGTGGTCTTCGAAATCGCCTTCGATCATAACTTCTTTCTTGACGAAGGTCAGGCCCGGATAGACGGCGGCGATGGCCCCGAAGATCAGCAGCATCTGCCACCATGCGCCTTCCTTGAGCAGCCCGCCCTCATCTGCAGGCTTGAGCAGGTCTGACAGATGTGCTCCTGGTGTGATGAGGGTAACCAGGGCAAGTGCAAGACAGCCCAGGATGATGAAAACGAAGAAGTATTTGACGGATCTGACGACCCTTTGGGCTTTTGGATTCATGATTTTTCGCTGTTTTTGATTAAATTTGCTGCAAATATAGCAAATCGTATTATTTTTGCCCTAATTAATAAGTAGATTAAGAAATGGAAGAGACAAACAAACCTGTAGTCGGTGGTACGGCATCGGGCTGGAACCCTCAGAACAACGATCAGAATGACAAAAATAAGATTCTTAAAATCACGACAATAGTCCTGGCGGCAGTGGCAGTCGTGCTGGCGGCGGTCTTTGTCTATGTATGGATAGACAGGCAGAAGATGATCGATGACCTGACGATTGACAAGGAGAACCTGACGTCTCAGCTTATCGAGCTCCAGGGAGAGTATTCGCTTCTGTCAAGTGACAATGACAGCCTCAATGTACAGCTTGACCGCGAGCGTGAGAAGGTGGACCAGCTGCTGGAGCGCATCAAGCAGACTGACGCCGCCAACCGCAGCAAGATCCGTCAGTATGAGAAGGAGCTCGGTACCCTCCGCTCGATCATGAAGCACTATATCTTCCAGATCGACTCTCTCAATACCCTGAACATCGCCCTCCGCAAGGACGCCGAGCTGGCCCGTGCCGAGGCCGCCAAGTCAGCCGAGCGCTACCAGGAGCTGAGCAAGACCACCGACGAGTACGCCAAGCTCGTGGAGCAGGGCTCCGAGATCAAGGGCCGCGGCATCAACATCGTCGGCATCAACGCCTCCAACAAGGAGACCGACCGCAGCAGCCGTATCAAGAAGCTCCGCACCTGCCTCTCTCTGATTGAGAACTCCATCGCTCCCAAAGGCCCCATGCGCGTGTACATCCGCGTCAAGGGACCGGACGGCATCCTGATGACCTCCGACCAGCAGCGCATCTTCGAGATGAACGGCGAGCAGCTCGTCTACTCTGAGTCGCGTGAGGTAGACTACCAGGGCGCCGAGGTGGAGGTATGCATCTACTTCGCATCCGAGCAGTTCACCAAGGGCGTCTACACCGTCGAGGCCTACACCTCCTCCGGTCTGCTGGGCACCGGCGACATACTGCTGAGGTAGCGTCAGTCAGCGTCCACGGCATCCTGCGATGATATACATCCACTTCCCCTTCTGCAAGTCGTTCTGCACCTACTGCGACTTCTATTCGGTCAGGGAAAAGGACAGGATAGCACAATACACACAGAGCCTTCTGCGGGAAATCTCCCTGCGGAAGGCTTTTTTATGCCAATGCACCTCGCCTGCAACGCTCTACGTCGGGGGCGGGACACCCTCGCTCTGGCCGGTGGAGCAGCTTGGGGAGGCGGTCGCGGCTATCTCTGCGGCACTCCGGGAGGGGGCAGCGGACTACGGACGTCCCTGCGGTGCTCTACGTCGGGGGCGGGACACCCTCGCTCTGGCCGGTGGAACAGCTGGGGGAGGCGGTCGCGGTGGTCTCTGCGGTGCTCCGGGAGGGGGCGGCAGAGCTGTCCCGGGAACATGGGATGGCCGGGGGAATGTCGGGATCTTCGCGGAATTTACCGTTGAGGTCAATCCGGACGATGTCATGGAGGCCTACGCCAGGGCCCTGCGGCGGCTCGGAGTGAACCGCGTCAGTATGGGCGTGCAGTCCTTCAGCGACCGCAGCCTGCGGTGGATGGCCCGGCGGCACAGTTCTGATGGGGCGGTGGAGGCCTTCCGGGTGCTGCGCTCCGCCGGGTTCGACAATATCTCGCTGGACTTGATTTTCGGGTATGATCCGGTGGCTTGGGGGAGCGGCTCCTCTTCGGATGAAGAACTGATGCAGTTGTGGAGTGACGACCTGGATGCCGTGCTGCGGCTGCGGCCGGAGCATATTTCCGCCTACCAGATGGGTATCGAGGAGGGCAGCGTCCTCGGAGAGATGGCCGCCGCCGGCCGCTACCGGGAACCCTCCGACGAGCTGTGCGCAGCCCAGTACGCCCTCCTGCAGCAGCGCCTCACCGCCGCCGGCTACCTCCAGTACGAGGTCTCCAATTTCTCCCTCCCCGGCCGCCGCGCCCTGCACAACAGCGGCTACTGGGACCGCAGCCCCTACATTGGCCTCGGGCCGGGTGCCCACTCCTTCGACGGGGACCGCCGCCGCTGCTGGAATGTTCCGGATCTCGACCGGTATATTGCTGCGTTCGGCGTGGGTTCCGCTTCGGGCGGTTTTTCTGCTTCCGGTGGAGTTTCCGCTTCGGGCGATGCCCTTGCCTCCGATGTTGCCCCGGCTTCTACCCCGGCTTTTGGTGAAGACCTCCCTGCTTCGAGTTGTGGTTCCGCTTCCAGCGCTGTTCCCATTACTGGTGATTTTTCTACTTCCGCTTACCGTGATTGTGCCGTGTCATCTGTGGTGTCAGAAGAGATCCTTACCGACGAGGACGTCCTCACCGAGACCATTATGCTCGGTCTTCGCACCGTGGACGGCCTGCCCTTAGACGTCCTAGTTGCCATGTGCCGACCGTCGTCGTCTTCCGTGCCCGATAGTCGTTCGGGCTTCGCTCAGCCGTCATCGTCTACCGTGCCCGATAGTCGTTCCGGAGCCGCAGAAAACTCGTGCCAATCCCTTCTTTCTCAACTTCCACACCCTCTGCGGACCTCTGTCGACCGCCTTCTGGCCACCGGCTCCCTCATCCTCCGCGACGACCGCCTGTCCATTCCCCCCTCCCGCCTCTTCATCAGCGACTCCATCATCCGCGAGCTGCTGTAGCACCGTCCCGTCCTCCCCCTGACAGTCACATCTTATCCGCGAACAGCAGTGGTGACGTCCAACACTTCTCATGACAACCGCTTCTTCTTAACCCCTTTGGAAGGAGTAAGCAAAATGCCCTCTTCTGCCACTCCTTCCGAAGGGGTAAATTCCGTGAATCCTCGCCACGGCACTCTGTACGTCCATTCTGCCCGTGTTCCACCTCCGAACTCCTTCCGAAGGAGTGCCTCAAGTGCACATTTTCCCTACTCCTACCGAAAGTAATGGCGCTCTCGAGTCGAAGGGATGTGAACTAAATATTGTCGGGGAGGAAGGTGCCTGTTAAGTTTTTGAAATTCAAAAAGTTGTAGTTTTGAGGTTCTGCCGTAGGTCGTTTCAAAGCGGTTACGGCGGGATGCAGAGAGGTTAAATAGCTGATTGATAGAAGGTTTGTTGAAGTGTTTCCAGCCCGATAAAATATCGTTGAGTGGAGGGGAGCTGTGTGTCGTTTTCGAGAATGGTCATCCGCAAAAGGACTATCCGGTCGATATTGTCACTTTGCATTTTAGTTATATCACAAGTGTTTGATTGATAGGGTATTGCATTTTGCAAAAAATGTAAGGTGACGACAAAAATGCTTGTTTTGGCTGAAATTCGCTCCATGAGGTGTAAACGGCTCACCTTCGGAAGGTGGGACGAAAACGCGGGGAAACAGCTCACCTTCGGAAGGTGGGTAGAAGGGAAAGTGTACGGTCATAATGAAAGTGTCCGCCCGAGGGTGTCCGAAAACGGACAGGTGTCCGATATCGGACACTTTGAAAAAGTGCAACATGCGCGTTATCAGTGTGTTGTGTTTTTGGCACGGCGGTTGTGACGGGCTGTTCGGGGAGAAAAGTGTCCGCTGAATGGAGAGTGATCATGAAAGTGCATGGGAACGGACGATGGAACGGGCGACGTGAGCGGACAGCACAAGGCCCAAAGAGAAGAAATTAACGAAAATAGAAAAACACAGCAGATATGAAATTAGGATTATACTTCAGGCAGGCGTGGTACAACCTCCGGGTGAACCGGGTGTACAGCGCGGTGTTCATCGCCGGAACGGCTCTTTCGCTGGCTCTGGTGATGGCGTTCCTGACGGTGCTGTCGGCCAGGGTGGTGAATACAGTGCCGGAGATGCACAGGGACAGGACGATGGTGATTTCCAGAATCGAGCTGCGAAGCGAGACCATAATGTTCGGCGCGGCTCCCAATTACCGGTTCGCCAGAGATTTCCTCAAGGACATGCCGGAAGTGGAGTGCTGGTCGGCTGTCTATACGTATTACAATACGTTCGCTGCTTTGGAAAATACGTCGGATGAGGTCTCCTACGCATACGCCCGGATGGTGGACAGGAATTTCTGGAAGATATTCAGTCTGGACTTCCTGTACGGCAGGCCGATATCGGAGAGCGGTATGGACCTCAATATGCCCGAGGCAGTGGTGACCGAGTCACTGGCCCGCTCCCTGACAGGACGGGCAGACGCTGTGGGAGAGAAGGTGTACATGGACGGATATACGCTGACTGTCTGCGGAGTGGTCAGGGACGTACCGATGAGCGCGACGCTGGCTTTTTCCGAGATATGGCTGCCGTCTACGATAGGAGATAAAACCCTGGGCCCTGAATCCAGTGCTTTGGCAAAGTATATGAACGGCAATGAGATAATAGTGCTGCTCAGGGACGGCAAGGATATTCCGGCAGTAAAACAGGCTGTGCTGGACCGCGTGGAACAGTACAACAATATCGAGAAATCCGAATATAAGATGACCGTCAGCGGCATAGACTCGCAGCGCCAGTACATCTTCTCGGGGAGCGACTTAGGTTCCTCTGCATACGCATGGCTGGGAGCGGGAGTGGTGCTGCTGATCCTGCTGGTGCCGCTGCTTAACCTTTCGGGCATGGTCAATTCCAGAATGGAGGCCCGCCTGACCGAGTTCGGCACCCGCAAGTCTTTCGGAGCCGGACCTCGCTCTATTCTCGCACAGATAGCCGGGGAGAATCTGCTGATGACCCTGATGGGCGGAGTCGTAGGTCTGCTGGTGGCATGGCTGATCATCGTGCTGTTCTCGCAGCAGATGAACGCCATGGTGCCGGGCAGCGTACTGGTGGAGTCCTACACCTACAAGGTGCCTGAGTCCGGCGGCTTCTTCGACTTCCGGGACTTCTTCAATATCGGGCTGTACGCCGTCCTGCTGGTAATCCTGGCCGTACTCAACATGATATCGGCAGTCATCCCGGCAGTCAAGGTCATCCGCCGTCCCATCACTGAATCGTTGAACTGTAAAAAATGACAAGATATGCTTAGACAGATATTCAAACAGCTGTGGTTCTACCGCAGGAGCAATGCCTGGCTGTTCATCGAACTGGTGGTCATCATCGCAGTCTCCTGGTTCATCGTCAACGAGACGTGGACTTCCACATACCGTATCGGGAACGTCCCGGACGGATATGACCCTGAGGGAGTGTACTGTGTGTATCTCACGGACTTGACATCCGACCGCAACGGATATGACCCTGAGGCTGCTTCCCTGAAGGCGCAGAGGGAGAATCTCCGCCGTTTCGGGGACGCTCTCAGAGCTATGCCGGAAGTATTGTGCGCCTCGCCCATAAGCACAGGCCATCCCGGAGACGGCGTACATTCCATGGCGATGGTCAACATTGACAGTGTGACTACGATGATGTTCACGACCTTTGAGCGGGAGTCCGGCTCAGATGATTTTGAGGTGTTAAGGTACGGACTGATCTACCCTGCGGACGGACAGATGGAGGATACACCCGGCTCTATCATCATCACCAAGGATATGGCCGATTACCTCTTCCCGGGGCAGAATCCTGTGGGCAGGACACTCAGCGACTCGGAGAAATTGACTAATATGAATTATACTGAACCCATAGCCGGAGTGATAGGCAGTATGCGCGGTGCCGGGTACTCGGATGACATACCGTACGTGTTACAGAATGTCGCTGACATGGTGGGTGACAACGGCGGAGACCAGATGTACGCTTTCCGCCTCAAGCCCGGTGTGGACGGAGACCGCTTCCTCGAGAAGGCTTCCAGGGAATGGAGGAAGACTCTGCAGTTCGGCAACTACCGCGTACAGGACGTGTACTCCTTCGAGGACAGGGTGGACTCTGTGGTCAGAATCGAGGTGCTGGACAAGCTCTTTATCTGGAAGGCCCTCTGGTTGTTCATGATAGTCAATGTTCTGCTGGCTGTGGCCTCTACAGGGTGGCTCCGGATGGAGGAGAGACGCGGGGAGATCGGAGTCCGCAGGGCCATGGGAGGCTCGCCCCGCCGCATCCTGCTGCACTATATGCAGGAGGTCTGGGTGACCTTCGCTGCGGCCGCCGTCATCGGTATTCTGATAACGGTCAACATCATCCTCATAGGCAAAATAAATATCGTGGCTCCGGATAATCAGCACGGCATGATGCCCCTCAATGCCGCTGACTTCCCCCTGCTCTTCGATCCCGTGACGCACTTCCTCGCGGTGGAGGGCATTGTCCTCGGCCTCCTGCTCCTGGCAGTGACTGCGGCCATCCTCATCCCCGCTGCCGGAGCGCTCCGCCTTCCCCCGGTCGAGGCCCTTAGAGATGAATAATAACGATAAAACTGTACATGATGAAAGTAGGTTTATATTTCAAGCAGGCATGGTACAACCTCCGGGTGAACCGGGTGTACAGCGCGGTGTTCATCGCCGGAACGGCGGTGTCGGTCGCACTGGTGATGGCTTTCCTGACCGTGCTTTCTTCCAGGGTGGTCAATACCGTGCCGGAGACGCACCGGGACAGGATGCTGAGTGTCAGCTATCTGTTATATAAGGGAGATATGGGAACGCTGGGCTTCGGAGTGTCGGCTGAGTTCGGAAAGCGTTTCCTGGACAGTCTGCCCGGAGTGGAGTGCTGGACAGCAACGGCTCCTAAGAGTTTTATGGAAGGTCCGCTCACATTGAGGGATGCCGCCGGTATAAGCTGCAAGGCATTTACCCGTTTCGTGGACCGGAACTTCTGGAGGGTCTTTGATTTTCAGTTTATCGCGGGCAGACCTTTGTCGGAAAGCGGTATGCACGGCAGTGCAGCCGAGCTGGTGGTCTCCGAATCGATAGCACGCCGTCTTGCCGGAAAGTCGGATGCGGTGGGTAAGGAGGTGTACTGGGACGGCCAGTTGTTCCGGATATGCGGAGTGGTCAGGGATGTGCCCATAAGCGCGTCTGCGGCTTTTGCCGAGGCTTGGATGCCTTTGGAGGAGTACGACATCAACATGTCGTGGCTCGGACGGATGTTCTCCGGCAAGAGCAGTTTTCTGGGGGACGGATTCATATATATTCTGGCTGACGACAGGGCCTCGTTCCGTAAAATCAGGTCGGGGATTGAGGACCGCCTGGAGATATTCAACCATACCGATGACAGCGGAACGGAACTGAGCCTGCCCCGGGGAGTACCGTCGTATGTGGAAAGTGTGTTCGCGCAGTTTGATATTCATGGCAACAGTCAGCCTATTACGCCCTATATTTGGATGAGTGTCGGAGTGCTCCTGCTTATCCTGCTGGTGCCGCTTTTCAATCTCTCCGGCATGGTGACTTCCAGGATGGAGGCACGTCTGACCGAGTTCGGTACCCGTAAGGCCTTCGGTGCCTGTGGTGGTTCCATCCTCTCGCAGATAACCTGGGAGAATCTGCTGCTGACACTTATCGGCGGAGTGCTGGGGCTGGTGCTGTCATGGCTGCTGCTGGAGGTGTTCTCCCGTCAGCTCAGCATGTTGGTTCCGACCGGCGAATGGATGCCGGGCTACGGGACTCCTGAGGCCGGGTATTTTGATTTCAGAGATTTCTACAACATATACCTGGGGACTGCACTGCTTCTTATCATAGTGGTGCTCAATGTACTGTCGGCCCTACTTCCTGCCCGCAGAGTCATCCGGCATCCGATAACCGAATCGTTGAACTATAAAAAATAGCGTACTATGATAAGGCAGATATTCAAGCAGATATGGTTTTACCGCCGGGGCAGTGCCTGGCTGTTTGCGGAGCTTCTTGTGATCGCTGTCGTGTCGTGGTTTGTAGTCAACCGGATATGGAATGTCCAGTACAGGATTCACGCCATACCCGACGGCATAGACTATGACGGGGTGTACGTGCTTTCTCTAGAAGAACTGTATCCGGGCCAGTATGGCTACGACAGCACCTACGATACGGACGAGGCCCGTATGGAGAACTTTTTCCGGGTAGGTGACATGCTGCGTCAGATGCCCCAGATACAGAGTCAGGCCCCGATCAATATGACGCCGTGCCTTGGCAGCAAGAATCTGATGACAATATTGGTGGATAGCGTTACAAGTGTAAATACGGCTGTGATGCGTAGAATTTCCGGGGCGGAGGATTTCCGGCTGCTCGGATTCAGGCTGCTGCAGCCTGAGAGCGGAGAACTGGTGGATGAACCGAATACCTTTATTATTTCTGAAGACCTGGCGATGACGCTGTTCCATGGGGAAAACCCGCTGGGAAAGACTCTAGGAGATGCACTGGATGACTCCAGACCGGGTTACACTTCGGATTATGATAACCGGAAGATAACCGGAGTCATCGCCAATGTCCGTATGAGCCCGGATGCTGAGAATATTCCGATGTTGATAGACAATACCAGTAAGCTGGAGTACTTTGAGGATATTGTCTTTAGTGAAGAGTACAAATACGCTTTCCGGACTGTGCCGGGGGTGGATGCGGAGGAGTTTGCGGCAGAGTTGGGCCGGAAACTTGAGAGCGGCGGAGGCCTGGGCAATTACAGAGTGAGGGAGGTAGTGTCTTACAGGGAGATGGTGGAGGACAGGATACTGTCCGGCAGCATGGACCGGCTGTTCCTTTGGAAAGCCCTCAGGATATTCCTCATCATCAATGTACTTCTGGCGGTAGTGTCCATCAGCTGGCTGAGGATGGAAGAACGGCGCGGGGAGATCAGCGTCCGCCGGGCGATGGGAGGCTCCGGATGGAGGATCCTCGCTCAGAACATCGGAGAGATATGGGCCGTGACCGCAGCGGCTGCCCTTATTGCCTGTGTGGTGGTGATCAATATTATTGTGATGGGAAAGATGAATATCGTAGGGGAGACAGACCTGTTCATGCTGCCGGTGACCAGAGAACTGTATCCGCTGTTATTTGACCCGGTACTGCATTTTCTGATGGTGGAGGGTATTGTCCTGGGACTGCTCTTCGTAATGGTGACGGTGGCAGTTGCTGTGCCGGTGCTGCTGGCACTGCGCCAGCTTCCCGTCGAAGGTCTTAGGGACGAATAGATTTTTTAGAGATAATAAACAAGTGATTTGAATATGGATAGAGAATTGACGAACAAGGAAAAATGGCAGGACCGCCGCAAGGTCATCATCCGCTGGGGCCTCGGAACAGGAGCGGCGGTAGTGGCGGTGGTGCTGCTGGCAGTGTTGATCCAGCCTTCGGTGCGGGAAAACAGCCTGCGGCTGGCTACGGTGGATACCGGTTCTATAGAGTTTGCGGTATCGGCTACCGGAAAGGTGGTGCCGGGCTACGAGGAGGTCATCAACTCCCCTATTTCCTCCCGTGTAGTGGAGGTCTATAAACGGGCCGGAGAGGTGGTGCAGGCGGGTGAGCCCCTGCTTCGCCTGGATCTCGCGGCAGTACAGACCGAGTATGACAATATGCTGGACGAGGAGCGGATGAAGGAGCTGCAGCTGGAAAAACTGCGGATTACCAACCGCAACAATATAACGGAGATGGAGATGAATATCGACATTCAGGAGATGGAGCTGGACCGCAAGGCCGCCGCCCTGCGCAACGAGAAGTATCTGGACTCGCTCGGAGCGGGTACTCCGGACAAGGTGCGCGAGGCTGAGCTGGACTACACGGTGTCGAGCCTCAAGCTGGAGGACAACCGCCGCAAGCTCCAGAACCAGCGGGACCTGGCCGCCGCCGATGAGGCCGTGGCCGAGCTGGAGCTCTCGATCTTCCGCAAGAACAAGGAGCAGACCCGCCGCCGTCTCTATGACGCGGGTGTCCGCGCTCCCTACGCTGCGACCCTCACATTCATCAACAGCGAGATAGGCGCCCAGGTGGGGCAGGGCGAGAAGCTGGCGATGCTGGCCGACCTCACCCGTTTCAAGGTGGAGGGCGAGCTGGGCGACATGCAGGCCGGCAAGATAGCCGAGGGCTACCGGACTACAGTGCTGGCCGGACGGGACACCCTCACCGGCATGGTGTCGGTACTCTCCCCGATGTCCACCGACGGCCTGATATCCTTTACCGTACAGCTTGACGACGAGTCTGCCCCGGGCCTGCGCTCGGGCCTGAAATGCGACATCTACGTGGTCTACGCCTACCGCGAGAATGTCCTCCGCCTGCCCTCCGGCACATATTATAAAGGTGAGGGCAACTACGACCTCTTCGTCCGCGAGGGCGACCGCCTGGTGCGCCGCCGCGTGGCCCTCGGCGAGGCCAACTACGACTACGTGGAGGTTATCTCCGGCATCGAGCCCGGCGAACAGGTGGTCATCTCCGACATGCAGGACTACGCCAAGCAGCCTGAGCTGAAGATCAAACCCTCTAAAAAGAGATAAGTTATGAAGCTGGGAGTATATTTCAGGGAGTCGTGGCACAACATCCGCTCGGACAAGCTCTACACGCTGGTCTACATCATCGCCGTGGCCTTCTCGCTGGCAATGGTCATGACCTACCTCACTGTGGTGGCCATGCGCACTCAGAACAGCTATCCAGAGACGCACCGGGACCGGATGCTCTCGATACCGCTGATCTATCTGGAACTCGGTACGACTAGCTCAATGGAACAGTCTGTGAGCAAGGATTTCATCGCTCAGTTCCTGTCCGAGCCGCTGCCGGGAGTGGAGGCGTGGACAGCCGTGAAAACGGAGGAATTCAAGGTCTATAACTCTGCGGGTGAGCCCCTGAAGATGGTAGTGGAGTTCATCGACAGCAGTTTTACGGATATATTTCCGCTGGAGGTGCTTTACGGCGGGCCGATTACCGCAGACGGAGCGCTGCGCAATGTGCCCGATGTGCTGATGGCCGAGTCCGCGGCAGCCGCTCTGCTCGGACGCAAGGACGTGGTGGGAGAGAGCATCTTCTTCAATAACAAGGAGTACCGTATATGCGGAGTGGTGAGGGACGTACCCCAGACGGCCACTTACGCATTCGCACAGATATGGGTTCCCGACACTGAGCCTACGCTGATGGATGTGCAGTTGAGGGAGTGGGCCATGGCTAATGACAATAATGTCATGATCGGCCCATACGAGATAGAGCTGCTGGCCGGCAGTCGTCGGGACTTCTCCGCCATCCGCTCGGAGATGCAGGAGCGGATAGACAGGTACAATCAGTCCGGTGTCTCCTCATGGAAACTCTCCCTGGCGTACGGTATGCCGACGGTGAGGGAGAGGATATTCATGTATGACAGTGCCGCGGCCTATACCTGGATAGGAGTGGGAGTGGTGCTGCTGGTGCTCCTCGTTCCGGTGTTCAATCTCTCGGGGATGACCGGCTCCGGAATGGAGGCCCGCATGGCCGAGTTCGGAGTCCGCAAGTCGTTCGGAGCCTGGCGCGGAGCGATAGTCCGGCAGATCGTCGGGGAGAATCTGCTGCTGACCCTTATCGGGGGAGCGGTCGGCCTGCTGCTGTCCTACCTTTTTCTGTACCTGCTGCAGGACCAGCTGTACGACCTGCTGCCGCTGAACTCCATGGTCGAATTCGGATTTTTCGAATTTATCCCAGCTCCTGCATTTACCTTCCGGAGCTTCTTCAAAGTCAGCCTGTATCTTCTGCTGCTGGCGCTTGTGCTGGTGGTCAACCTGCTTTCGGCCCTTGTGCCCGCATCCAAGGTTATCCGCCGTCCCATCACCGAATCGTTGAACTCTCAAAGATAATCCGCTATGCTTGGACAGATACTATCACAGATATGGTACTACCGCCGCAGCAGTCTGTGGCTGCTGTGCGAGCTCGTAGTGATATTCATAACCTCGTGGTTCCTGGTCAACGAGATATGGACCGCACATTACCGTGCGCATTCCACGCCATACGGATATGATTATGAAGGGGTGTATATCGCCGAGTTGGAACCGCTGAGTGACGGCCAGCCCGGCTACGCAGCCGATAACGATACATACGAGGCCAGTGCCGCGGCCTTTGCCCGCTTCGGGCAGACCATCCTGCAGATGCCGGAGGTGAGCGCGTGCGCCGTTACGGGCATGTCCCTTCCCGGCCTCGGTACCTATACCGCCAATATGCAGTATCCCATGGACACTGCCGGAGCGTATATTGAATTTACTTTTCATTCCCGTCAGGCAGGGGAGCCGGACATGGAGCTCATGGGCTACCGTCAGGTATTGCCTGAGAATGCCCCGATAGAGGATGCGCCCGGAACCTGCGTGATATCCTCCGACCTGGCGCAGCTGCTTTTCCCCGGAGAGAATCCCGTAGGCCGCCGTTTTTCAGATGCCTCGACCTCTCCCGATGCCGTAAGCCAGTACAGTTGGGTGATATCCGGGGTGGTGGAGCCTATCAAGCACAGCCTTACCGAGGAGCCCCGCCCGATGGTACTGTATGCCTATCCCAATATGCTTCAAGCCCCTTACGCCCCGCCCTGCTTTATATTCCGCCTCCGTCCGGGAGTGGATGCGGACAGCTTCACAGAACAGGCCGGCCGGACCTGGGAGCGGGAGATGCCCTACGGCAACTGGCGGGTGTCCGCCGTGACCCCGATGCCGGAGTTTATGCAGAAATACATTTTCCTGGACAACTTCAAGTGGAAGGCCCTGTGGGTGTTCCTGGTGGTCAATGTGCTCATCGCCGCGGCTTCCTTCAGCTGGCTCAGGCTGAGGATGCGGCGCCCCGAAATAGGAGTGCGGCGGGCCATGGGCTCGACGGCCTGGGGGATTGCCCTGCAGCAGCTGGGGGAGGCCTGGATAGTCTATGCCGCTGCGGCGGTCCTCGGCTGGATTCTGACGGCCAATATCATATTGATCGCTAAAATCAGCATTACCGGCGGCTCCTCGATGACCCTGCAGTCGGTGCGCGACAGCCTGCCGCTGCTCTACGATCCGACGGTGCATTTCCTCGCGGTGGCGGGGATAGTGACGGCGGTGCTGCTGGCGGCGGTGACCCTCGCGGCCATCATTCCCCTCGGCAAGGCCCTGAGGGAGCGGACGGCCGATATTTTAAAGGACGAATAATATTTAGAAGTACAATATATGAAACTTGGAATGTATCTGAAAGAATCGTGGTACAACCTGCGCAAGGACAGGGTGTACGGCGCGGTCTATATCGTAGGTACGGGCTTCTCGCTGGCGCTGGTGATGGCCTGGCTGACGGTGCAGTCGATGCACTTCGACAACTCCTATCCGGAGGTGAACAGGGACAGGATGCTGATAATCCCGGCACTGGCGGAAAGCTATGAGGGCGGCGGCAACTCATCGGCGATGCTCAGCCTGAAGTTTATCGACCGTTTTCTCCGGCAGGATCCCATCGGGGGAGTGGAGGCGGTATCTGCCATTACATACGAGGATGTGACGGTGGCCAATGACAGAGGCGAGGCGATAGGAACGGTGGCCGGTGTGGTGGATGAAGCTTTCTGGACTGTCTTCGGGATGGACTTTCTGGACGGACATGCCCTGACGGAGTCCAGTCTCAATCAGGCGGTGCCGGAGGTTGTGGTCTGCGAGTCTCTGGCCAGGGCCCTTTTTGGCCGCAGTGATATCGCTGGAGAGAGGCTGTTTTTCAAGGACCGGGAGTTCCGGGTGAGCGGAGTGGTCCGGGATGTGCCTCAGACAGCGTCGATAGCCTTCGCACAGCTGTGGATTCCGGACCTGGACAAGGATATACGGGCTGCCTCAGTGTTTGAATGGCTGGGGCACGACAGTATGCTGGGCGACTATTTCGCCGTGCTGCTGGCTGAGGACCGGAGCGGTTTCGCCTCCATACGGCAGACGTTGGAGGATCGTGTCGAGACGTACAACAACAGTGCGGAGGCCGAGTACAAGCTGTCTTTCTGCAAGGGCATTCCTACCGTCAGGGAGAACGCCTTCACCTGGAGCGGGCTGACTTCCGCATCATTTACATGGATAGGAATAGGAGTCATGTTCTTCATCCTGCTCATACCGATGATCAACCTCTCTGGCATGGTCGGTTCCCGTATGGATGCCCGTATGGGCGAGTTCGGAGTGCGCAAGTCTTTCGGAGCCTGGAGGGGGGATATACTCGGACAGATTGCCGGGGAGAACCTGCTGCTGACCCTGCTCGGGGGTGTGCTCGGACTGGTCCTCTCGTATGTGCTGCTGGCCGTGTTCTCGGAGCAGTTCAACGGGATGCTGCCGACAGAGACTCTGGGAATGACGTTCTCGATGGAGGATATAGATGCGGCGGTATTCTCGGTAAGGGATTTCTTCAAGCTGAAACTGTATCTTCTGCTGCTGGCCATAGTGCTGGTCCTCAATATTATCTCGGCTCTGCTGCCTGTCATGAAGGTGATGCGCAGACCCATCACGGAATCGTTGAACTCTGTAAAGTAAATCCGATATGTTCAGACAGATACTTAAACAATTGTGGTACTACCGCCGGGGCAATGCCTGGCTTTTCATAGAGATGACTCTAATCGCCGCAGCCTCGTGGTTCCTGGTCAATGCTGTATGGCCCAGTGCCTACAGGAAGTCCCTGCCGGACGGCTATGATGCACGTGGAGTGTATGCGGTGAGTATCAGCCGGCTTTACGACGGGCAGACGGGTTTCCGTCCGGAGATGGATTCCCGGGAGCAGCGTTCGGCGGATTTTCACCGTATAGGCCAGGCCCTCAGGGATATGCCTGAGATAGAGTATGCCGCAGCAGTTGGCAGCACTATGCCGGGACTGTCTCTTTCCAATTACAATCATGGCCTGGAACTGGACACTGTCACCGGTGAATATCTGCCTTATGCCTACCATCTGCGCGAGGCCGGGGGCGAGGACCTGAAGATGATGGACTACCGTCAGATATGGCCCGAGGATACTCCGATAGAGGATGTGCCCGGGACTGTCATCCTTACCGAAGACGTGGCTGAGACCCTTTTCCCGGGGGAGAATCCGGTGGGCAGACATCTGGGCCGCTACAGCGACCATAGTCTGTACGGATGGACCATATCCGGAGTGATAGCTCCCGTCAAGGTCGAGAAGGATAAGGAATACAGGCCGATGATATTCTTCACTACACCGGATATTGTCCGGGAAGAGGACAATATGGATGCGTTCTGGTGTTTCCGTCTCGCTCCGGGTGTGGATGAGGAGGAGTTCATTCAAAAGGCCAGGATGACATGGCGGGAGGACCTGATCTTCGGAAACTACCGTACCGGGTCGGTTTTCTCCATGGAGAAGCGTCAGAAGGACACTATGGCCGATACCTTCATCTGGCAGGCTCTGCTGGTATTCGTGCTGCTGTGCGTCCTCATCGGGGTGGCCTCCTTCGCATGGCTGCGCACCCGTGAGAGACGCGGCGAGATAGGGGTGCGCAGGGCTATGGGCGGATCCTGGGGTGCTCTGGTGATACAGCAGCTTTCCGAGGTATGGATGCTATGGCTCGCGGCGATGCTGCTGGGACTGGTGATTGTCCTGAATATCCTGATCATAGGTAAGGTGAACTTCTGTGCATCCGCCCTCTATGACGGATATCTCCTGGACCTGACCAGAGAAAGGCTGCCGGTGCTTTTCGATCCTGTCCGGCATTTCCTCGCTGTTTCCGGGATTGCGGCGGCCGTGATGCTGGCGGTCGTGACCCTCTCGACCATTGTCCCTGTCGCCGGGGCCCTGCAGGAGTCGCCAGCCGATGTGCTGAAGGACGAATAATTTTAACCTTTTGAAAATATTTATAAACAAATAAAATTTAAGAATTATGATCAAGCTTATCGAAATTTCCAAAATCTACAGAACCTCCGAGATCGAGACCATGGCTCTCGACAACATCAACCTCGAAGTGCGCGAAGGAGAATTTGTAAGTATCATGGGCCCCTCCGGCTGCGGCAAGTCCACCCTGCTCAACATCGCCGGACTGCTCGACGAGCCCTCTTCCGGTACCGTGGAGCTGCACGGCAAGCCCGTCTCGGGCCTCAATGCCAGGGAGGCCGCCCGCTTCCGCAACACCGAGCTCGGATTTGTCTTCCAGAGCTTCCACCTGATCCCCTCGCTCAATGTCCTGGACAACGTGCAGATGCCCCTGCTGTACCGCAGGATGGGTGCGACCGAGCGTAAGGAACGTGCCCTCAAGATGATCGAGGCCGTGGGCCTGAGCCACAGGGTGAAGCATTTCCCCTCGCAGCTTTCCGGCGGTCAGTGCCAGAGGGTGGCCATCGCCCGCGCCTTAGTCGGCGATCCATCCATCATCTTAGCGGACGAGCCCACCGGTAACCTGGACTCCAAGATGGGTGCCGAAGTCATGGAGCTCCTGCACGAGGTCAACAAACAGCGCGGCAAGACCATCCTGATGGTGACCCACAACGAGTCCCAGGCCAAGCAGACCGACCGCATCATCCGTATGCTCGACGGCCGCATCATCGGGTAGGGACCTGAGGCCTGCCTCTGCCTGCCCGACCTGCCCGGTCCTCCGCCCCTTGCCACAACGGCAGCAAAACCTGCATTTTCCTGCCGTTGCGGAAAAGCCAGGCACCAGGACCCGAAAACCGAGTAAAATGAAACGTTGAACCATAACCAGAACAGAACAGAAAAACCAAAAAGATGAAACTACCTGTATACCTACGCCAGAGCTGGCAGATAATGCTCAAGGACCGGCAGTACAGCCTGATCTACATCATCGGTGTGGCGCTGTCGATGGCACTTGTCTCGTCTGTGCTGATATTTATGGTGATGATGCTGGGGAATGTCTACCCTGAGAATCACCGTGGACGGACTATGCTGCTAACAGGCGTGCATTATAATGACGCAGACGGCAAGTATTTCGGTACTACGAGTGTGCCGGATGACCTGGTGCGCCTCATCCGGGAGGTGGAGCCGGAGGGCCTTGAGGCTATGTCGGTGATCCGGCCTCCGTCCATCTGTGCGGACGTCCTGGTCTCATCCGGGGAGAGGGCGGCTTTCTATGCCAATGTGAGGTATGTGGACGGTGGATTCTGGGATGTTTTCGATTTCGATTTTCTGGCGGGAAGACCTTTCGGTCAGGATACACAGTATGGTCAGGGAGGGGAGGCCGGTCCGGCAGCGGTCGTCTCCGCTACTATGGCGCAGAGGTGCTTCGGGGATGAAGATGCCGTGGGCCGTATGCTTACGGTAAACGGTCGTGCTGTGACTGTCTGCGGAGTAGTCCGGGACGTGTCGCTTGCAGCCGGTATTGCCGATGCGGAGATATGGCTGACAAGGGATATGGAGGAGCGCATGCGTACTCTGGCGGATTGGGCCACTATGCCGGAAGGCGGGAACTATATAGTCTTCCTGACACAGAGCCGCAGGCATTTCTCCGATATCCGGGAGGCGGTGGAAAAAGCTGTCGGCAGCTACAATGCCATGCAGTCGGAGGACAGTGAGTTCAGTATGTCGTATGAGACAGAACCCTTGTCTTTCAGGGTGTCATTTCTTGGCGGAGTTCCGGGGCTTGTCCTGTCCCTGGTGATCGGAACCATTGTCGTGATACTGCTGATACCGGCTGTCAATCTGTGCGGGATGGTCTCTTCCAGCCTGCAGGAGAGGCTGACGGAGTTCGGGGCGCGGAAGTCCTACGGGGCTCCGTTCCGGGCGATGTTCTCGCAGATATTTGCGGAGAACCTGATGCTGACGCTTATAGGGGGTGTCATAGGCTTCGGCCTGTCCATAGGAGTGCTGAATATGCTCTCGGGCTATTTCCTGGAGGTTTCTGCAGTAATGGGCGATTTTTCCAATGATGCGGACCTGCTCTTTCCGACAGAGTCATTTTTCCGTCCGGGTCTTTTCCTGATGGGGTTTGCGGCGGTGGCCTTGCTGACTGTTTTCGCTTCGGTGCAGCCGGTGATGAAGGTGCTGCGCAAGGGGGCGGTGGAACTGCTCAGGGACAATTCCTATTACAGGACACGTCGTGTCCGGAATGCCTGGCTGGTGACAGAGGCCGCTTTGGTATTCATCATCGGCTGGCTGCTTGCCGACCCGATGCTGCTCAACGGGGTGCGCCGTCACGCCGTACCTGCCGGCTGGGATCCTGACCGGGTAGTCTGTGTTCCGGTCTCCTCTCTTTCCGCCTCGGATGCGGCATACAGTCCGGAGGCCTCGGAGGACGGAGTACTGCTGGAGGATTTCCGAAGAATTGGCCGGGTGCTGGCTGCTTTGGACGGGGTGGAGGCACTCACACCTACGTCACCGTTCATTCCCGGCAACAACAGTGAGACGCGCATGACGGTCTATGCGGATACTTCTGTCAAAATACAGGCTGCCTGTTTCCTCAAGGAGCTGGGCAGTGATTTCATGGATGTTTTCGGTTTCCGCGTGCTGGTACCGGAGGGAGGCGTGCGCCCTGCCGATGAGGGAACTGGTACTGTGATTATTTCGGAGGACCTGGCTGAGGCTCTTTTCCCCGGCAGTGATCCGGTTGGACAGACATTGTACCTTGCCAACAACTCGTCTCCTGCTGCTCCGAGGACGGTGGCCGGGGTGATTCAGCGGCAGAAGGTCCGGACTATGACTGACAATCCCCGGCCCGTCGTCATTGTCAATATGGCCTCCTACCCGGCCGGTTACATCCGCTCAGGGCAGTGTTTCTGGGTGCTGCGGCTGTCGCAGGATACGGACATGCGCCAATTTATCGAGCAGATCAATTACGGGACGGCTTCCCGGACTTCATTCGGTAATCTTCGGGTAGGACTATCCTATCCGGTGACGGAAGTAATGGATTCTTACGGCGGCAGGGAACTGGAGACCATACTGCTCTCGTACCTGTTGCTGAACTTGATACTCGGGGCGTTCTCGCACTATGCCCTTCAAACCCGCCGCAGGGCCGATGAGTTCGGTGTCCGCACGGCCATGGGCTCGACTCCGGGACGTCTGCGCCGCGATGTAGTGGCAGCGGGTCTCGGACAGGCTGCGCTGTCGGTCGGTATCGGACTGTTTGTGGTGCTGAATATCATCCTCTTCCGAGGACGAGACGTAGTATTTATAGGTCAGGTCAATATGCCTGCGTTGCCCGAGAGTTCCCTGGCTCCCTGGCCGGTACTGACCTCGCCTTTCCTGTCCGCGCTGATGGTGACATTGGCCGTGGCTGCGGTAATATTTGTTGTAAATGCCCTGGCGGCGCTCGTCTCCGTGTGGAAAGTCTCCCGGACCCGCCCGTCAGAAATTTTAAGAGAAGAATGATTATGAAACTACCTGTATACCTCCGCCAAAGTTGGCAGATAATGCTCAAGGACCGGCAGTACAGCCTGATCTACATCATCGGTGTGGCGCTGTCGATGGCCTTCGTGATGGCCTTTCTGATGTTCATGCTGATGAGTGTCTCGGGAATCTATCCGGAGAAGCACCGCAGCCGTATGCTGGTTCTCTCCAATGTTATTCTGGATGATGCGAAAGGCGAGCCGCGGATGGGTACCATGGTGAGCGAGCGCCTGGCGCAGCTGATAGAAGAGGCGGATATCCCCGGCGTGGAGAGCATGTCGTATGTCATTGCGCCTTTCCGAAGCGGTTCGCTCAGTCTGACCGCGCCCGACGGCAATGTCCACAATGCTCCGGTGATGTATGTGGACGGAGGTTTCTGGGACGTGTTCCAGTTTGAGTTCCGGGACGGGCAGGCTCCGGGGGAATGGAATCCGGTGCTGGTGGAGGCGGTGGTCTCCGAGACATTTGCCCGCAGGTGCTTCGGTTCGGGTGACGCGGCGGTGGGGCAGAGCGTGCTCTACGGCGGTACTCCGCTCAGGGTCTGCGGGGTGGTGCGGGATGTTCCTCTTACGGCGATGATGACAGATGCGGAGGTGTGGCTGCCGTACCAGCTGTACAGGACGAGGTTCTACAGTGCGGACGGACAGCCGTGGTTAGGCTCGGGCCATCTGTATATTCTGGCCAAGAGCCGCAGGGACTTTGATGCGGTACGGGCAGGGGTAAGCGATGTGACGGCGAGGTACAATCTCTCGTTCGGTGCGGCTGAGGAGTTCTATATCTCACCGGATGTGCGGCCGGAGACTTATATCAGGACTTCCGGTGTGTCAGCGGGAACGCTTCTTTCGATCATAACGGCGATGGTGCTGATGCTGATGATTGTCCCTGCTGTCAATCTGAGCGGTATGGTGGCTTCGAGCATGGAGGAACGGATCGTGGAGTTCGGGGTGCGCAAGGCATACGGGGCACCAGACGGTGTCATAGTGCGGCAGGTGCTTTCGGAGAATTTCCTGCTGACGCTTATCGGGGGGCTTTTCGGCGTGGTGTTCGCCAGGGGAATTCTGGGCCTGCTGTCCAATGCACTGGAACAGAGCAAGGCCGGGTATGATGCCGTGGAGATGCAGGCCGACCTGGTGTTTCCTGCGGATGTGTTCTTCCGTCCGGAACTGTACCTTCTGGTGTTTGTCTGTGTGCTGGCCCTCAATCTGCTGTCCTCGTATCTGCCGGTGAGGAAGGTGCTGAGGTTCAGCGTAACGGATTCGTTGAACGAGAAAAAATAGCATGGTTATGAAAGCGCATAAGAAGATAAAAAGCGGAATGTGGCTGATAGTGGAGACCGTTTTGGTCTTCGTGCTGGGCTGGTTCCTCGCCGACCCTGAGATAATGAAGCTGTACCGCAGTATGTTCATTCCCATGGGCTGGGATTATGAGAATGTCGTGGTGGTGCCGGTGGAGGTGTTGCCGGACTACGACCCCGATTACCGCCCGGAGGCGATGGAGCGGGAACGGATGACGGAGGATTTCCGGCGTATGGGGGAGGTCCTGTCCTCGGTCAGCGGGGTGGAGTATGCCGCGCCGTGCCGTCCGTATTTCCCCGGTATTGACAATCACATGTATGGCAGGGTTTTCCGGGATTCTACCCATTTCATGGAGTGCAGTATGCTGTACCGGGTGACCGGCTCCGATTTCATGGAAGTGTTCGGTTACGAATGGGTGCTGCCTGACAGCAGTCCTTTCCTGACGGAGGATGCTGTGGGCAGGGTCGTGGTCTCCGAGGACCTGGCTGAGTTCCTGTTTCCCGGGGAAAATCCTATAGGCAAGTCATTTGAGTCCACCGAGAGCGGCAACAACGTCGTCGTCGGCGTGATTCCCCGCCAGAAGCTGCGCGAGATTACGGGTGTCCCGACCCCGGTGCTGATAGCCAATATCGCAGCCGTGAACTACGACGAGCTGTCCACCAGCGGTGCCTACTGGGTGGCTCTTGTGGCTGACGGTACCGACTTGGACTCCTTCCTTCCCGAGCTCAACCGGGTGCTCTCGTCGCAGGCCTCATTCGGCAATCTCAGGGCTGCAGCGGCATGGCCCTTGGAGAACAAGCTGCAGGCCAGCATGGATGTCTCCCTCCGCAATGTCGGGCTGATATATCTCGTCCTCAATCTCGTGCTCGGAGCCTTCTCGTTCTGGCTGCTGAACTCGCGGAAGAATCAGGACGAATACGGTGTCCGTCAGGCGATGGGCGCCACTCCGGCGAGGCTGCGGCTCAGCGCAGTGGGCCGGGCCTGTAGGTCTACCGCTATAGCGGTGGGTATCGGAATCGTTCTGGTGCTCAATGTCAATCTGGTGCTGGGACGCGAGTCGGCCACCGTAGGCGCGGAGTTTTTCGGTGTCTATCCGGCAGCCGAGACCCTGACTCCATGGCCGGTGCTGACTTCGGGACCGCTGTCCGTACTGATGGTCACTGCTGTCGTGGCGGCTGCTGTGTTCCTGATGAATATTCTGGCTGCGCTCGTCTCCGTATGGAAGGTTTCGGGGATGCGGCCCTCAGAAGCCCTTCGGGAGGAATGAACATGAAGTGCCGCCGTTCCATATTGCCCCGGTCCTCCGCCCTTTGCGGCACCCTGGTCCTCCGCTCCTTGCCACAACGGCAGCGAAACCGGCATTTTCCTGCCGTTGCGGAAGCCCCGGAACTGGCCGACCCCTGCGGGAGGCACTTCCCTGGGCTCCCCGGTCCTCCGCCTCTTGCCACAACGGCAGCGGAACCGGCATTTTCCTGCCGTTGTGGAAATACGGAACATACATATTGTCACTATACATTTTAGGTGTGCGACAATATGCTGAGAATGAATAAGATATTGAATCGAGAAAATGTTAGGACAGGGGAAAATGAGCATTTTGGGGCAAAATATGGGGCATCTAGCATTTTGGGGAGATGCTAAGAGCTTGATAAATTGATATTTGGGATATGACGAAAATGTATAGTGACAATAATTTAGAAACAATGAAACGTATTTTTCAAACAAAGGTGATGATGACGGTGGCGGTGCTGCTGATGGCGGCAGTGTCAGGACAGCAGGGGCTGGCAGCCCAGGATGCTGATGAGAGCGTTCTGCCGGATATGGGAAATGTACCGGATGGGGTGCAAGAGCCCGGTATAGGTCAGGCCGATGGGAAGCAGGGCGGCGTGATGCAGCTGACCCTCGAGGGCGCGATGGACCTGGCCTGCGGGCAGTCGGTGGATGCGGCGGTGGCGCTGAACCAGCTCAAGAGCGCGTACTGGCAGTTCCGGACCTACAAGGCGGAGCGGCTGCCGGAGCTGATTTTCAACGGGACGCTGCCCACGTTCAACAACAACTACAATTCCTATCAGAATGCCGACGGAACCTACAGCTACGTGCGCAGCAACTGGTTAGGACTCACCGGCGAGCTGTCCGTGACCCAGAACATTCCGTTTACCGGCGGTACGGTCTCGCTGAGCACCGGCCTGGACATGACGCGGCAGCTGGGTGCTAATGCCTACAACGAGTTCATGTCCATCCCCGTGGCCCTGACCCTGACCCAGCCCCTGTTCTCGGTCAATCCCTTCCGCTGGGACAAGAAGATCGAGCCGGTGCGCTATGCCGAGTCCCGGGCGGCCTACTCCGAGGATATGGAGACGGTCAAGATGAACACTATCGCGTATTTCTTCGACTATGTCCTGGCGACGGAGAACCTGAAGATAGCCGAGCAGAACCTCGAGAACGCCGACAAGCTCTATGCCATCGCCCAGGAACGCCGCAAGATCGGCCAGATCTCCGAGACCGAGCTGATGCAGCTGAGCCTTTCCGCCCTGCAGGCCAAGGCCGATGTGACCGCGCGGCGCAGCAGCCTGAACGGAGCGATGTTCAACCTCCGGGCCTTCCTCGGCCTCTCCGAGCAGGACACCATCGAGGCCGTGCTGCCCGAGGCCATTCCCCTGCCGGCTCTGGATTACGATGATGTTCTGGGCAAGGCCCTGGCCAACAGCTCATTTGCCCAGAATATCCTGCGCCGCAAGCTCGAGGCCGACTACAGTGTGGCTACGGCCAAGGGACAGCGCTACCAGGTGGACCTGAACGTGACCGTCGGCTACTCCGGCGTGAACCGCGAGCTGGCCATGGCCTACAACGACATCCGCGACCAGGAGGTCGTCTCGATAGGCCTGTCGATACCGATTCTCGACTGGGGCAAGCGCAAAGGGCAGGTCAAAGTGGCCGAGAGCAACCGCGATGTGGTCCGCTCCCAGCTCCAGCAGGAGGAACTCAATTTCAACCAGAACATCTTTCTGCTCACCGAACAGTTCAACAACCAGGCCGGCCAGCTGGACCTCGCCCGTGAGTCCGACCGCGTCGCCTCCGCCCGCTACCAGGCCTCCGTCGAGTCCTTCCTCATCGGCCGCATGAGCGTGCTCGAACTCAACGACGCCCGCGACGCCAAGGACCTCGCCCGCCAGGACTACGTCCAGCAGCTCTACTACTACTGGTACTACTACTACAATATCCGCTCCGTCACCCTCTGGGACTACGCTACCGGCACTCCCATCCAGGCCGATGTGGATGCCCTCCTCGCTGATGAAAAATAGCCCGGTGCTAACTTGTAAGGCGCGGTGCTGTTTGGAAATTTAGCGCAGCGGCGGGTGAAAAGCGGGAGGGACGCGAGATTGAAAGGAAATTTTCCGTAAATTTGCAGGATAAACGGATGTTAAATGGAAATCACGGAAAATATGAAGTATAAAAGGGTATTGCTCAAGCTCAGCGGGGAGAGCCTCGGGGGCGATGAGGGACGCGGCATCGATGAAGGGATGCTGGCCCGCTATGCCGCAGAGGTGGCTCAGGCCGTAAGGAGCGGAGTGCAGGTCGCTATCGTGGTGGGCGGCGGCAACATTTTCAGAGGACTTTCGGGTGCGGGCAAGGGCTTTGACCGCGTGGGCGGTGACCGCATGGGTATGCTCGCGACGGTGATCAACAGCCTCGGTCTGGCCATGGCCATCCGCAGTGCCGGAGTGGACGCGGAGGTATTTACCTCGACCCCGATGAAGCCCATCGCCGAATATTATACCAGGGACAATGCCGTAGCGGCCATGGAGCGCGGTGCGGTGGTCCTCATCGCCGGAGGCACCGGCAATCCCTTCTTCACCACTGACTCTGCGGCGGCCCTGAGAGCCTGCGAAATAGGAGCCGGAGCACTGCTCAAGGGCACCCGCGTGGACGGGGTCTACACCGCCGACCCGGAAAAGGACCCGACGGCCACAAGGTATGACGAGCTGACATTTGACAAGGCCCTGACGGACGGGCTGAAGGTCATGGACAGCACCGCATTTGCCCTCTGCAAGGACAATGACATGCCCATCGTGGTCTTCGATATGAACCGTGAGGGCAATCTGCAGCAGCTGCTCGCCGGCGGAAAAGTCGGTACGCTGGTGCACAAGTAGACAGAACGGAGGAAATAATTTCTAAATCACAATATTATGGCAGACAATGCAAAAGACATCATTGCCTCAGCAGTGAAAAAGATGAGCGAGGCCGTCAACTATCTGGAAGAGGACCTCAAGACTTACAGGGCCGGAAAGGCCAACCCCGCTGTGTTCAACAGCGTAATGGTGGACTACTACGGCAATCCTACCCCCGTGCCCCAGGTGGCCAGCATCACCGTGCCCGATGCCCGCACGATGCTGATCCAGCCCTGGGAGAAGAATATGATTCCGAAGATCGAGAAGGCCATCATGGACGCCAACCTCGGTTTTACTCCCCAGAACAACGGCGAGCACATCCGCATCAATGTTCCGCCCCTCACTGAGGACCGCCGCAAGGAACTGGTGAAGAAGTCGAAGGCAGCCGGCGAGTCGGCCAAGATCTCCATCCGCAACGCCCGCAAGGACGCCAACGACCTGCTGAAGAAGGCCCAGAAGGACGGTATGCCCGAGGATGTGGCCAAGGACGCCGAGAACGACGTGCAGAAGGAGGTCGACAACTACAACAAGAAGATCGACACCATCCTTGCCAACAAGGAGAAGGAAATAATGACTGTGTAATAAAATGAATATCAGGAAAATTTGGATTGCGGTTCCCGTGGTCGCCGTATTGCTTTCCGCTCTGACCGGCTGCGATAAGGGACCTTCTGCGCCCGTAGCTCCTGAACTGGGAGAGATTACGGTCAGCCAGGAAAAGATCGGAGTGGGTCATCAGGTGGTATTTGCCGTAGAGGACATGACACCTGTGGGCGGAAGCCTCTACAGTATAGATCCTGTATGGACTATCAACGGCAACGAGATTATGGACATCTATACTACGTATGATTTTACAGGAGGCAGGGGCCGCTATACATGCTACTACGTTCCGATGAATGCAGGAACACTGGATGTGGTCCTGCATGTGAATATGCGCTTTGACGGAGCACCTTACGGAGAGGACGAGCTTGTCTCTACGACTGAGGGCCGTTTTAATGTAGTAAGGTGCGATGCCCGCAGCTCGTTCTGGGGAGATTCCGTGGGTATCACGATGTACCGTGAGCCGGGACTGGTCAAGCGTGGCTCGAGGGATGAGTATATCGGCGAGGGTACGAGTTCTATTCTCGGCATCTCCAATATAGTTCCGTCAGTGGATCTGACATACTTTTTCGAGAACGGCGGTCTGGTACGGATTGTCGAGAAGTTTGAGGTGTCCGCTGACCGTACTGACGGATATGAGTATGTCGCTGAGCTTTTTGATTTCGCCCTGAGGACTCTAGAAACCGACTATGCCGGAGGCAGTATCGTGGGCAGGACACTGGAGCAGCTCGATACAGACCGTGTGGAGTGCCTGAGTGTCGCTTCCAAATACAGGAGAGGAGAGTCTCTCACCGGCGATGAGATGGCCCTTCTTGGAGAAGGTCTGGTCAAGGGCTGGGTCAGAATCATCTCCAATATGTCCCTGGACAATACGGATATAGAGTTTACGACAGAGGCTCTGCCTACCAGCAGCTCCGTCAACATGGTGCTGACCTACTCCAGAAGGTAGCCGCTCATACCACCAGGCAGATACGGCAGATGAAAATCCGGGGACTCTTCTCCGGATTTTTTTGTTTAATGATTTTTTTTTTAAATAACTTGCGCTATGAAAACTTCACATGGAGATATCCATATTCTGTGGAATTGGCATCGAATTCCTGCAGTTTCACTATGCGGAGTGAATCCGCATAGTGAAACAGGAAATTTTTAATCATTTTTGATTTTTAGTCATTTGGCGTTCAGTTACAGTCGCATGGTGGAGATAATTACAAGTATTTTTATAGAATAATTACGTATACGTTATGAAGCAGTATCGGATTGTTATAGTTTTGTCTGCGCTCCTGTTGATACCTTCAATGCTTTTTTGTCAAAATGCCCAGGGAATAGAAAATACAGTCAGATACGAGGGCAGTGTGTCCTTGACATATTCCTACGAGGTGGCAGTTGGGCTGTCGACAGTTCATGGTGTAAGACTGGGGGGAGACAGGTGGTTTGTCGGAGGTGCGCTGTCCGCCGACATCGGCTTTCCATACGGATCCTTCTATAGTATAGGATTTCATCCTCGGTGGTTTTTGTCAATGCGGAGAAAGTGGAGTGCTATCTTGGCTGTGATGTCGGTTTTGAATATCTGAGCGGGTGGAATTTCAGAAGTGATGCGGATAGATCGGCATCGTATGGAATTGGACCGGAACTTGAGCCCGAATTAGGCCTGGGAATAAAACTGAGGAATGGTGATGCGATAGATGTTGCGGTGTCCTGCAGCATTGATTTTATGTTGTCAGGGACTTATTATTACCAGAACGGAGACTTCGGAGGCCCGCTCCCTTTGACCTTGATCCGCCCCGGCATAAGTGTCGGTTACCGTTTCTGACGGTCAACACTGCTTCCCAGCTGCCGTTCTATGGATGCGCGGTGGATAGTTGTAAAAATCTCGGTGATAAAGTCTTCATCGAGGTCTTTTTCTTTTGCCATGGCGCGGACTTTCTCCAGAACGGCGTTCCAGCGGCCGGTCTGCAGGACGGTCAGGCCGCTGCGCTCCTTGATGCGGCCGATGGCCTCGGAGATGCTCATGCGCTCTGACAGCAGGTCGATGAGGGAGGCGTCTATCCGGTCAATGCCGGTGCGAAGGTCGTCTATGGCGGCTGCGGCCTCTGCGTCCGGGGTGGAGCTGCTGCGTATCCTCAGGCGGCCGAGCATATCTCTGAGGGCCCCCGGGGTAATCTGTTGGGCGGCATCGCTCAGGGCCTGGTCCGGGTCGGGATGTACCTCCACCATCAGTCCGTCGAATCCCAGGATCAATGCCTGACGCGAAATGTCCTCCACTAAGTCGCGGCGGCCGGTGATATGGCTCGGGTCGCAGAGCGTCGGGAGATCGGGGAAGCGGCGGTGCAGCTCTACAGGTATCTGCCAGAATGGAGGATTGCGGTAGAGGCTCTCCCCGTAGGAGTGGAAGCCGCGGTGTACGGCGCAGATGCATTGCGTACCGCAGCGGACGAACCGTTCGATGGCTCCGCTCCAGAGCTCAGGGTCAGGGACGAGAGGGTTCTTGACAAATACTGGAAGCCCTGTGCCGCGCAGGGCTTCGGCTATCTCCTGCACCAGGAACGGGTTGCCGGTGGTGCGGGCCCCGATCCAGACGGCGTCTATCCCATTTTTCAGGATGACTTCCACATGCCGGGCGTTTGCCACTTCCGTGACGGTCTTCATGCCTGTGGCCGTGCCGGCTTCCCGCAGCCATTGTGCCCCTTTTTCCCCTACGCCCTCGAAACTGCCGGGGTGGGTGCGGGGCTTCCACAGGCCGCCGCGGAGGACATTGATCCCTATTTTCTTAAGGGTGAGGGCCTCCTGGATGAGACTTTCCCTGCTCTCCACGCTGCACGGCCCTGCGATCACGCAGCACTGACCTGCGATCACGTCGCCCGGCCCGTTTTCTTCATTAGGCCGCCTGCTGCCGGAGAAAAGCTCCCAGTCCTGTATTCGTATTTGACAAAAATCGCTCATATAAGACTCAGCAAAAGTATTCAAAGATTGCGAAAATAACAAACGGTTTCACCTCCCGGAATGTTGTCTCTACCTCCGGACGGCAGTCTCTCCATTCCAGGCGGCTGCCCCTTCCTTCCCTCCAGTACTGGCTGCCTCGCTCCTCCGGAAGGTGGTGATGGATCGGCGTAATCGTCCCCACCTTCCGGGACTGCGGAGCACATAAACCTAAGAGGATGCCTCATAAAAACTCATATAAAATCTTCTGGAATTTGGAGGTTGGGCTTTTTTTTTTAACTTGCAGACGCATTCCGGTAAAATCCGTTGAACCTGTTGCGTATTTGCCAGTGGCATTCAGTAGGCCTGAAACCATAAGATGGTGAGTAGCTTGATTAATGTGATAAATTATATACAACTTAAAGCAGATACTTAGAAACTGTTTAAATTTTATTCAAAAATAATTTTATGGCAGCGATATGCATCATGGCTTCGTGCGTATCGGCCCTGTATTCATAGTCAATGGTCAGTCTCCTGAAGTTCTCGAGCCATGAGAAAGTGCGC
>DVGV01000003.1 GCA_018712545.1 Candidatus Coprenecus merdigallinarum | reverse complement strand
GTGCAGCATTATTCGGTGACGTGTTGGCAAAACTTCACATCAGGTTTCCAATGACTTCATTTAGGTTGAAGAACATGACCAAGAATAATATTGTGAATTTAGATAATACTTACGCGATTGCTCCTAATCCACCTGTGGATAGGTTAGATGCAGTTAAAAAAACTCTTGAATGGTTGAAATATAATTAAGATCTTACTATGCTAAAGACCGCACTAATCACCGGCATCACCGGCCAGGACGGCTCCTACCTTGCCGAGTTCCTGCTGGAGAAAGGATATGATGTTCACGGCACTATCCGCCGCTCGTCTGTGGACTACCGCGAGCGCATCGCGCATCTTGAGGGACGCCCTCACTTCCACCTGCACTACGCCGACCTGGGCGACTCGATGAGCATCATGCAGGTCGTGAGCAAGGTACGTCCTGACGAAATCTATAATCTGGCGGCACAAAGCCATGTACAGGTCTCTTTTGACTCCCCGGAATTCACTGCCGATGTGGATGCCACCGGAGTCCTGCGTGTCCTTGAGGCGGTGCGTCTGTGCGGCCTCTCAAAGACCTGCCGCGTATACCAGGCGTCTACCTCGGAGCTCTACGGCAAGGTGGAGGAGGTTCCCCAGAACGAGAACACCCCGTTCCACCCGTACAGTCCCTACGCCGTGGCGAAGCTCTACGGCTACTGGATCGTGAAGGAGTACCGGGAGGCATACGGCATGTTCTGCTGCTCGGGGATCCTGTTCAACCACGAGAGCGAGCGTCGTGGCGAGACGTTCGTTACGCGGAAGATAACGCTCGCCGCTGCTCGCATCTCCCAGGGCCTCCAGGAGAAGCTTTGCCTGGGCAACCTGTCGAGCCTGCGCGACTGGGGGTATGCCAAGGATTACGTGGAGTGCATGTGGCTGATTCTGCAGAACGACACTCCCGAGGACTTCGTGATAGCGACGGGCGTGCAGCACAGCGTGCGTGAGTTCTGCCGGCTGGCGTTCCACTACGCGGGCATCGAGCTGGAGTTCATGGGGGAGGGCTCGGACGAGAAGGGTGTGGACAAGGCGACAGGCAGGGTCCTGGTGGAGGTGTCCCCCGATTTCTACAGGCCTACCGATGTTGTAAACCTGTGGGGCGACCCCACGAAGGCAAAGGCAAAGCTTGGGTGGAATCCCCAGCGCACATCGTTCGAGGACCTTGTACGGATCATGGTGGAGCACGACATTGCCAAGGTGGCCTCGGAAGGGGCTGCCGCAAAAGTCAGGACCAATCTCGCCGAATATCTGGAAAAAGGTATCGTAAAATAAAAATCACTGCAGATGGAACTGGAATCCAAGATATACGTTGCTGGACACCGCGGCATGGTGGGCTCTGCGATAGTCCGCGAGCTGCGGCGTCAGGGATATACGAACATCGTCACCCGTACGCATTCAGAACTTGACCTTACACGTCAGGAACAGGTGGAGCGTTTCTTTGCACAGGAACGTCCCGAATATGTCTTCCTCGCCGCAGCCAAGGTCGGAGGGATAGTGGCCAACCAGAGTGCACTGGCAGACTTCATGTACGAAAACATGATCCTTGAGATGAACGTCATCCACTCGGCATGGAGGAGCGGCTGCCGCAAGCTGGAATTTCTGGGTTCTTCATGCATATACCCAAGACTGGCGCCGCAGCCCATGAAGGAAAGCTGCCTGCTGACGGGCTCGCTCGAACAGACCAACGAGGCATATGCCCTTGCGAAGATAAGCGGCCTCAAGTACTGCGAGTACCTGAACCGGCAGTACGGTACGGACTACATCAGCGTGATGCCTACGAACCTCTACGGCCCCAACGACAACTACCACCCCGAGCACAGCCACGTGCTCCCTGCCCTTATCCGCCGTTTCCACGAGGCGAAGGAGCAGAACCTGCCCCATGTGACCTGCTGGGGCGACGGCAGTCCCCTGCGCGAGTTCCTGTACGTGGACGACCTTGCCAACCTGTGCGTGTTCCTGATGAACTGCTACAGCGGCAATGAGACCGTCAACGCTGGCACGGGCAAGGAGGTTACGATCAGGGAGCTTGCGGAGATAGTCGCAAGGGTGGTGGGATACAACGGTGAGATCCGCTGGGACACATCGAGACCCAACGGCACTCCGCGCAAGCTGCTGGACGTGTCTAAGGCGGCGTCTCTCGGGTGGACTTACAAGACAGAGCTCGAGGACGGCATCCGCCTGGCGTACGGGGACTTCCTGCGCAATCCGGTGAGGGCGGAGAGATAGCCGTGCGTGAATTCATTCCGGACATACAGAACAACCAAGCAAACATACCGAGAACATCAATATGACTGACAGGAAAAAAGTTTTCGTGTCGGGCTGCTATGACCTGCTCCACAGCGGGCACGTGGAGTTCTTCCGTCAGGCGTCTCAGTACGGCGACCTGTACGTGGGTATCGGTTCCGACGCGACGATAAGAGAGTACAAGCATCACCATACAGTGTATCCTGAGCAGGAGCGTCTGTTCATGGTGAAGTCCATAAGGTACGTCAGGGACGCGTACATCAATGCCGGCAGCGGCGTCATGGACTTCGTCCCGACGGTTGAGTCCCTGCGTCCCGACGTGTTCGTGGTGAACGAAGACGGCTCCACACCGGAGAAGGAGGCGTTCTGCCGTGAGCGTGGCATCGAGTACGTGGTGCTGCGGCGTCTTCCGGCGGACGGCCTCGACGCGCGCTCGAGCACCTCCCTGAAGCGTGACTCTTGCCGCATCCCCACGCGCCTGGACCTCGCGGGTACGTGGATAGACCAGCCCTACGTGTCGAAGTACGCTCCGGGCTGGGCCATAACGGTCTCCCTGGAGCCCACCTTCGAGATACGCGAGCGGTGCGGGCTGTCCACGTCCACGCGCAACTGCATCAGGAGCATCTGGCCCTACAAATTGCCGGACATGGACCCCGAGATACTGGCTAAGCTGGTGTTCTGCTTCGAGAACGATCCGGAGCGCTCTGACGGCATCGTCTCCGGTGCCCAGGACGCGATAGGGATCTGCATGCCTGGCCTGGTGCGCCACTACTACGGGGGGCACTACTGGCCTTCGCGCATCGAGACATGCCTTGACAGTGCCGTACTAGACTGGCTGGAAGGCCATCTGTGCCTCATACCCATGTTCCCCAGGCGACCGGGCTGCTCCGTAGTGGAGGACTCCGTGATAGACAGGCCCCGCGTCGAGGCACTGGCGAAGGCTGCCGACGACTGCTGGGAAGCGATTCTCCGCAAGGACCTTGATGCGTTCGCCGGAGCCTACATGGCCTCTTTCGAGGCGCAGGTGTCGATGTTCCCCGCGATGATACAGCCCGGAGTTCAGGAGTACATCGACAGATACTCGTCCAAGGACGGGGTGCTCGCGTGGAAGATGCCCGGCGCGGGCGGAGGCGGGTACCTCGCCCTGGTGTGCCGTGACAGCTTCCCCGACGGCGCGATACGCCTGAGCATAAGACGGAAATAGACACAGTTACACATACTATGAAACGCTACTGCCAGATACTTACCCTCGTGGACGACCCTTCGTCCATAGAGGCCTATGTCGAGGAGCACCGCCGCGTATGGCCCGTGGTGAAGGAGGGTATCCGCTCGGTGGGCATCCTCGACATGCAGATATACCGCAGGGACAACATCCTGTTCATGATCGTGGACACGGTCGATGATTTTGATTGGGAGAAGGACAACGAGCGTCTGTCGCAGCTGCCCGGCCAGGCCGAATGGGAGGCCCATGTCTCGAAATTCCAGGGCTTCCCGCCGGAAACGCCGTCCAACCGGAAGTGGCGGCTGATGGAGCGGATATTCAAGCTATAGGACAAAACAGACAAAGATATGAGCGGAGGAATGTTCAGGGACGGCAGGGGCAGGAGCTACCTCGTCCCCTTCATGCTTGTGGCCTCGCTGTTCTTCCTGTGGGGCGTGGCTCACAGCATCCTCGACGTGCTGAACAAGCACTTCCAGGACGTGCTTGTGATATCGAAGGCGCGCAGCGGGCTTGTTCAGGCGATGGTCTACGGAGGGTATTTCCTGATGGCCGTTCCCGCAGGCAGGATCATAAGGCGGTGGGGCTACCGCGCGGGCATCGTCACGGGCCTGATGCTGTACGGCATCGGCGCCCTGATGTTCATCCCCGGCGGGCGTCTGATGTCCTTCCCCTTCTTCCTGCTGTGCCTGTTCGTCATCGGCTGCGGCCTGACGTGCCTGGAGACCTCGGCGAACCCCTACATGACCGTGCTGGGCGAGAGGAAGTCAGCCGCCAGGAGGCTCAACCTGGCGCAGTCGCTCAACGGCCTGGGCTGGGTGGTCGGCCCGCTCGTCGGCGGCCTGCTTATTCTGGGTGATGACAGCGACATCTCGCTGCCCTATGCCGTGATAGGCTCGGTGGTCATAGTCCTCGGCGTCGTGTTCTCGCGTCTGCGCCTGCCGTCCCCGGAGGAGGAAGAGGAGGACTGCCGTCAGGAACGGCAGCGGACGGCGAAGCGGCCGGTATGGAAGGTGCGTTCGTTCCGGTGGGGCGTTCCGGCGCTGCTGCTGTACGTGGCCGCACAGACGGGCATCAACTCGTTCTTCATCAACTACGTCATGGAGGCTTCCCCCGGGATTACCGCCAGGACCGCGGCCCTGATGCTGTCGTTCGGCGGCATGGGCCTGTTCATGGTCGGCCGCCTCCTGGGCTCGGTGGTGATGCGCACTGTCCGCCCGGCTGTGATGATGACCGTGTGCTCGTCTGGAGCGGTGATATGCATGGCTGTTGTAATCCTCTGCAGCGGAGCGGCCGGCATCGCCGCCCTGTGCCTGACGTACCTGTTCGAGAGCGTGATGTTTCCGACGATCTTCTCGATGGCGCTGTCCGGGATACACGGCGAGCAGACCAAGACCGCGTCGTCGTACCTGGTGATGTCCATCGTGGGAGGCGCGGTGGCGCCAGTGCTGATGGGAATCATCGGAGAGAGCAGCATGGCGGTCGGATTTGTGCTGCCGCTGGTGTGCTTTGTTTGTGTATGGGGCTATTCTTTTACTTATAAAATGATGAACAATCATGAAAATATCAATAATCACCGTAACATATAATAGTGAAGCCACATTACGGTATACAATCGAGTCTGTCCTTAAACAGACATATGAAAATATTGAGTATATAGTCGTAGATGGCAAATCAAAGGATAATACAGTTGATATTATAAAGGAATATGAACCTCGCTTCAATGGACGTATAAAATGGATCAGTGAAAAGGACTCAGGTCTCTATGATGCAATGAACAAAGGAATTTCAATGGCAACAGGAGATGTAGTCGGAATCATTAATTCAGATGATTATTTTACCTCAGACAATGTCCTGCAATCTGTGGTGGAAGTGATGTCAAACGAAAGCATAGATGCGGTATATGCGGATATTCATTTCGTCAGTTCCGAAAATTTGGAGAAAACAGTAAGATATTATTCGTCGAAAAAGTTTTCTCCAAAGAAGATGAGGTTGGGTTTCATGCCGGCTCATCCCTCGTTTTATTGTAGAAAGTCATGTTTTGACAAGTATGGATTATACAGAACGGACTATAGGATAGCTGCGGATTTCGAACTGTTATTGAGGATGATCTATATACATAATATTCATACGCAATATATACCTGTTGACATGGTGACGATGAGAGTTGGCGGTGCGAGTACAAGTGGCTTGAAATCAAAATATACAATATTAAAAGAAAAGTCACTCAGTTTTAGAGATAATGGAATCAGGCCTTATGTGTTTTTAATTGTGTTGGGAACAGGACTAAAAATGATTTTACATCTTAAAGACAGAATATTTAAATAAACCTGTATGAACATACTTATCACCGGCCTCCACGGCTTCGTCGGCTCAAATCTGGTGAAGGCCCTGGCCCCTAAACACACGATCTACGGAGTAGACATCATCGCGCCTGAGAAGGAGGGTGTGGTGCGGACATATTCGTGGGAGGATCTGGAGAGGGGGGAGGTGCCCGTGGCGGATGTGGTCATCCATCTGGCGGGGAAGGCGCACGATACGAAGAACGAGGCGAAGGCGGAGGTGTATTTCAAGGTCAATACGGGGCTGACGGAGAAGATATTCGACTGGTTCAAGCGGTCGGGAAGCGGGAAGTTCGTGTTTTTCAGTACGGCGAAGGCGGCGGCAGACAGGGTGGACGGGGTGCTGACGGAGGACGTGGAGCCGGCACCGGTCGGGCCGTACGGGGAGAGCAAGATTGCGGCTGAGAGGTACATTCTGAACGGTGTGGACGGGCTGACGGAGGGGCAGAGGTACTATATACTGCGGCCCTGCATGATCCACGGACCTGGAAACAAGGGCAACCTCAATCTGCTTTACAGTGTGGTGTCTAAGGGTATTCCCTGGCCGCTGGGGGCATTTGACAACAGGAGGACATTCACGTCCATCGACAACCTGTCGTTTATAGTAGAGTCTCTGATAGAGAAGGATATCCCATCCGGCATCTATAACATCGGGGATGATGCTCCGGTGTCCACTAACGAGTTGATAGAGATCATCTGCCGCACTCTCGGAAAGAAACCGCATATCTGGCATCTGAGCAGGGGGCTGATGACTTTCTGCGCGAAGATGGGAACGGTGCTGCATCTGCCTCTTAACGAGGAACGTCTCCGCAAACTGACGGAGAACTATGTGTCGTCGAATGAGAAGATTAAGCGGGCTGTCGGTGTGGAGCGGCTGCCGGTGGATGCCCGTGACGGCATCAGAAAAACTATTGAGTCATTCAGAGAATAAAATTTTAAAACATAAAAATTTTCATACGATTCTTGCTTTTCCCCTATGCCTGAGACCGTCTTCGTAGTTTTGCGTTCATGAAAGAGAATGAATTGAACAGCAAAACTGAGTTTGTCACGAGTGATAAACAGGTGACTGATGAGGAGTATTTCCGATGGGTGAATGATATTAAGCTGCGGCTGAGGAGTGCGCAGGCAAAAGCTGCAGTGAGGGTGAACAGTACACTGATAGAGTTCTATTGGTGGCTGGGACAGGATATCGTAGCTAAGAAGAAAGAGCATAAGTGGGGAGATTCTGTGGTTAAACAGTTAAGCCTGGAGTTAAGAGCTGCTTTCCCGAACCAAAAAGGGCTTTCTTATACAAATCTAAAATATGCAGCCCAGGTCTATTTGTTTTATAGTAAGGGATTTGAATTTGGCCAACAAGCT
>DVGV01000023.1 GCA_018712545.1 Candidatus Coprenecus merdigallinarum | reverse complement strand
AGGGTGGACATGGTCATGCGCACCGCCTCTAAACTCTACTTAGTGGAGCTGAAGCTCGACGCCGGCGCGGATGCCGCCATGCAGCAGATAGACCTGAAGCAGTATCCGGAGCGCTTCGCCCTCTGCGGCCTCCCCGTCGTCAAGGTCGCAATCGACTTCGACCGGGAGACACACAACATCTCCGGCTGGAAGATTTCACAATAATTTCCTTACTTTTGCACATAGAAAGATTAAGTCAAGACAATATGCACATAGCGGTAGCAGGAAACATAGGCAGCGGCAAGACCACTCTGACGGGTCTGCTGGCTAAGCATTACGGATGGGAGCCGCACTTCGAGTCGGTGGATTTCAACCCCTATCTCGTGGATTTCTACAACGACATGCAGCGGTGGTCGTTCAACCTCCAGGTGTACTTCCTCAACAAGAGGCTCAAGGACATCGTCGAGTTCCAGAACTCGGGGAAGAACGTGATCCAGGACCGCACCATCTACGAGGACGCGATGATATTCGCGCCGAACCTGCACGACATGGGACTGATGGACTCCCGCGACTTCGACAACTACACCTCCCTCTTCGAGCTGATGCAGAAGATGGTGGGCTATCCCGACCTGCTGGTCTACCTGCGCTCGTCGATTCCGAACCTCGTGGAGCAGATCCAGAAGCGCGGCCGCGAGTACGAGAACAGCATCCGCATCGACTACCTCAAGGGCCTCAACGACCGCTACGAGCAGTGGATATCGGAATACAAGGGCGAGCTGCTGATAGTGGACGTGGACACCTGCCGGTTCGAAGACCGCAAGGAGGACTTCAGCCAGGTCTGCGACCAGATAGACGCCAGGCTCTTCGGACTGTTCCAATAAAAAAAAGACCGGAAACAAATCCGGTCTTTCTGCTTTTCGAGCATCTGAAGTCTACAACAGTGAGTGTTCCTTGAACTCTATGGTCCTGCGGGTCACTTCATGGCCGTAGTTGACACCGTCCACGCTGGACTCTGAACCGTAGGATATGAGGCAGAATGTCGCGGACGTGCTTTCCAGCACAGGCACTTCAGGCTCAGCGGATGCAAATCCATCTGAGGCAAGATAGTCCAAAGTTTCGTTGAACCAGTTCACAGCATCTTTCTCTGTACCGAAAAACGAATTGTCAAGGTGGTCTGCATTATACTGAATAAGATTCATAACCTTGCTCTGAAGATACAGGTTTGACGTAAAGTTGGCGTTGCCCTCCTCAAACTTTATATAGTGAGTAGTCATTTCGGTGCTCTCGCAGGATGACACCATCAACATAGCCGCAATTGCGGCAACAGCCAGGAAAATAATTTTTTTCATTTTACTTGAATATCTTAAATTATAATGTTAAAAATTGCACTACTGTCTGTCCGAACTGTGACGGTAGCCTGCCTTAAGGGCGGCGATGTTCTTGTCGACGACATCCTGCCCCTTGCGGGAGAACACCTTGGCCACGGCGTCGCGGACGGCCTCATAGCTGAGGTCCATCATGGGGATGGCGGCACCGAGCAGCACCATGTTGGCGGCCTGTGCGGGAGCTCCGGCTTCCTTGGCAAGAGCCTCCACATCCAGCATCACCGTATGGGGCAGCTTCTGCAGATGCGCGTATATCTCCTCTTTCTCAGGATAGTTCGGAATATTGACGAAAGGCACCGACGATGTTACGATCCATCCGTCCTTGGACAGCTCCTGTACGTAACGGAGGGCCTCCATGGGCTCGAGGGACATGATGATGTCCACCTTGCCGTAAGGAATCAGGTCGCTGTGGATAGGCTCGGAGGATATGCGCAGGTTGCTCTGTACGTCGCCTCCGCGCTGGCTCATTCCGTGAACCTCGGCCTGCTTGATGTGAAGACCGTTGGTGAGGGCGGCCTCTCCGAGGACTGTGGCGATGGAGAGGATTCCCTGTCCTCCCACACCGGCTAATATTATGTCTTTTTTCATATCGGATTCTATGTTTTTACGGATTGGACATTACTGCTGTTTTTTCTCCCTGGCGTGACGCTTGAAGGTCTGGATGCACTCGCGGCGGGGGATGACCACCGACACGCCTTTATATTCCACCTCCTCGCGGATGACATTCTTAATCTCCTCCATGTTCTTGGCCAGAGGCACCACTACGCGGATGTGGGCCGGATCGACTCCGACTCCGGCGCAGATGCTCTCTATCCTGCCCGTACCTGCCGAGTCCTGTCCTCCGGTCATACCGGTGGTGAGGTTGTCGGAGATGATGATGACCACATTGGCCTCCGAGTTGACGCAGTCGAGCAGACCGGTGATACCGGAGTGGGTAAATGTGGAGTCACCTATGACGGCAAACGAAGGGAACTGTCCGGCATCGGCGGCACCCTTGGCCATGGTGATCGAGGCGCCCATGTCGACCGTAGTGTGGATAGCCCTGAACGGAGGCAGAGCACCGAGGGTATAACAGCCTATATCGCTGAACACGCGGGAGTTCTCATACTCGGCAGCCACCTCGTTGAGAGCGGCGTACATGTCCCTGTGACCGCAGCCCTGACAGAGGGCGGGCGGACGGGGCACGACGATATCGTCCTTGGGGAATGTCTTGTGGGGATTGAGATGCAGGGCTGCACGGACGCTGTCGGGGCTAAGCTCGCCGGTACGGGGAAGCAGGCCTGTAAGACGTCCCTCCACCTGTATCTCGGAGCCGATCATACCCCGGATCTTGTCCTCCACGAAGGGCTGCCCCTCCTCCATCACGATGACGCGGTGCACGCCCGAGGCCACCATCTCGCCCACCAGCTTGCGGGGAATGGGGTAGCGGGTGAGTTTCAGGACACCGCAGGGCACTCCTTTGGGGAAATTCTCCATCAGGTAGTTGTATGCAATACCGCAGGCGACGATGGCCAGTCCCCTGTCCTCTCCTGGTGTGAAGCTGTTGTGAGGGTCCTCCGCGGAATCCAGGCCGAACTGCTTCTTGTCCTTGATAAGCTGCTCGTTGCGGACACGGGAGTTGGCGGGAAGGAGGATCCACTGCTTGGGATTGTCGGGAAAATGAATCCGGTTCTGGGGGCGGATGTCCTCACTGCCGTCCTTCAGGGTCCAGGTGGACACCTCCGCCCTGGAATGGGCCATACGGGTGGTGATGCGCATCAGCACGGGAATCTTCATTTTCTCAGAATAGTCAAATGCCTCCCGCACCATGTCATAGGCTTCCTGCTGACAGGACGGTTCGTAGTAGGGAATCATTGCGAAGCGTCCGTAGAAACGCGAATCCTGTTCATTTTGGGAAGAATGCATCGATGGGTCGTCAGCGGCCACCACCACCAGGCCTCCGTTGGCTCCGGTCATGGCGGAGTTGACGAAGGCGTCGGCGGCCACGTTCATGCCGACGTGTTTCATGCAGACCATGGCGCGCTTGCCCATATAAGACATGCCGAGAGCCGCCTCCATGGCGGTTTTCTCGTTGGTGCACCACTTGCAGAAGATACGCTCAGAGGCAGGATCGGCCTTCTGACAGTTCTGGATATACTCGGTAATCTCCGTAGAGGGAGTTCCGGGATAGGCGTAGACACCGGAAATACCCGAATGTATCGCCGCCAGTGCTATGGCTTCATCTCCAAGTAATAGTAATTTCATAAAAAAGTATAATTTGCTCTATCAATTTTAAAGGAAAATCAGTGCGTAGGTTCAAAATTATAACGAATTATCTGAAAAGGCAAATTTTTTTCATTCAAATTACATAAAGTCACTGAAAATACGTATGTTTGCCCCCGATTTCAGTACATTTGACCAAGTAATGAAAGTAGCTAAAACCTTAGCGGACTTCGAATCCGCCCGCAAGTCTCTAGGAGACAAAACAGTAGGATTTGTACCTACAATGGGAGCCCTCCACGAGGGGCACGCCTCACTCATCCGCAGGGCCGTCGCCGAATGTGACGCCGTAGTGGTATCCGACTTCGTAAACCCGACCCAGTTCAACAATAAGACTGACTTCGAGACCTATCCCCGCATCCTGGACCAGGACTGCGCATTCGTCGAGGCCATCGGAGCGGCCGTCCTCTTCGCCCCCCGGGTAGAGGACATCTATCCCGCCGGCACGGACTACAATCAGAGAATCTTCGACCTCGGAGGCCTGGACCAGTACGGGGAAGGGCCCAGGCGCCCCGGACATTTCAACGGCATGGCCCAGGTGGTCACCCGCCTCTTCGACATCGTCCGCCCCGACAGGGCCTATTTCGGAGAGAAGGACTTCCAGCAGCTGGCCATCATCGAGTATTTCGTCAAAAATCTCCACTACCCCATAGAGATAGTCCGCTGTCCCATCGCAAGGGCAGAGGACGGACTGGCCCTGAGCTCCCGCAACAAGCTCCTGACCCCGGCCCAGAGAGCCGCCGCCCCCCACATCTACGCCTGCATCCGGCAGACAGTGGACATGGTAGGCAAAATGCCGGTGGCCGAGGCGGTAAGGAAGACCACGGAACTCATCGACGCCGAACCGCAGCTCAGGACGGAGTATGTGGAAATCATAAATTCATTAAATTTGCGCCCTGTCTCCAGCTGGGACGAGGCGGAGCACCTGCGGCTGACCTGCGCGGTCTATGCCGGAGAGGTCCGTCTGATAGACAACATAGCACTCAAGTAGAATGTACATCGAAGTAATAAAATCCAAGATCCACAGAGTCACCGTGACCCGCGCCAATCTCGACTACATCGGCAGCATCACGGTGGACCGTTCCCTGATGGAGGCCGCCGGTCTCTTCGAGGGCGAGAAAGTCTCCGTGGTCAATGTCACCAACGGCAACCGGGTGGAGACCTACGTCATCCCCGGAGAAGAGGGCAGCGGCAGCATCGAGCTCAACGGCGCCGCGGCCCACCTGTTCGCCGCAGGAGACATAGTCATCATCATGTCCTATGCCATAGTGACTCCGGAAGAAGCCCGGACCTTCCGTCCCAAAGTGGTTTTTCCGGACACTCGTACCAATAAACTCGTCCTGTAAATGACGGCAGGGAAGCAGATAAAGAAGGTTATACAGTGGTCTCTGATGCTGCTGCTGGCCTTCGCGCTGCTGTATTTCGCATTCCGGGGAGTAAAATGGGCGGACTTCATGGATGGCGTCCGCAGCTGCGACTTCCGCTGGATCGCAGTCTCGATGGCAGCCAGCATCCTGGCATTCGTCATCAGGGGCCTGAGGTGGCGTCTGGTAATGCTGCCGCTCAACCCTTCCATCACCCGCCGCGAGGCATACGACGGAGTGACCGTCGCATATCTTACAAATTTCGCACTGCCCCGCGCCGGAGAACTCGCCCGCTGCGGCATCATCTCGGCCACCGGCAAAGCCACGTTCGAGTCTGTTCTGGGCACAGTCGTCCTCGAAAGAAGCTGGGACATGGTCTCCTACCTGATCATCCTTTTCATAGTGCTGCTGGCTGGAGAAAGTTCATTCGGGCAGTTCGTTTCGAACGAAGTATGGCGCCCTGCCGTGGACTCGATGTCCTACGACCTGCTGTGGATCATCGGAATTGCCGCCGCGCTGTGCGTCACCGCCTGCATCCTGATCTTCGTATACCGCAGAAAACTGAGCCGATACCGCTTCTTCGCCAAGATTTTCTCACTGGCCAAGGGGCTGCTCAACGGACTGGCTGCCGGACTGAAAATGAAGAACAAATGGAGATTCCTCCTATACACCCTCCTGCTGTGGCTCTGCTACTGGTTCATGAGCTACTCGACCATCCTGGCCATACCGCAGGTCGCCGGCCTCAACTGGGCGGACGCCCTCTTCCTGATGGTCGTCGGCAGCCTCGGCTGGATAGTGCCGGTACAGGGCGGAATAGGCGCATACCATTTTATATTGTCCCTGGCCATGGCCTCGATTTACTCCATACCCCAGACCTCGGGCGTGATTTTTGCAACCATCTCCCATGAGAGCCAGGCCCTGACAATGCTCCTTTGCGGAGCCCTGTCCCTCGGCTCGATATACCTCAAGAAGCGTAAAACTGAAAAACAGTCCTGATTATGAAACATATTCTCACAGCCGCAGCAGCTCTTTTGCTGATATCATCCGCCGCCTTCGCCCAGAAAAACAGGGTGAGGGACGTGGATTATTTCCCCCGCAGCGAGATTTATCTCCAGTACGGTACGCCTTCCCTGATGGAACTCACCACCATACTGTCGCCCAACTTCCACGACGAGGTGACCAACGGAGAGACCCGCAACCACAAGTTCTCCGGCATCGCGGCCATAGGCTACAACTTCTTCATTCATCCGAGAGTGTCCATAGGCCTGGATTTCGGCTACGGATACGGAAGCTCCGACATGTACATCTCCGATGTGGATGAGTTCGGCCCTGCAGGAGACCCGCAGTACATGTGCAAGGCCGTCGTCATGAACTATTCCTGCCACCTGTCCGGAGCATTCACCTACTGGCAGCAGGGCCCCATGGAGTGCTCCGGCGCCCTTTATCTGGGTGTCAACTATATGGACGAATCGGTAAGGGATGCCGTCAGCGATGAACTGGAGCCCAACGACCATCTGAATTTCTCGTTCCACATCACCGCCGTCAAGTTCCGCTACGGGGACATGGTCGGAGGCTTCGCCGAGCTCGGTTTCGGCTACCGCGGACTGGTCAATGTAGGCCTCTCCATCAAGATCTGACACCCTGCCCTACTCCGGCACGTAGATAATCTCCCCATTCTCCAGCTCGTAGGCTATGCCCACGCGCTTGCCCCTCTGACCGGACTTGGACTGGTCCTCGGAAGGGGTGTAGCGGTCGATATTCTGTCCCTGCTTGACGATGATCTCCATGTCCTCCTTGCCGGGGTTCTTGACCATCGTAAAGTCCTCGGGCGAAAGCATCTCGGTCATGTTGTAGCGGGTCACGAGGGCGACCATAAGGGCCACGGCAAAGACCATGGCCACGTCGAAGAGATTGCCCACCACGCTCATCGGGTCGTTCTCCTCGTCCCCTCCCAGCAGTCTTCTCCTCTTCATCGCACTTCCTCCCCTGTCCTGGTTTCCACTTCCTGCGCACCGCCGCATCCGTCCAGCACCTCCGACACGAACTCCAACCGGTTCAGGTCGCGGGTGTACCAGCGTTGCTTGACCTGCTGGGTGATGAAGCCTATCGCGGCCGAGAACAGGCCCACGACGGTCGTGGCGAAGGCCACCTGCATGTTGTAGGCCATCGAGCCGATATCGCCGGTGGACAGGCCCACGAGAGCCGGGCCCATAGGAATCAGGGTTCCCATCAGACCGAGCATGGGGCCCATCTTCGAGAGGGTCTTGGAGGTGCCTAAGTCCTTGTCAGCGGCTATCTCGTAGTCGGAGAGCAGAAGCTGACGGTGCGCCCGGTCCTTGGTGGTGTCCAGCATACCGGCCAGGCAATTCAGCAGCGGGGACTTGGTATTGGCAGGCAGGGAAGCCCTCAATTCCCCGACGGTAGCCGGAGTCAGCGCCTCGACCTTGGTCATGAACAGACGGTCCACCTTGCGTATCTGCAGGTACTGTCCGAAGAAATTGCCGATCAGCAGCAGCGACCGGAGGAAAAACAGGATCAGCAGGACCACTACCGGTACGAGCAGTCCGTTGGAAATCCAGAAGAGAACATCAGATATGTAGTTCATACGTTTTTAAATTTTATTATTTTTCTAAATTTTTGTTCATTTTTAAAAATCTCCGGAAAGGCCGGGCAGTCCTTACGAAGGAACCGGCCAGCACCCCGGCGGCAATAAGTCCCAGCACCCCGGCAAGAGCCCTCCAGTCCACCTCGCTCACCCCGGCCACGGCAGTCTGCCCGTTGACGGTGGCTATCACCGCCACGATGCCGGTCAGGGCATTGGTCAGGAAGAACATCTCCAGGCGGCTCTCCTTGTCGGGAAAAATCCAGCGCATAAGCCAGGCCCCTCCCGCTATCACCGCGAAGACCACGGCGGCGGCACTCCAGGCCACCAGGGGGAAGGACACGCCCGGAAAGGCGAATATCAGGTAGACGAGGAAGCTGAACAGCACCCCGAATATCAGCACCCCGGGGAACCAACGCAGGATGCGGTAGCCCCAGACGGTGGAGGGCTTCAGCTTTCCGGAGCTGAGCAGATGCACCGAGAGCAGGCAGAAGGAGATCTGGAGGATAACCTCGAGGGTGATGACCACCGAAGTGTCGAGCATCAGGTCCGGGTTGGCCAGCCAGGCCTTGATCTGGGAGCGGGACTGGCGCACTGCCACCGGCCACATCAGACCGGTGAAGAGGGCGGCCGCGGCGGCATGGGCCAGGACCGACCACCACTTGTGCCAGGTCTGCTTCAGCACGAAGTTGAAGCAGACCAGCACCATGAGTATAACGACTAGACTGTACATAGGCAGAGTCTTGATGATTTAAATGCCGCTGGACTTCCTGCGGCGGCGTATCAGCAGTCCGCCTCCGATGAACAGGGCGATGATCAGCACCGCCACGGCTATGTTGCTTACCAGCGTGGTTTCCTTCTCCGTCTCACTCTGCAGCCTGTCCTTGCGGAGCACCATGCCGTCCGAAGCGTCGCTTACCGAAGCCTCCCGGATCTGCCGGATAGCCCCGCGGTACTCTGAGGCGGAGGCCTCGGGCAGGGCGGAGGCGATGTAGTCCTGCAGGGCCGGATTGTCACAGACGAAACCGGAGCAAGATGGAGCGAACTCCTCTATCAGGCCGGTGTGCAGCTCCGCGATATCGGCCACCTGCTCCGGCGTTGCGTCCCAGAGCCCCTTGCGGACCGACTCGAGCATGACGGCCGTCACCTCCTCGAGGGCCGCCGGATTGACCTCCCTGAAATGCTCATGTACTCCGAGGTCAAATTTATCCTGCACGTACACCTCGTATATCTCGTCCCACACCCGGTCATCGACGGCCTCCGGCTTCATCACGTTCCAGCCGAAGGTGTTGGTGACAGTTTCCGCTATGGCGGCCGCATCTCCCGCTCCGCCATTGAGCTTCTCGGCGATGTAAGAGGGGTTGAATATCGTCGTGCGGCTCTCCACCCCTATCGCCTCCTTGAGTTCCTGCATCCTCACGCGGTTGCGGTTGCGGTAGTCGCTCAGATAGGCGTCGGGGTCCTTGCCGGTCACCTCCTTCACGGAAAGATTGAGCCCGCCCATGAACTCGTACACGTGGTCGAGGCTGAGGGCGTCCCAGGTATTGCTCTGGCGGGGCTGCACCACAGCGTCAGTGCGGGAGAGGGCCGCCTCGAAGGCATACCGGGAGAACTCCTCCCAACCCTCCTCGCTGCCGTAGTAGGCTCCCATATTGTTCATGTAGACCTGGGCTATCTCCGAGCTGGAGGCCCAGCGGTCGGAAGCGGTCACTATACCCTGAATGCCGGTGCCGTAGTTGCCGTTCACCCCGCCGAAGACCCTGTAGGAGGACATCCTGCGGGCATCGGCCGGAGTCACGCCCTTCTCGGTGAGTATCCGTTCGGTCTCGCGGATACCCTCGGCCACATTGTTGACATACTCCCCGTCCTGAGCCTCGGCGGCCATGCGCACAGCCCTGTCTATCAGGAAGAGGCGCGAGGCCGCAATATCCCGGAGCTGGCCGCTGGTCTGCACCACCACGTCTATCCTCGGACGGCCCAGCCTCTCAGATGGTATCAGGCGGATATCGGTCACGCGGCCGAAGCTGTCGTAGACCGGCTCGACACCCAACATGTAGAATATCTGGGCTATCGTCGCGCCCTCCGTCTCGATGAACTCACTGCTCCACAGGGTGTAGCTGACCTTGCGGGGCAGGGAATCGCAGTGCCGCTGACGGTAGAGCCGCAGGGTATTCTCGGCCAGGGCTACTCCCTTCTCCCATGCGCTGCGGGTCGGGGTGGCCTCGGCGTTCACGGCGAAGAGGTTGCGGCCCGTAGGCAGGGTATTGGGATTGGCCACTGGATCACCTCCGGGCGAGGGCGAGGTATAGCCGCCGTCCAGAGCGTTGAGCATACTGCCTATCTCTGTGGAAGGGCTTTCCAACAGGGCCCTGCGGTAGTTGTACACATTGAGTACGGCCTGTTCCATCTCAGTCACCGCCCGGGCAAAATCCTTCTCCGCCTGCGTCGGCTGCGCTTTCCGTCCGCCCATCATCTGCCGTCCGACCGCCGACATCATCTCACTCATTCCCCGGCCGGCAGCCGAATCCTTCTTCAGCTGCTGCATCCCGGCCATCTGAGCCATCATCGACATCATGTCGGGCGGGGCCTGGAGCGAAGCGGCCACCTCCCGGGCACGGGCAAGTTCCTCCGGAGTGATACCGGCTATCGAGCAGAGCTGCCGGTCATCCGCCGGACGGCCCTGGGCCAGCAGCCGGGCCACTATCTGCTTTGCCGGGGCCACATACCTGCGGTTGAACACCGACAGCTGTTTCTCCACACCGTCCACGTCCTTGCCCCTGGCCCTGTCGATACCCAGCAAGCCGTAGGCCACCGGCTCGGTGCTCATGGCATAGACCGTAGACTCGATCTGAGCCGGCAGATAGGGCTCGCCCATCACGTAGAGCCGGCCCGTCACCTTCTCGGAGGCCAGTTCCTCGGCAAAATTCCCGATGCGCAGGACCTCCTCCTCAGTGTAGGGCACACTCCTGTCCAGGGTATCCAGCCCGAGGTCGGAGGCAATGCCCATCTCTATGGTCAGCCCCTTGATTCTGAGTGCAATGTCCTCAGCGCGGGCAGCATCCGGCCTCTCCCCGTAAAGAGCGTCCTCATAGTGCGAAAGCTCCTCCGAGAGGTCGCGGTACAGCTCCCTGACATTGCTCTCCATGAAAGGAGCGGTGAGGTAGGACTGGAGCGTAGCGTAGGCGCGGCGCTTGGCCATCACCCCCTCCCCGACATTGGAAATGGTGTACAGGTAAAAATGCGGCACGGTGCCCACTAAGCGGTCCGGCCAGTCGTACTGACTCAGGGCCACCTGCTTTTTCGGAGTGAACTCGAGGCTGCCGTGGGTTCCGAAGTGGACCATGGCATCGGCCCCGAAGCCATAGCGGGCGTAGAGATAGGCCGCAATATAGTTGTAGGGCGGAGCGGCGTGCGTGCCGTGCACCATCTGAAAGTCGTTCTGTCCGCCGCCGGCCGCGGGCTGCGGCAGCAGCACCACATTGCCCAGCTCGATCCTGGCTAAGGCCAGACGGCCGTCCCTCGACATATAGGGCCCGGGAAATTCCCCGTTCAGGGCCTTCACCTCGTCCCGCAGCCTCTGAGGCAGAGCCTCCTGAGCCCAGCGGGCAAATGTCGGAGCGTCCACCCACTCGGGAGCGCCCCCGTCCATGAAGCGGGAGGCTGCCCCCTCGGCGTAGGAGCCGAAGACCGCGCCGCGGCTCTGAATCAGGGCGGCCAGGGCCTCGGGAGAGGACGGCAGCCCCTCTACATTGTACCCTGCCGACTGCAGAGCCTTGAGAAAATTGTACAGCGAGGGCACCACCTCCATGCCGGCGGCCGTCAGGGCATTCTGCCCCGCCCCCTTGTAGTAGAATATGGCTATCTTCTTCTGACTCTCGGGCTTGCGTCTGAGTTTCAGGTAGCGGTTGACCGTCTCGGTGAATTCCTGCAAACGCTCCGGGATGGCCTCGAGCCGCTGCAGCCCGTCCTCATCCTCGTAGTGTCCGAAGAGCACGAAGGGACGGATGGCCCCGTCTATCTCGGGAGTCACCACGCTCTGGGAGAGGAAGCCCCCGGCCATACCCATCTCATCGGCCTCCCAGTCGGAGACGAGGGAATTGACATTCAGGGGAGAGAAGAGGGGAATGTTGTATTTTTCCAGAAACCTGACCATCCCGTCGCCTAAGCGGCCGTGCGCCATGTTGATTACCGCCGAAGGGGCTATGGAGTCGAGCTGTCCGGTGCGGAGCATGGGCATGGTGCTGCGGATCGGATAGACGACGTTGCCGGTAGCCTCGAGGGAGGCTATCAGGTCGGTGGGGTCGCCCATCTGGCCGGTGACGATGATGCGGGGAGCGTCCTCCTTCCAGAGGGCATTGTCCTTCAGCCATCTGTTATAGGCTGCGATGGAGCGGAAGCCCTCCTCCACCCCTCCGCTGCCGTCCGGCGATGGGTGGTAGATATTCTCTACCGCGTATTCCTCTGCGGGCGCGGGCTGAGGGGCGGCGATGACCTTGCGGTCGATCCTGCGGCGGATGAAGGCGAGCATGTTGCGGTAATTCGCCGGACCGCCGTTGGAGAGGTAGGCCTGAAGCTCCGGGGCGAGGGTGGAGTCCACGGTGTTGATGTCGTTGGCCGGATTGGTGACCATGGTCGAGAGCACGGGGAGGCCCCGGTCGGCGGCCTTCTGTATCTGCGCCCGCTGTTCCTCGGTGATTCTCAGGCCCATGCCGTTGATCAGGAGGATGTCGTAGTGTCCGGCCCTGGAGGCTTCCTCTGGGGTGAGCTCGTAGAGGCGGACCATACGGCTGTCATTGGCCTTGGAGATCTGACCGAGGGTGATGACCTGGTAGTTCAGGAAGGCCACCCGCGTAGGAGCCGCCATAAACGCCCAGAGTCCCCACAGGATGAGGACTGCCAGGATGGATACCACTATGAATGTTATGAGTTTTGCCGTTTTTTGAATCATGCTGCGTTTTTATATTTTCTATTTTTTATTGAAAAACTCCTCGATATTCATCGAAAGGGAGACTGCGGCCGTGGTTCCGACGGTGCTCGGAGTGCTGCTGTAGTAATAGTCGGGCCGGTAGTTGAAGAGGTTGTCCACTATCACGTTGAGCTGTATGCCCCGCCAGATGTCCTGCGACACGGTCAGTTTCCAGATCGTGTAGGCCGGGTAGGTCTGGGTCTCTGTCTCCTCGTAGTTGGTGGCGGAGGTGTAGACCTCGGTGGTCACGGCGGAGAGGACGCGGCCGCTGAGAGCCACGTTGAAACCGTAGTTCTTCCAGGACCTGCCGTACTCGATGCGGGCCGTGGCCGAATGGGGGCGGGTCTGGGAGAGCAGGGGCTCGCCGGCGCGTATGGCCTCGTCGGTAAAGGTATAGGCCAGCCGGGCCCCGAGACCGAAGGGCAGGCGGGTCGAGACGGACACGTCCACTCCGCGCACCTGCAGAGGGCTCATGTTGGTGTACATCATGCCGCCGAGCTCTTCGTTCCAGACGGTGGTGATACGGTTGTCCACGAAGTTGTAGAAGCCGGAGACAGAGGCGGAAAGGTATTTCCAGTTGTACTCTGCCGAGACATTGAGGTTCTCGCTGGATTCTGGCTCAAGGTCCGGGTTGCCGTAGATCATGAAGATGCTGGCCATGTCGAAGGACATGTACATCTCCTTGAGGGTCGGGGCCCGGAAGCCGCCGGAATAGGAGCCTCGGAAGGACCAGCCTCCGGTGCGGTACATCACACTGAGCTTGGGGGAGAAATGGCTGAGCCGCTTCTGGGAGAAGAAGTCGTAGCGCATGCCTCCGATGAGGTTCCAGTGCTCGTTGATATTGGTCTCCACCTGGGCGAAGACGTCGGCGGTGTGCTGGACATAATATCCGTTGTCCTCGAACTGGTAGGACATCAGGTAGTCGCGCATGTAGTCGCCCCCGACTATCATGGTGCTCCGGCCGTCGGCGGTCAGATCGTAGGTGTAGATGCCGCGGACGGTGTGCTGGACGTTGCTGTAGTCGCGCACGTCGGTGCTGTTGAAGAGCAGGTAATCGCTCTTGTCGTACTGGTCGAAGCCGTAGGACAGTTCCACGCGGTTGCGGTCATTCACGTTCCACTCCCCGCGGAGACCGCCGCTGAAGTCGCGGTAGCGGTCGCGGGTGTCGCTCTGCAGGTCCCTCTCGCGGAAGAAGTAGCCGGCGCGGGCAGTGAATTTTAGGCCGTCCAGCGGCTCGTACTGCAGACGTTCCTTGACGCTCCAGTTGTAGCCGCCGTAGAAGGTGTTGTAGTCGCCCTCCGAGGGCATGGCGTAGGAGTCTATGCTGGTGTACTGGGCGTTGGTCATGCTGTTCAGCTTCCCGGCCTGGAAGCCCACCGAGCCGCCGTAGCGCTGTTCGTTGTGGGCGCCGTAGCGGGCGTTGACGTTTACGGACCAGGGCTCCGTGGCCCCGGCGCTGATGAGATTGACCACCCCGCCCACGGCATTGGAGCCGTAGAGGGAAGAGGCCGCACCCTTGATTATCTCCACGCGCTGGACATTGTCCAGGTTCAGGCGGTTGTAATCGATATTGTCTAAGGTCTCGCCGGCTATGCGCTCCCCGTCCACGAGGAAGAGGACCGAGTTGCCGCCGAAGCCCTGCATGTTCAGGGTCACCTGCTGGTCCATCGCGTAGGAGAACTCGATGCCGGGCAGCTCCGCCTCGAGCAGGTCCCCGATGTTGAGGGCGTCCACCCTCTCGATATCCTGCACGGTGATGACACGGGTGAGTATCGGGCTGTTCTTGAGCAGGCGCGGGGTGCGGGTACCGGTGACCACCACCGTTTCCAGATTCATGTAGTCCTGTTCCATAACTACATCTAGAGTATCTCCCCGGAATTCCGCCAGAGGAATCTCCTGTGAGAGAAAACCCATGAAATAAAAATGCAGCACCGCCTTCCCTCCGTCAGGGACTGTGATGCTGTAGCGGCCGTCCTCTCCGGTGGCCGTGTAGAGTGTGGAGTTGCCCTCCACAGTGATTTCCACTCCGGCCAAAGGGCTGCCCTTATCATCCGAAACAGTGCCTGCGACCGTACGCTGCTGAGCGTGCAGGGCCGCGGCCGCCAGCAGGAGGACCGTTATCAGAAGTATTTTCCTTTTCATTGTCAGAATTCTAAGGGATATACGTAGTCAATGGTCATGAAGCCCTTGACCTTACTGTCGTTCATGTAGTTGATAAGCTGGATGGCCGCCGCTTTGCCCTCCGCTGTTATCAGGACATAGACTTTGCCGGACATCGTGTATACGGGAGGCATGGTGGAGGTATCGACATTGAGCCATTTGGACAGTTCCGGATTGTACCAAGACGGGGCGTAGACAATGATGCCGTCCATCATCCTGGACATGTCGATCGTGACGCGGTCCTCTGTCCAGATGTCCTCGACGTATGTCCCTGCAGGCAGGGAGCCGGATGCAAGGAGTTCATCGATGGAGGTGAAGGAAGTCTCGATGACCCGGCCTCCGTTGGTCTTTACGTCGTAGCGGTGCACGGCGAAGTCCCAGCCTTCAGTCACATCTCCAGTCTCGGAACCGTCCTCTGCTATAAAAGTGGTATCCAGGGCAAATGTCTCGAAATCCAGATAGTTCCAACGGGTATAGGAGGTTGCGTCAATGTAAATTGTTCCTGAGGACGTAGCCTGCTCCACCTTCGTAAAACCGAACTCATCGATAACCGAAGGCTCATCGTAGATGCCCTCGAATATCCCGTTGCACGAAGGGAGCGACACGGCCGTCAGGAGTGCCGCCCCCGTCTGCAACATTATCAGTAATGGCTTAGGGTTTCTTTTCATTTACTTAGAACCTTCAAATTCCACGTTGATGGTCATAGGCATGGCTCCGGGTTTGATCTCTGCGCTGACAGTCAGCTTGCTGCCGTCGGCCGCCACTGTTCCGGCAAGGCTGCCGGTCACGTTGATGTCTCCGGCCATAGTGTCGATGCTCTCAGCCGCCAAAGCATAGGTGCCGTCAGCAGACTCTGTGAGTGTCACGTCCACTGTGATATCCTCTAATGTCATCATGCCCATGCCGAAGCTGGAGATGGTGAGGACTGTCTTGCCGTCGTCCGCAACATCGAGAACCATTGTCGCATTCTCTACCGGATCCATGGCACTGCCCATGACGGACATGTTCAGAGTACCGGTATATGTGCCGCTGAGCACCAGACTTGCAGGAGCCTCGCCGGGCTGTACGGTAATCTTCAGGCCGCCCATCACGGCAGGAACGTCGAATGTGAAGGTAAAATCATCAGCATTCTTTATGGTCGCCGAGAGGGTGCAGTCGTACTCGCTCTGGGAGTCGGCGGACATGCCCATGACAGTCTTCCCGCTGCCGGTCACCGTGTAGGTGCCGTCCGTCCCGGTAACAGCCGCCCCCGTAACGGTGAATGTTCCCCAGGTGTCGGAGGTATAGCTGACTGCAACGGTCTCACCTCCTTCCTCTGCTGTAACGGTCAGGGACTGGGTGTTGCTCACCATTGGTGTGGGAGAATACTGGAACTCGGCCTTCGACCAGCCGGAGTAGGTGCCGGTCACCTCTGTTGCGGGTTTAATCTCTTCTACGGGGTTGCAGCTCATGGCTGCGAGGGTCGCCATAACGGCTACGGGAATGAATCTTGTCAGTCTCATTTTATTTATCTTTTATAATTCTTTCAAATGATACTGCAAAATTACCGTCCGCGCCCTCCCCGGACAATCGCCAAAAATAGGGATTCCGCCATCCCCGCATAATCATCTGTTGCGAGAATGACGGAATCCGTCTGCTGTTTTCTATTGCCCGCGTCCTATCTCAGGAGGCACTCGGGGGCCTCCTTTCCGAGGAGCCAGCGGTACCAGAAGATCAGGTCGGAGTTGGAGGAGTGGATGGCCTGATAGCCTCTGTATCCGTGATATCCGCCGGGGTAGATCATCAGCTCAAACTGCTTGTCGGCCTTCTGGAGGGCGTCGATGAGCTGGAGGGTGTTCTGCATGTGGACATTGTCATCGGCAGTTCCGTGGGTGATGCGGAGCATCGAGCCCTTGCCGCCGCGGTACTTTTCGGCACGTTCCCATACACGGGTGAAGGCATAGCCCTCGGGATTGTCCTCGGGAGTATCCATGTACCTCTCGGTATAATGGGTGTCGTAGAGCTGCCAGTCGTACACTCCGCCGCCGGCAATACCGTACTGGAAGTAGTCGGCGCCGTCGGTCAGGGCCAGGACGGTCATCGTGCCGCCGAAGGAGAATCCGGTGATGCCGATCTTCTCAGCGTCCACGTAGGGGAAGGTCCTCAGGTACTTCACCCACTCGATGTAGTCGGCCAGCTCGGTCTGTCCGAGGGAGCGGTAGACGTAGTTGACGCCCTCCTTGCCGCAGTGGCCGGAGGCGCGGTGGTCGATCGATATCTGGATGACGCCCTCGATGGCCCAGAGCTGGTTGTTGCGGGAAGGAGCCTGCCATGTATCCATGACCGTACCGGAGTTGGGACCGCCGTACATGGAGACGATGACGGGATATTTCTTATTGGTATCCAAGTCTATCGGGAGACGGATCGAGGCCGGGAGGGTGTAGCCGTCCACTTCGATGAAGAGCATTTTGGCCTCGGAGAGCTTGTAATTATCATATTCGGGGCCCTTGGAGTCGCCGAGGACGGTGTACTGAGCCTTCTTGCCGCTTCCTATCTTCACTAAGACGGTCTTGGTGGGTGTAGAGACATTGGATATCTGGGCAGCGTAGTACTTGTTGTCGGGTGAAATCTGAACTGCCGAGAAGTTGTAGTCGCCGAAGGAGATGCGCTCGGTGGTGCGCTTCTTCAGATCCAGCCTGTAGACGTCATAACGGGTGGATATCTCAGCCCTCGAGGTGAAAAAGAGCACACCCCTGGCCTCGTCTAACTTGAGGATGCGGGTGCCCCAGTTGCGGCCCTCGGTGAGCTTGATGTACTGCGAGCCGTCGAAGGGCTGGAAATAGATCTGCTCCCATCCGTCGAAATCGCGGGTCATGTAGAAGCCGTCCTCGGTGAAGACCATATCGTCAATCCAGTCGATCCAGGTCCTCTGATGCTCCTCGTACAGAGGCTTCTTCGAGCCGTCGAAAGGAGACACCTCATAGAGTATCAGATGGTTCTGGTCCCTCGGCATCCAGGGCACCATGAACTTGTCCGACTCAGCGCTCCAGAACGGAGTACCGAAATACTGGTCGTCCTCGCGGTCGAAGTCAGCCCAGACAGTCTCGCCCGTGGTCAGGTCGATCATGCCTATCTCCACCTTGGGATTCTCGTCCCCGGCCTTGGGGTAGCGGGTCTCGTTCAGGGTACCGTGCTTGCCCTTGGCGTCGTAGATGGGGAACATCGGCACGTTCGTATCATCGAACTTGTAGTAGGCCAGGCGCTTGCTGTCCGGTGACCACCAGAAGGCCTTGTAGCGGGTGGCCCTGCCGAGAATCTCCTCGTAGTACACCCACGAGGACCAGCCGTTCAGGATCAGGTCCGAACCGTCAGTAGTCAGCGCGGTGTGCTCACCGGTGGCCACATCCATCACGTAGAGGTTGTTGTCCTTGGTGTAGGCGATCTTCGTGGAGTCCGGCGAGAACATGGGATTGTCCACGGTCTTGCTCAGCTCCTCGAGGATGGCCGGCCGGACCTTGGGCTCCGGCATCTGATAGGGCGAGGTCTCCCCGGTCTTTATGTTGTAAAGACCCAGCTCGCGGTTCTCAGAGACAATAAGATTGCTCCTGTCATACCATCCAAGAGGCATGGGAATAGGACTTGTGATGCCCTCAGGCATTCCCTGTGCCACCTGCTCCAGAGTGAGACTCTGCTTCTCCCCGCTCTCCTGGGCATAGCCCACGGCAGTAGAAAGAAGAGCGGCGGCTGCTAAAAATATTTTTCTCATTTGATCAGATCTATTTGGGTTAAATAATCGATTTTGCAGCCCAAATTTAATTATTTTTCCACAAATTCCTAAAATCTTACGGTCCTACAGCTCCGCCCAGTCAAACCAATAGTCCGCCGGATACCTCCAGCTGTCCTCCAGACATTCGGGGTAGCGCTTGCCCGAGAGCACCATCAGCACCGAGCCGGGCTCCTCCGCCCTCAGACAGTTGGCATATCCCGCCGGCACGCAGATAATCTCACTCCTGCGGTCCGATATCCGGTAAATCTCCGGCTTCAGGTCCTTAGACGGAGCGTCCCAGTCATCCGGAGCCACGAACGCCATCGTAAAACTCCCAGCCACACACTGAAACCACTTCCGCTCAAACTGATGTCCGTGCCATCCGCGCACCATCCTTGTATCTATATTCCTTATAAAATAATACCGTTCCACTCCCTCGAACGAAAAAGAGTTCATCGAGTGGATTGTACCGCGGCGGTCATTGAAAATCTCGCCCCGGATGACGGTTATCGGTTCTACATCCGTTCTCATATCCATCATTTCCAAACATTTTACAGCGATGCCCCAAAGTTAATTATTTTTTATTATTCCGAGGAAATCGAGTCCACCGGATTACGCAGCGCGGCCCTCCGGCTCTGGAGCGTGACAGTAACGGCCGTAATCAGGGACACCAGCACCAGCGCCACGAGGAATATCCACACCGGCACGGGGCTCTGGTAGGGAAATGAGGAGACCCACCGGCGGATGATGAACCAGGCTATTGGCACCGCCACGGCAAAGCACACCGCAGTAATCTTCAGGTAATAACGGTTGAGCATCAGCAGTATCTCCCCCACAGAGGCTCCGTGTACGCGGCGGACCGCTATCTCCTTGCGGCGGAACTGCGTCTCGAAGTACACTAAGCCGAGAATACCGATAACGGAAATCAGCAGGGAAATCCAGGAGGCCGTGGTAATCATGCGGACCAGCCTGTCCTCCTGGGCGTAGAGGCCGGCGACCGCATCATCGAGGAAGTTCACGTCCATGCTCCCGGTGTTGAAGGAGGGATCCAGTTCGCTGAGCGTCTTCCGGATGAAGCTGAACGTGGCCGGGATATCCCCGGTCATGACCTTGGCGTATCCCACCTGGAGGGGCCACCACGGAGTGCTGCCGAAATTGTACAGGCAGAACGGGCTGATACCGTACTGCAGCGGCTTGAAGTTGAAGTCCCGGACGGCCCCGATTATCTGCGCCTCCACGTCCGACCTGTGCCCTGGATACGTCGCCCCTATCCTCAGAAAGGGATACGAATTCAGGAAGTTCTGATTGACTATCATCGTTCCTCCCGGACTGTTGTCATCCGAAGGCAGAAAGTCCCGGCCCTCCGTCAGCTCAAGACCGAAGAAGGAGGCAAAGTTGCGGTCCACCGGAAGGCATTCGACAGGCGCGGACTCTCCGTTGATGACGCGGCCCCACGGCATCTTGGTCTCCTGTGCCATGGAATAACCGGAGAATGTGACATCGGTGATATTCGGATTCTCCAGAAGCATCTCCTTGAGCGTCTCCCGCTTCTGTCCGATGCTGTAGGAGAGGCGGAACTCCACCACCTGCTCCCGGTCATACCCCATGTCGAAACCCTTCATGTACCGGACCTGGACCGAGATGAACAGGGCGCAGATGACCAGAACAAACGAAACGAGATACTGAATCCCGACCAAGGAGGTACGCAGACTGCGCCCTTTAGCCGAGAGGGAGAAAGAGCCTTTGAGTACCATCGCCGGGTTGAAGGACGTGCTGTAGCGGGCCGGGAAAATACCCGCGGCCAGGGCGGTAAGCACTGATGCGGCAAGGGTTATGAGCAGCACGCCCCAATTGTCCTGCACCCGCAGCGAGCCTGAGACGTACGAGGCGAGGTCAGAGGTCGCGGCCACGGACATCACCCCCGCACTCAGGACAAATGCCGGCAGCATCAGCGCAAGGGCCGACCCGAGCTGACGCAGGACCAGAGATCCCCTCGTCGCCCCGAGCACCCTCCGGGTATTGAGAGCCTTGATGCGGAAGGGCACGGAAGCCATGGAAAAATTGATGAAATTGATCGCCGCTATCAGCAGTATGAGGATAGAAATGGAGAAGAGCGTTACCGTAATCGGACGGTTGCCCTTGGCAGTGTTGTCGGGAGAAACATCATGGATGTAGTAGGCATCGTGCAGGCCGGTAAGACGGACCATGACGTCATTGCCTCCTGTCGTAAAGTTTTCCATGTAGTCCTTCAGCACCGGCAGGGCCTGCTGCGGCACGGCCGTCCGGATATAACAGCCGTATGCCCACGTGCTGCCATTGTTCAAGTCGTAATTGCCGAGATTGATGAGCAACTCCTTGTCCACACTGGAGTTCTGGGGAAAATCCCTGTACACCCCCACAATAGTGAAGCGCGTCGCGGCTCCGTACCGCTGCACGTCCGAGGAGGCGAACTCCACGTATTTCCCGACCGGGGACTCTCCGCCGAAAAGCCTGGCCGCTCCCCTCTCGGAAATGACCGCCGTATTGGGAGTCCGGAAAAGGGAGGTATCCCCCCCGGTAAATTCAAAGGGGAAGACCCGCAGCAGACCGTAGTCGCAGTCCGCAAAGGAAACGGATACCCCGGAGCCGTTGCTCCCCACTTCCCTCATCGGTTCACTTCTGTCCTTATAGTAGAGGTAAGTGCCCACAGCCTCAGCCTGGGGCAGGGATGTTCTGATTTCCTCTATCATCGGCCTGGAAAAACTCGCCAGGTAGTTACCTGCCCTTTCACCTGCCATGCCGCTGCATTCCAGCCTGTAAATATCCTCATGCCCCACATAGCATCTGTCATATCTCCAGTCGTACATCACCTGCACCGTCAGTATCAGGAACACGGACAGGGCGAGGGTCAGTCCTATGACGTTGAGCACTGAGGAGAATACGGTATGTCGGTTAAAGCGTATGTGTCTCATGATTTGTTATGTTTAAAAGTTAGATGTTCTACTTCCTCCGAAAGTGCCTGCAGCCGTTCCGCCAGAGCCAGGAGATCTGCCTCATCATGGCCCTTCCGCAGCAGTGAGCGGACCAGGCCGCTGCATTCGGCCAGCCCGTCTGCAATGCCGCGGAGCTCCTGAGCAGAGGCCTCCCCCATCCTCCCGCCACACCTCATCGGAGCCGTCTCTAAATCCTTCGAGATACCGTAAAAGATGGATGTCTTCCTCCGCTCCCGGCTCAGCCTGACGGCACAGACAAACAGCGCCGCCATACTCGCAGAAAGGCACAGGGCCAGCACTATCATTATAATTGAATTACCTTCCATATCGAGCACAATTATTTACATCTCGCGTATAATCTCCTCCTGCGCGGCAGCCCGCAGGTCCTCCCGCCAGTAGGTCAGAGTGACGAACCAGTACAGGCTGTTGTTCACGGCCTCGCTTCTTTCGAGGCTCACCGTGCAGACCGCACCGTCGGAGCCGGTATAGGTCACACCGCGAGGATGTAGTGTTGAAGCCCCGGCATTCCCATCTTTCAGGGTTGCTCACCGACCGGAAGTCCTCTCCCAACCGGCAGCCGAAGAAAGTCCCCTGCACCCTGTCCTGCACCGGTGCGGCCAGGGCGGTGCTGACAGAATAAAAAGCTGTCAGAATAACGATCAGAATTGTTGTTCTCATATGCACTCGGTTTTATCGGTTCGAGTGCAAATTTAGATGCGGGGACAGCGCGGTGCAAGGAAAAAAGACTTCCCTAAAATAAGGGCAATTTTATGATATCCAACACATTACGTTTGTTACAAAACTTCCGCCAAAATGTAAATTACTGATTTTCAGCACACTTCATTTTACGCCCATGGAAGTTTTTCAAAACAGTCAAATCACTATGAATCAACCGATTGAACACTGATATCGGGAAGTTTTTTCTTCTAAAGAAAAACACCGCCAATACGACAAATCCGCACAACTTTTCCTATTGCAAGGATAGGAATTCATTTTCCAATCACAGCAAATAATTACTGTTACAAGGAAACACTGTAATCGAGAAGTTTTTCATTGAGGAACTTGGACAGGCGCACCGGGCTACCCATCTTCTTGGCCAGCTGGGTCTTCCATTTGCTGAGCCGGTTCATGTCCATTCCCATGATGACGCTGACCGCATTCGGGGAGATGCCGCAGCACATAAGGGCCACGATCTGCCGGTCCTGGTCCGTCATCCACGGATACTCGGAGTAAAGCCCTTTCAGGAAGCCGGGATATGAGGCCTCCATCAGCGAGCCCACCTGCCCGAACGTACTCCTGTCCGCGATGGTCGAGTCCAGCACCTCCCTGACCCTCCGGCCCAGCGTCTGGGGATGCGCGGCACTCTCGAGGTAGACATTGGCCAGCTCGTCCGTAACCAGCAGCAGCTTCTCAGTGAAAGCGATGAGTTCCCCGCTGCCCTTGGGCCTCTGCCGCAGCATCCGCGCCATCGCCTTGCTCTCCCGGACCTCCGCCGCTAAGCTCTCGATCTCCTCCCGCTGCCCCTGGATCGTGTCCTTCTGCCTCCACGTATCCCCCTCTAAGTCCTTGGACAGCCCGTAGAACACGGAATTCATCTTCCGCTCCCGCCTCAGATTCTCCCTGCACAGGAAATACGCATAAGAGACGAGGGCCAGGGCCACCGTCAGCACCGCTATTACTATAATCACGCCCAAATTCATACTTATCTTTTTCTTCCAAATTTCAAAGATAGTGAATTTCCCCATAACACTACTGTCTGTAATCCACATTTCTGCATAAGCCGCTATAACTCTGACTATTGTCCGATTTCACCCAAAACAGACTGAAGGGCCCTCCGAAACATCTGTCTCCTCTCACCTGCCACAGAAGGTGCCGTAGAACGTGTTCGGAACGGCCTGAGCATTGCATTCATTTAATCTCCCGCGAGTCTGTTTTTGCCCAATTGAGATAAAATGCTAAAATTAACCGCCTTACACCGTCCGTAGGCACTACAGACTGGGGGCAACACCTCACAGTCTGTTTTGCAAACACCCACTTAATAAACTATATTACAAATATTTACGTGCATCAGCATAAAACAGACTCATTGGAGAAAAATAGTTGCACGGACACAAATCCTCTCTACAGAGCCTTCATAGGCAGATATTGAGATATCTTTACATCAAGACACCTTGAGTCTGTTTCGAAGTAACATGCGCAAACTACTAATTAACAGCAATATACTCAAATCACACCAAAACAGACAAGAGATTTTCTCCCTCAGTCTGTAATTTCCTCAGTCAGCATAATGCACTAAACTGATGTCGTTTATCGGCAAAAAATCAAAACAGACTCATAAAAGGTGAAAAAAAACCGCCAAAAAACCGCCCTGTTAACTAAAAATTAATTAATTTTGTAACGATTATCCAAAATTCATAACCCATGAAAAGTTACAACCTGCTAAAAATCATACTTCTGACCGGAGCGCTCACAGCCGGAATCGGATCAGTCCCGGCAGCGGGGCAAGTCACGGCCACCCCTCAGGACAATGAGATATTTGCGGAAATAGACAGAATGATGGGAAGATACGACTACATCGGGGCATTGGCAGCGATGGACAGTCTCATAACGGTGGACGCGCAGGACTCCGTGGCGGTGGCGGCAATGCCGGAGCAGGAGCGGATGGTGCAGAAGGGGCTGCAGAGCCGCAGAGCGCAGTGCCTGAGGAAGATGTACCGCTACGATGAGGCGGTGGAGGCTCTCGGGGCGGTGGTCGCACTGGACCGGAGGGCCAATCCGGTGCCGGTGATGGCCGAGATAGCCGACTGCCGGATCCAGCAGGGAGACCTGACCGAGGCCCTGAACCTCTACGGGATAATCACCATGATCGACCCCGTGAACCTGTATTTCAGGGTGCAGCAGACAATGCTTTACTATTACTGCGGCCTGTACGAGGACTGTATCTCAAATGCAGAGATGGTGATGGCCGTGGACAGCATTCCCGCGATAGTCTCCCTCGCCGGAGACAGCTGGAACATGCTCGGGCAGCCGGACTCGGCCCTGGTCTGCTATCGGGAAGCCCTGCGGCTCAATCCCTATAACGAAAAGGTCATCGACAAGGCATCCAGCATCCTGCTGGACCAGAAAGAGTACGGAGAGATCATGGAGATAACGGCACGTTATCTGGAAAAGGACACATCCCTCAATATTCTCGGTATCCAGGGAATGACTTACTACATCAGGAAGCAGTACCCGCAGTCCCTGAGAATCTTCGAGCGGATGCGGGCCCTCGGAGACTCCACCTACAGCACGAATTTCTACTTAGGATTGAACTACTTAGAGACCGACCCGGTAAAGGCCCTCTATGCCTTTGAGGACGCCTACCATGCCGATACCACAAACATCGACGGCGTCTACTACTACGCCTACTCCTTAGGCCGCGTCACCATCAGGGACTCCCTCACCCAGAGCATGTTCGACAAAGGCATAGAGCTGCTGCAGCCCGACCCCGACGCAATGTACCGGTTTCTCTCAGCCTACGGAGACTGGCTGGTCAAGAAGGAGCGTTTCGATGAGGCCCGCGACAAGTACATCGCCGCCCGCAGCTACGACCCGGAGCGCCTGACAGTCCTCCCTTCCCTCGGCTATTGCTACGAGCGCCTCAAGGACTGGAAGAACGCCGCCATATATTACAAGGAATTCATGGACCGCGCTGAAAACAAGGAGAGCGACGTCTACAACTTCACTAAGGAAGCCCTCGACTACGTAAATGGAAAACTCTTCATGGAAGAGGAGTGAACACGAATGCCCGGGTCCTCTCAAGGCCATGGAGAACAACTTCGTCTTCGAGTCGGTGGGCCCGACGCAGAAGTCCGCCCCCATCATCCGCTACGACTGGGACCGCAGGAAAATGAAGAAGGACGAATGGCGAAAATATGAGCGCCGCATCTACGAGCAGGCCGGAGTATTCGCCCGCAGCACAGGCACGAGGATACTGATAGTCAATGACGGTCCACAGGGCTCCCGCCGCCTCAGCGAGAACGACAACTGGTCGGAATACCACATCACCCTCGAGCGATAACCCGCCTCCGCCCAACTTACCTACCAGCCCGCATTCAACGACTTTTTGTCGGGCTGATGTAAGTTTGCTTTAACACTGACAATCAGGATGTTCTAAATATTACCCCCTGCCGTAAGCATTTTGAGAAGCCTTACAGCAGGGGGTAATATTTTAAACTCACTGGGTATCAGGGCATTATAAAAAGCATATCAGCACGAGAAAATATAGTTGCGAAGTGCAGAAAAAAAGAGAGGGTAACACACGCATGTCACCCATCCGCAAGGCGCCAGCCAGCGGCCGCAAACTGAAACGCACCCAAAACGTGCCCCAGAGCACACCGCCGCCCGAACAAAAGACCCCCCCCGAACCGCAAGCCCCTTTCAGAGCTTCGGCACGAAGCGACCAAGCCTTCCCCCCCCGGGGAAGGTTTGGATGGGGGTAGGAAAAGAAAATGCTGCGCATTTTCCTCCCTTGCTTCCCACAAAAAAAGGGACCATCAAAGATGATCCCTTTTTTGTGGAGAGCAAGGGAGTCGAACCCTTGACCTCCTGCTTGCAAGGCAGGCGCTCTAGCCAACTGAGCTAGCCCCCCAAAATGTTCAAAAAAAAATTCAGTCCAACGCAAGGCACTGAATGTAGTCCCGAGCGGACTTGAACCGCTGACCCCTACATTATCAGTGTAGTGCTCTAACCAACTGAGCTACGGGACTGAATAGTATAAAAAATAGCATCTGAGTGAAAAAGGAGAGAAATAATCTCCTTCCGATCAGTAAAGCTCCAAAAAGGAGGTGTTCCAGCCACACC
>DVGV01000022.1 GCA_018712545.1 Candidatus Coprenecus merdigallinarum | reverse complement strand
CACGTTGCTTTTTAGTTATAACGCAATCTCCTGATTGACCGGGTCTTGTATTTTGCGCAAAAAGTTAAGTGACGGCAAAAAGGCTCTTTCTGAGCATAATTCGCCCCTCTTAAAATATCATTAGATTGATAAAACGCTTATATTCAAGTGTATACAACTCAACTAAAAAGCAACGTGAAGGATGCGGGGTATCTTTGCGGATAATCATAAAATAAATTAACTGCCTCCCCTCGGTAACAATCAAAAACAAAAACAGACATCCACTTAGAGATGGATGCCTGCCTTAATTCGTGCGGGCGGGGGGACTCGAACCCCCACGCCTTGCGGCACCAGATCCTAAGTCTGGCTTGGCTACCAATTACAACACGCCCGCAGTTTTTCGGACTGCGGGCGCAAAGATAGTATTTTTCTTTAATATTTTAATATTACCAGCGGTCCTTGTCAGCGTCAATCTGCCTGAGCAGCTCGCGGACAGCCACCTCCAGCTGCTCGTCGCGGCCCTGAACGGCTTCCTCGGGCTTGTTGCGCACCAGGAAGTCGGGCTCGAGCTGCGAGTTCTCGAGGTAGTGGCCGTCACGGGTGCGGTAGCCTATGACGGGGATGCCGAAGTACATCGTGGGATCCTGGAGGGTCTCCCAGTTGACCGAGGTCATGGTGCCGGGCACGGGCATGCCGACGATGGAGCCGATGCCCTGGTGCTTGTAGACCCAGGGTGTGCCGTGGGCGTTGGAGTAGTTGTCCTCGGCCACGAGCATGATGGAGTGCTTGTTGTAGCGGCGCGAGGGCATGTCGCAGACTACTGTACCCTGGATGACCTGCTCGAGGTATTTCTCTCCGCTGAAGAGGATCTCGATGTCCTCGTGGAGGCGGCCGCCGCCGTTGTGGCGGGTGTCGATGACGATACCGTCGCAGAGGTTGTATTTACCGAGGATGTCGGCGTAGACGTCGCGGTAGCTGCCGTCAGCCATGGAGCGGATGTGCACGTAGCCGAGGCGTCCGCCGGAGAGGCTGTCCACTTCCGCGGCACGGCTCTTGACCCAGCGCTGATAGAGCAGTTCGTTCTGCTGGCCGCTCGAGATAGGCTTGGCGACCATCTCCCAGCGCTCCTTGGTGGCGGGGTCGTAGAAGGAGAAGAGCACCTGCATGCCGCGCTTGCCGTTGATCAGAGGGAACCAGTCCTCTCCTGCGAGTACGGGCTCACCGTCTATCTTCTCGAGGATGACGCCGGCCTTGACCTTGGAACCGGTGATGGAGAACGGACCCGGGTCGAGGACTTCGTCGATCTTCAGGCCGTCGCCCTCATACTTGAGGTCGAAGAGCAGGCCCAGTGCGGGAGTCGCCTTCTCGGCGCCCACTCCGCTGTATCCGGAGCCGGTGTGGGAGACGTTGAGCTCGCCGAGGATCTCGGAGAGCATCTCGGAGAAGTCGTAGTTGTTGTTGATGTGGGCCAGGAACGGCTCATAGTCCTTCTGGAGCCGGGCGAGGTCGACACCGTGGTAATTGGCGTTGTAGAACTTGCGCTCTTCCTGCTTGAAGACGTGCTCGAACATGTAGGCCCGCTCGGCTGCGCGGTCAAGCTCCATGCGCATGTTGAAGTCGATGGGCTTTACCTGTTTTCCGGCGAGGGTCATGACCTGGGGACGGGAACCGAGGATGTAGAGCTTCTTGCCGTCCTTGTCCAGATGCAGTGCACCGGGGGAGATGCCCTTGCGCACCTGTGAGATCTCGCCTGTGCGGGTCTTGAGCTCCCAGAGGTCGAAGCCCCTCTCGAAGGAGCTGAGGAAGTAGAGGCTCTCTCCGTCATCGGTCATAGCGGCCGAAAGCAGGGTGGAGGACATGGGGGTGAGGCGCTGTACGCGGTCCTCGAGGCCGTCCAGCTCGATGACGATGTCCTTGCTCTCCTCCTTGTCGGAGGCGGCGCTGTCCTTTTTGCCTTTCTTGTCCTTGGAGTCCTTGTCCTTCTTGTCCTTCTCGGCCTCCACAGCTTCCTTGGTCTTCTTCTCGGCGGCCTTTTCCTGCTCCTTGTACAGGTCGTAGTCCTCCTCGCTCATGTTGAACTCCTCCCATGCCTTGCGGTTCATAAAGGCGATGAATACGTCGTCCTGGCTGCCCCAAGAGGCGTGCGAGCGCATACCGAGGCGGTTGGAGATGAAGATGACAGCGTTGCCGTCCATCACCCACTGGGGAGAGCCGTCGATGTAGCCGCTGTTGGTGATGTTGTGGATCTTCATGTCACCGGAGGCGGAGACGATGCCTATGTCGCTGTAGGGGTCGCGGCGGTTGGTTATCAGTGTGAGCGCAAACCATTTGCCGTCAGGAGACCAGTCGTAGGAGAACTCTCCGTAGTGCTGGGTGCCGTCGGTGATCTGGCGCACCTTGCCGCTCTCGAGGTTGAGGACCTTGAGGATGTTGCGGTTCTCGATGAAGGCCACTTCCTTGCCGTCGGGCGAGAATGTGGGCCATGTGCGCTCGGCCTTCTCATCCTTGAAGAGAGGCTCCTCGTCGATGAGGGTGGCGTAGGCAAAATGCAGCTCGTCCTCCCGGGTCATCGTGGCCTTGTAGAGGTTCCAGCGTCCGGTGCGCTCGGAGGCGTAGATGACGGTCTTGCCGTCGGGGGATACGGTGATGCCCTCTTCGGCGGCTGCGGTGCGGGTTATCTGCTTGGTGGTGCTGTACTCGCCGGTGGTGGCGAATACCTCGCCGCGGCTCTGGAGGATAATCTCCTCGCCGTCATCGGAGATGGCTATCTCGGAGACACCGCCAAGACGGATGGCCGAGGGGTGGTTGATGTTGTCGTTGAGGATGCTGACGGCCACTTTCTGAGGCTTGCCGCCCTGAGCCAGGGTGTAGATCTCGCCCTGCCATCCGAAGCAGAGGGTGCCGTCGGCGGCGCGGCTGAGGAAGCGTACGGGATGTTTGGTAAAATGGGTGAGGGCTGTGGCGTTCTCAGCGTCGTCCACAGGTGCGGAGTAGACGTTGAACGAGCCTCCGTCCCGCTCGCTGAGGAATACCATCTGGCCGTCACCGGTGAAGATCGGGTCGCGGTCCTCGCCGGGATTGGTGGTAATCTGGGTGTGGGTGCCCTCGGCGGCGTCATAGTAGAATATGTTGCGGGCTACCGACGAGGTGTGGTGCTTGCGCCAGATGTTCTCGCTGCCTGTGCGGTCGTAGTAGAGGAAGGACTCTCCGTCGGAGTCAAAGCTGATGCTGCACACTGGGGTGGCGGTGATCTGCTCGGGACGGCCGCCGGTGGCCTTGACGCGGTAGAGCTCGGTAATCCACGATGCGGACCACATCACGCTGGAGGCAGGGTCCTGAATCGCGGCGGAGAAGTAGATGTACTCGTCGTCCGGGGAGAATGCCAGGGGCGTCTCGGTGCCGGAGTGGGTGGTGATTCTCAAGGCTTTACCGCCTTCGATGCCCACCGTGAATATGTCCATCCCGCCGAATCGGTCGGAGACGAATGCGATGGTCCGTCCATCGTTGGACCAGATGGGCTGGGACTCGTAGGAGTCTGTAGCGGTGAGCCTTACGGCTTCACCTCCGGCTGTGGGGACATAGTAGATGTCGCCCTGATAGGAAAATGCTATTTTGCTGCCGTCCGGGGAGATCTTGGGGTATCTCATCCAGAGGGGGGCGCCGTCTTTGGCCGCAGGCGGGGCGGCGGATGCTGCTGCGTGACCGCCGAGCATGAGGGCGGCCGAGAGCATAAGGTAGAATATTCTTTTCATACGTGTGTTGAGTGTTTTGTGGAAAATAAATTATTGGTTGAACGGTAATTTGCGGAATGTGACGGTGGCCCAGCGTTCCAGGCTGTCCGAGCCTAGGGGCTCCAGCCCCTGGCGGACGGCCTCCGCTTCTATCATGGCGCAGTCCTCCTCATAGAACCCGCTGGTTATCAGCAGCGCCCCGGGCTTCATGCCGCGGGCGTAGGTGGAGATGTCCTCGAGGATGATGTTGCGGTTGATATTGGCCAGGATCAGGTCGTATTTGCCCGCCTGGATGAGGGAGGCGTCGCCGCAGAGGGTGTGGATCCGGTCCGGGACGCGGTTGCGGCGGGCATTTTCCCTTGCGGAGCGCACTGCCACCGGGTCGATGTCTATGGCATGGACGGGGACCGCAGCCTTCATCTTTGCCGCCAGGATGGAGAGGATGCCGGTGCCGCAGCCCATGTCGAGGACCTGCAGGCCGCGGATGGCCTTCTCGTGGGCGAGCATTGTCTTGATGATCAGAGTGGTGGTCTGGTGATGTCCGGTGCCGAAGGCCATCTTGGGGTCGATGACTATCGTGTACTTGGTCCGCGGCAGGCCCTTGTGGAAAGAGGCCTTGACTGTGCAGCGGCCGTCGATGACCACGGGCTCGAAGGAGGACTCCCAGAGGGCGTTCCAGTTCTGCTCGGGAATCAGGGATAAAGAATACCTCACCGTGAACCCGTCCTGAGGTATGAGGCTCAGGACGGTCTTCAGGTGAGGTTCATGGAACTGTTCCCGGGGAATATACGCTTTCAGGTAAGGCTCTTCGGTGAGGTAGCTCTCGAATCCGAGTTCGGATATCTCGGCGGTGACTATCTCGGCGTGCTCATCGCTGAAAGGAGTGATCTCGATGGATACTTCGATATATTCCATAGGGTGCCGGCTTAGTAGCTCTGTGCTATGGCGATGAAGTCGTCGGCCTTGAGGGATGCGCCTCCGATCAGGCCGCCGTCGATGTCCTTCTGCGCGAAGAGCTCGCGGGCGTTGGAGGGCTTGCAGCTGCCGCCGTAGAGGATGGATATCTCCTCGGAAAGCTCGCCGTATCGCTCCGCTAAGGTTTTGCGGATGAAGGCGTGAATCTCCTGGGCCTGGTCCGATGTGGCGGTCTTGCCGGTGCCGATGGCCCATACGGGCTCATAGGCGATGACCACCTGTGCGAGCTGCTCGGGGCTGAGGTTGAAGAGCACCTCGCGGATCTGGGCTCCCACTACGTCGAAATGCCTGCCGGCCTCGCGCTCCTCGAGTTTCTCACCGACGCAGAAGATGGGCCTTAGGCCGTTGGCGAGGGCGAGGACGATCTTTTCATTGAGGGTGGCGGAGGTCTCGTGGTAGTACTCCCTGCGCTCTGAGTGGCCGAGGATTACATACTGACAGCCGGCCGAGGCGAGCATTGCAGCAGATACCTCGCCGGTGTAGGCTCCCTTGTCCTTGTCAGCGCAGTTCTGTGCCGAGAGGGCTGCGGGAGTGCCCTTGATGATGCCGCCTACGCGGTCGAGATGGGTGAACGGGGGGGCGAGTATGAGCTGTACGTCCGAGGGGACTTCATTGATTCTGTCTGCAATGTTCTTTGCAAGTGCGGCTCCCTCATCGATGAGGGTGTTCATTTTCCAGTTGCCGGCTACGATTTTCTTTCTCATAAAACAACTACTTAGAATTTATTGTTATCAGTAGGCAAATATAGTTCATTCTTTTGTAAAATAAAGGATTTTATTTACTTTTGCGCACTTATCCCGAAAGGACAATAATTTATAAAACGATATGGAAGTAAAAGAATTAGTAAATGACGGACTGACGATAAGACTGTCATTCCACTTTGTCAAGGACGATTACGCAGACAGCAGGAAAAAGATTCTCAACAAGTTCCGCCGCAATGCGGAGATCCGCGGATTCCGCAAGGGCATGGCGCCCATGGCCCTCATCGAGAGAATCCACGGCGGACAGGCTCTTGTAGAAGCTATCAACGAGCTGATTTCCAACAGTCTCAATAACTACATCGAGGAGCACAGGCTCACAGTCATCGGTGAGCCACTTCCCGTGGAGGACGCTGAGGACAAGAACAATTTCGACGGCGGCGAGGAGTTCGACTTCACCTTCGATATCGCTCTCGCTCCCCAGTTCGAGATGAATCTGAGCGCTGACGACCACATACCTTATTATAATGTGACTCTGACCGACGCCGAGAAGGAGGAGTACAAGAAGAACATCTACAAGCAGTACGCCCGTCTGGAGAACTGCGACGAGGTCAAGGACGGCGACTTCGTAGTGGCCGACATGGTTCAGGGCGACAGGAAGGTGGAGGCCTCCTACATCGCCATGAACGTACTGGACGATGAGGCCAAGGCTCTCTTCCTCGGCAAGAAGGCCGGCGACGAGCTGGATGTGGATGTGGTCAGGACCTTCCCCAACGAGGCCGACCGTGCCGCCATGCTCCGCGTGAAGAAGGAGGAGCTCGCAGGTCTGGAACCTGTATGGCACCTGACCGTCAAGGAGGTGAAGAACTATGTGGACGCAGTGCCCGGCAAGGAGCTCTACGACATGCTCTTCGGTCCCGACAAGGTACACGATGAGGCTGAGTTCGACGCGGCCCTGACAGAGAAGATGACCGAGGAGTTCAGGCAGGAGAGCGACTACCGCTTCATGCTCGACGCCCGCGAGTATCTGATGAACAAGGCTGACATCAAGGTGTCCGAGGACTTCCTCAAGAGATGGCTGTATCAGGTCAACGAGGGCAAGTTCTCCAAGGAGGACATCGACAAGGACTTCCCCGCCTTCATCAAGGACTTCAAGTGGCAGACCGTCGAGGGCCGCATCATGAGCGACCACAAGCTCGAGGTCACCAAGGAGGACCTGAACGCGGAGGCCCGTAAGCTGGCCCGCTACCAGTTCGCCATGTACGGCCTGAACAACGTGCCCGAGGAGCATCTCAACGGCTACGCCGCCAACATCCTCGCCGATGACAAGCAGGGCCGCCGCATCGCCGAGAAGGCTCAGGAGAACGTCGTGCTGGCATTTGTCCGCAAGACCGTCACCATAGACAACAAGGAGATCAGCTCAGCCGACCTCCGCAAGATGAACGAGTAATCCTGCGGCATGGCATCTTCAGAATTCGAAAAATACGCAGTAAAGCACCTTGGTATGAGCTCAGCCCGTCTGAGCTCATATTCCAATGTGTGCTCCGGTTACATCAACCCCACCATCATCGAGGAGCGCCAGCTCAATGTCGCCCAGATGGACGTGTTCTCCCGTCTGATGATGGACCGTATCATCTTCCTCGGGGTGGGTATTGACAACGACGTGGCCAATATCGTCCAGGCCCAGCTCCTTTTCCTGGAGTCCACCGACTCTTCGGCCGACATCCAGATCTACATCAACTCTCCCGGAGGCATGGTCTACGCCGGCCTGGGCATCTACGACACCATGCAGCTGGTCGGTCCCGACGTGGCCACCATCTGCACCGGCATGGCCGCCTCGATGGCCGCCGTGCTGCTGACGGCCGGTGCCCACGGCAAGCGCTCTGTGCTGCCTCACTCCCGCGTGCTGATTCACCAGCCCATGGGCGGGGCCGAGGGGCAGGCCTCCGACATCGAGATAGCCGCCGCCGAGATCAGAAAGCTCAAGAGCGAGCTCTACGACATCATCGCCAAACATTCCGGCCAGAGCCTGGAGAAGATAGCCAAGGACGCCGACCGCGATTACTGGATGACTGCATCCGAGGCAGTGGCCTACGGCATGGTCGATAATATCCTTCAGAAGAACAATGGCGGGCGATAGAAAGAAAATAGACAGGTGCGCCTTCTGCGGCCGTACCTCCAACGAGGTGGAGATGCTGCTCCAGGGGGGCGGCAGCTCTATCTGTGTGGACTGCGCCATCAGGGTGTCGGAGTATGTACATTCGATTTTCGGAGACGACATATTCGCTGATGCAGCTTCTGGTTCGGCTCTGCATGAGGCCGGCAAGGCACCTTCGTGCGAGGCCCTGGAGGTGACACCGAAGCAGATAACCGCTTTCCTGGACCAGTACGTGATAGGGCAGGGGGATGCCAAGAAGTCCCTGGCCGTGGCAGTGTACAACCACTACAAGAGGATCAATGAGGTATTTGCCCGGAAAGCGGCGGAGGCCTCGTCCAAAGGACGCGGCAAGAGCGAGGCCGAGAAGGTCCTCGATGCCGAGAAATCGGCCCTCGAGAGTCTGGAACTGGAGAAGTCCAACATCCTGCTTGTCGGCCCCACCGGTACCGGCAAGACTCTTCTGGCCAGGACCATCGCCCGTATGCTCAACGTACCCTTCGCCATCGTCGACGCTACCGTGCTGACCGAGGCTGGGTATGTGGGCGAGGACGTGGAGAGCATCCTCTCCCGTCTGCTCCAGGCCGCAGACTACGACGTGGCACGGGCTGAGAGAGGCATCGTCTTCATAGACGAGATCGACAAGATAGCCCGCAAGAGCGACAATCCCTCCATCACCCGCGACGTCTCCGGAGAGGGAGTCCAGCAGGCCATGCTGAAACTCCTCGAGGGCAGCATCGTCAACGTTCCCCCCGCCGGCGGCCGCAAGCACCCCGAGCAGAAGATGATAGCCGTGAACACGACCAATATCCTGTTTATCTGCGGAGGAGCCTTCGAGGGTATCGAGAAGAAGATCGCCCAGAGGCTCAACACCCGCGTTGTGGGCTACGGAGCTCAGGAGAAGAAGAGCGGCATCGACCGCGACAACCTCCTGCGCTACATCGCACCCCAGGACCTGCGTGCCTACGGACTCATTCCCGAGATCGTCGGACGTCTGCCGATAGTGACCTACCTGGATCCGCTGGACCGCGATGCCCTGCGCCGTATCCTCACTGAGCCCAAGAACGCCCTGGTGCGCCAGTACGTACACCTTTTCGAGCTCGACGGAGTCAGGCTCACCATCGAGCCCGCCGTCCTGGACATGATAGTGGACACCGCCCTCAAGTACAAGCTGGGCGCCCGCGGCCTCCGCTCCATCTGCGAGGCTGTCATGATGGACCCGATGTACGATCTCCCCGGCAGCGGACGCAAGACCTTCAGGATTACGGCCGACTACGCCCGCGGGCGGATTGACCGTTTCGCAGGCACTCTTCAGTAGTCTGCCGGCAGCTTCAGTGCGCCGAGCATCCGACCTATGAACGGTCAGGTGCGCGGCGCTCTTTTTACACTAATGGGTGAAATTTGTGTCGTGCGGTGATATTTACCCATTTGGGTATGGGGGGGGGAGCTGTATTGTATATTTTTGTCATTCAAAGGCATTTTCAGAGCACAGCTCACGTTCCATTACTGCCGGTTTTACTAAAAAAGAAACTATGAAAGTGAGAATATCCCATGTAATATTTTCGCTCTCATTTGTGTTCCTGTCCCTTATGGATCTTGGAGCACAAACTGTTATGAGAGATACCGTCCGCTTGTATTTTGAGCAGGACCGGACGGATATTGTTTCTGCCGTAGGCGGCAATGAGAAGGCGCTCGACACTATATGCCGTATAGTCGACCTTTATTCGGATACCCCTGACTTCCATGTTTATATCAAGGGATGGGCATCCCCCGAAGGCTCTTCCCTGTACAACCGTTCGGTCTCGGAAGACCGCGCAGCCGCAGCCCTCGCCTTCATCACGGAGCGGGCCGGCAGCGCTCTGTCTGCCTCCTCATCGACCCTGGAGGGTATGGGTGTTGACTGGGACGGACTCTGTCGGATCCTCTCGGACGGAGATGATTTTCCGGAGCGCGGTGATGTGCTGCGGATTATCCGTGAGATCCCTCTCTGGATATCCGATGGAGACAATGTGACTGGCGGACGCAAGAAAGCCCTGATGGATTTCGAAGGAGGGCGGATCTGGGGTCTACTGACGGAGCGTTATTTCCCGCAGCTTCGGAGAGCCGAGGTGGTGCTGGAATATACTCAGCCTCAGGATGAGCCTTTGCCGTCCATGCCTCAGATAGAGGCTGCCCCGGTTCCTGTCCCGGCTGCTGCCACGAATGACTCTGTTCTTCTGCCGGAGGAGCAGCCCGTGACGGAATACCTGCCCGAATATAAACCCGTCTACCGCCTGGCAATCAAGACCAACCTGCTCGCAGACGTAGCCCTGATGCCCTCCCTCGAGCTGGAGTGGCTCATCAATCCCTCATGGTCCCTCTCCGCCCAGGGCGCAGTGGCGTGGTGGAGTATCAGGCCGCAGCACAGGTACTATCAGATAGCCACTGTATACCCCGAGGCCCGCTGGTGGTTCTCCACCAGGGAGGCATGGCACGGACACTATCTGGGCCTGTTCGCCGGGGGCACGCTCTACGACCTCGAGAACGGCGGCCGCGGCTATAAGGGCGAGGGCGGCTTCGTGGGACTCAGCTACGGATACATGCTTCCGGTGGGTAAGAGGCTTTCCCTCGAGTTCGGAATCGGTGCCGGATGGATGTTCACCGAGTATGAGGAATATCTTCCTGTGCCGTACGAGGACGGCACCCACTATGTCTATCAGCAGACTTCGAGGATGAATTACTTCGGCCCTCTCAAGCTCAAGCTGGCTCTGGCGTGGAGACTCGGGGACTGGCCCGGCAGGAACTCAGGAAAAGGAGGTGCAAGATGATGCGGCCTGGCTTCTGTGACAGGCAGGACATTGTCCTGAAGGTACTGCTTCTTCTCTGTGGGGCCGTGCTGCTGACGGGCTGCCGCAAGGAACTGTGCTATGACCACGACCATTGGACGGCCAATGTGGTGGCTGACTGGGAGCTGGCCTGGGAGAGGGATTATGGCCGGGACTGGATGGCTGTATGGGATTCGCCGGCAGGGTACGCCTACGACAGTCTACGGCCGGTACCCGGCGGGGGCTTGGCGGTGTTCGTGTACCGGGAAGAAGGCAGCCCGACTGAGAGACATATCGGAGCGGACGGAGGAGTGCTGCCGGTGGGAGAGGGACGTCATTCGCTGCTCTTCTACAACGACGATACGGAGTACATCGTGTTCAGCGGGCTGGACACCTGGGTGGAGGCTTCAGCCACGACCCGTACCCGCACCCGCTCGACCTATCAGGATGCGCACGGAGAGGAAAGTACGGTCAATTCGCCGGACATGCTGTTCGGTGCGTGGATCGAGAACTATGAGCCGGCAGGTTCGCCCGACGCTACACCTCTGGACCTGCCCGTGACGCTCCGGCCGCTGGTGTACAAATATGTATTGGTATATGAGTTCGAATCCGGAATAGAGTATGTTAAGCTGGCCCGCGGCGCCCTGGCCGGTATGGCCCAGTCGGTCTTCCTGCAGGACGGCCGTACGGGGCCGGACAAGGCCACGGTCCTCTTCGATGAGACGGACATCGATCTGGAACGTGGTGTGGTCAGTGCAGTGGTCAGCACTTTCGGAGTGCCTGACTACCCGGACAAATACTATCCAGGCAAGGCGCCCGGGGAAGTGACGGGAGCCTTCGGACTCAACCTCGAGGTCATGCTTCCCGACGGAACCATCAAGACCTTCGAGTTCGATATTTCGGAGCAGATGGCCGACCAGCCCCGCGGCGGAGTGATTACTGTGAGCGGACTGACTATCAGTGCCGGGGAGATAGGCAGCAGCGGAGGATTCGATGTCGATGTGGATGGATGGGGAGACTATGAGGACATCGTGCTGCCGATTAATTGACGATAGAATGGAACAAGTAAAAAATAAACAATCAATTATTAACATTAACAATTTAAACAAAAGTTTATGAAACGCTTTTTATTACCGGCCGTGGCTGCGGCCGCAGTGCTCACTCTGGGAGGGTGCACTAAGACAGAGACTGTGAATGTCTCGGATGCTAACTACATCGGGTTTGACAATGCTTATATTGGAAATCCGACAAAGGCTGTTGAAGAAGTTACAAAGGCTAACATCGATCACTTTATCGTGTATGGCGGTTATGCGACGGAAACTGATTTATTTGACGGTACGCGTGTAGCTCCCAACGCTAATTCTGAATGGACATATTCTCCGTTGATTCCTTGGGTAGATGAACAGAACTATAAATTTGCTGCGTACTCACCTGAAAGTTTAAATTTAACAGCCGCCCCCCAATTTAACTACAATGAAGGAGGGTTGACATTTACAGATGTAATAGTCAATAATAGTACAAATCAGATTGATTTTGTGTATGATGCCGCTGATCCTGTATCTTCGGGCACAAATGTCGTAAGGCCTAAGATTGCATTTGCGTTTGGTCATATGTTCTCGATGATTCAGTTTACGATAAAAAGCGGATTCCCTGAAGATGTAAAACTTACTATTTCTGATATCAAATTTTATGGAATGAATAGTAAGAATACCTTGGAAAATGGAGTGTGGTCTTCTTCTCCGTCTGAAGCGCTTCAAGAGAACGCGCCAATTGTTATAGCAGGAACAGAAGAGGGACAAGAAGTGCAGGCAACAGCAGAACCTGTGGATTATGTTAATAATTGTGTGGTGTTGCCACAGGAATTTGGGGATAACGTGATTAAG
>DVGV01000021.1 GCA_018712545.1 Candidatus Coprenecus merdigallinarum | reverse complement strand
GTATTTTACGTTGCAGCCTGTTTTTTATATGGCCGGGAACGGAGGTCATATCTATACTGTAATTACACAATGAGAACATCGAGACTACATCACACTTCACGTCGTCAGTGACAAACACGAAATTCCTGGAGAGCATCTCGCTCCCGTACAGTAGTGCTTCGTTGTGAAAATAGTCGTCTACTTCTTTATTGCTGCATAGAAAAACATTGACATCTATGTCATCTGTCAAGGCGACACTAACGCAATGCTCCCTCAGATTGAAATTCTCTCGCCTCATGCTTTCTCACATTTTCAGAAGTTGTTCTCTGTTTTAACTTTGCTGCGAATCTTCTTGATTTCTCTTGAAACCGCTCCAGTTCATCGAAAAAATCCTCTGGCAAATCTACAGAAGGCAGTCTGTCCACCCTCTCCTTCGCCTCCAGGAACCGCCTTGCCGACTCTCCGGTCAACACAGGGGTGCATACATTTCCTAATATTGCCATCTTATTATGATTTTTGATTTCCTGACAAAAATACAAATTCTATTGCAATTATCCAAGCACTTCCACCACTTCTTTAATCCCTGCCGAACAAGTCCCTGGTATACACCTTGTTCCTAACATCATCCAGACACCGGTCATACCGGTTAGCGATGATGGCCTGCGAACGCCGCTTGAACTCCTCAAGGTCGTTGACCACCACGCTCCCGAAGAACGTGCTGCCGTCCTCGAGGGTGGCGGTCAGGTCCACCTTCTCCGGGATGACGTCCACGGCGGTGACACGGTTGTGCTGGGCCAGCAGCGTGGCGAGGCTCAGCCCTACGTAGCCTGTGCCGGCTACGGCGATGCGGTGCGATTTCATAGATTTTATGAAACTAAAATGTAATCATTTGAAGATGTTGCGGACCATCCTAAGCAATAGCCCCGAAAGCCTCATCCTGCATCTGCGCCATGATGCTGCGGCAAAGGTTTGCGATGCGGTAGGAGGTGCAGTACAGGCGGGTGTCGCTGCCGGGGGCGCTGGCCGACTCCAGACGGCTGAGGCCTGCTGCGGCGGTGCGGGCGGCTTCCTGCTCTCCGGGCAGGCTGTCTCCTCCTGTTGCGAGGTCGTAAAGACGGCCCAATGCGGTGCAGGGGAGGGCAGGGGAGGCTGCGGCTTTCCAGGAGTAGTGGAGGAATGCTGCGCGGACGGTGCTGTCATGCGAGGGGTCCAGGAGCATGTAGGAGTTGCGGCTAAGCACTTCTATGCGTTCCAGTGCGGTCTCTGTCAGGGTGTCCTTCCATCCTTCCTCCGGGTTGAATGAGGCGGCCCAAGTGTTGACGGTCGCTTTGAGGTATTGCATCCACGGCTCATCCTCCACGTCTTCCATGAAGTAGAACCAGTCGAGCAGGCACAGACACGCAGCTGTCTGCTCCCGTGCAGCTGGCATTGCTGCTCTGTCTCTGAAATATGCTTCGAGGGCATCGGCGGCCGCCTCGTCCCAGAGCCTGGATCTGGACTGGTCGGGACAGGGGGAGATGCCGTTCAGGAGCCCGTACATCTCAGAGATGAGCTCGAGTTTGTCCGCGGTCGGGCAGTTCTGTCCGGTCTTGCGGAGCATGAGGTCGAAAAGGCCATGGCCTGTCCTTACGCAGGTTGCGGCGGAGGCCCCTTCCCATTCCGGGTATCCGGTCTGCAGGAGGGCGCTTACAGAGCGGCATGCGCGGGAGAGCGACATCAGCCTTTGCGGGCTGTCGGATATGTCCGCTCCAGGCAGGACGGTCTCCTGCCAGAGCTTTCTCAGCTGCTGTCCGTCATATTGATTGTTACTGGTCATGGTCATCTATTTTTTCCAGGTAGCACTGAGGGATGTATGAGGTGGCCACCGCGCATAGGCCCTGTATGGAGACTATGAGCCTGCGGTCTCCCTTGATGCGGCAGATGTGTCCCTCTGCTCCCTTGAACTGTCCGCCGGTCACCCTGACTTTTTCTCCCTTCCTGAAGCGTGGGCTGTCTTCGCCCAGATACTCCAGTCCTGCCTTGCCGGCGGAGGTTACCAGCATGAATATCTCCATTTCCCTGTCCGGGATGTCCGAGGGTATTTTTTTGCCGTTCTTTTCCCTGGTGTAGAGCAGTACCCGTCCTTCCAGTCCGCCCCGAAGCTCTTCGGCAAGTCTTTCCCCGCACTGAAAAAATATCAGCGACGGGACAAGAGGCCTGCGCTCTTTTTTCCTGACTCCCCCGCGTTCGACAGTTATCGTCTCTGAGGGCAGGTAGCTGCGTATGCCAGTCTTAAGAAGATGGGATTCGATGTCGAATACCTTGTTGTAGAAGACCTTGAATGCATACCAGCGGGCTGCGTCCCTGTCATTGGGGCTGGACGTGGTCGTGTTCTGCTTGTCTGTTTCCTGTGACATGGCTTGCGGTGATGATATACCTCTCACTCCCCCGCATTAGGCTAAAAGGCCTGTAATGCGAAGTAATTCAGGTCGGTCCGCTTGCCGGCTTTCTGTGCGGCCGGTTCGGATCCCAGAGCCTTCTCCGACCCGGAGCGGTGTCTCTGCGACCTGTCTGCGGCTGGCGTGCAGGGGATGTCACGCTGCCGCAGAGGGTGTTGTACTGTTTCTTCGTAAGAGACGGTATCGAAGGCCAATTTATTGTGAATAAGCGATGTGATAAATTGAAGAGGTCATATTCCGCAAACGCATGCAACAGTCTGGATACAAGAGTCCGGTATGGCTCCGGTGCCTTTCCTGCATATGGAAGGCCTCAGTATCAGGGGCGTTTTACAAATGCGAAGCAATGCTGCCGCTGCACCTATTTATATTAAACGGCCATGCGGTCGCCTACAGACAAGGATGCAGGGTCGGGGATAATGTCAATGCCGCTATGCTGGAAGTAAAGGTACTGGCCGTAAATGATTTGCTGATAGTGACTCTAACAGAAACAGAACATTTTCTCAAAAAAGTATTTCACCATTGGTAAATTTGCCTATCTTTGCACAGTGTTTGTACCGTCTCTTACGAAGAAACAGTACTGTCATGCAGTAGTTTCCCTATGATTTTCCGGTTGGCGTCGTCTATTGTGCCGCTGTCTATGGCGGCCAGGTAGATGTCTGTGGTCTTTTCCGAGGTGTGTCCCATGGCCGCGCTGATGACGGGCAGGGCGATTCCATGTGCTCTGGCCGCTGTTGCCCAGCTGTGCCGGGCGGTGTAGGATGTCAGGCGGAGGCCGATGCCGGATATGGCGGAGAGCCGTTTCAGCAGGCTGTTGTAGTAGCGCAGCATCGTCCTGTATTTGCGGTATGATACTGCTTCGTCGCTCCCTTCTCTCAGGATGGGGAAGACGTAGGACGAGCTGACATCACGGTATCTCTGCACGATCGTGTCCATGATGCTCTCCATTCTCACTTCCAGCCGTTGACCGGTCTTGTGGCGGCGGTAGCTGAGGATTCCGCCGCAGATGTCGCTTTTCCGGAGGTAGGCCATATCGACGAATGCCATGCCTCTGGCGCAGTAGCTGAACAGGAACAGGTCGCGTGCCATGGAGAGAGGGGATCTGTCCCGGAGCGGTATCCGGTAGAGGGCGGAGACCGTCTCCTCGCTCACGGCCCGTTTCACGGTCCTTTCAATGCCGGTGTAGACGTTGCGGAAAGGGTAGGCCTGCCGGGTAAGTCCTTCGCCTGCGGCCTTGTTATATGCTGCCCGGAGCACTCTCATATAGAAGGACAGGGAATTGCGGCAGACTCCCCTTCCGTTCAGCCAGTGGGCGTAGCTCTCCATGAGGCGGTCCGTGACGGCGCACACCGCTATGTCCCTGCCTCCGAGGAAGGCCGACAGGCTGTTGGCGGCGCTGAGGTAGTTGTGGGCTGTCCCGTGCCGTCCGTCGGCCTTCATTGTCTCGCCGGCACACCGGATATACCGTATGAAATAACAGGATTTCCCGCTTTCCCTGAACAGCCGTGCCACGTCTTCTGCGGTGTAGCTCCGGCTCTCCAGGTCGAGACCGGCAGCGATGTCCCGGATCAGGTGCTCTCCGTATTCTACCTTCATCCTGATGTCGGCCAGGCCGCTGTCCTCTTTTCTTTCCTGCAGCCGTTTCCATTCGTCTGCGCCGATGTGGACAGCGGATGAGACTGTGCGGACCATGCGGCGGTGGATGATGCGGTAGACGACGGTCCCTTTCTTGCCGGGGACTGATGACGGGCGGAATTTTGTTTTGATTGTAGTCATTTTTTCTGAAAATTTTCGTACCTTAGCAAGGTTTTATCACTAACTGTAATTAGCAAATATATGGATATGAAACGGATTTTTACTGTATTGTCCTGCGTGCTTCTCGCCTCGGCGGCCATGTCGGCCCAGACCTGGAGGCAGTATGAGGCGGCAGCGGCAGGTCAGGCCTATCAGAATGCTGACTGTGTGGTCCTGCTGGACAGCACTTCGGTCAGCGTGGAGCCTACGGGCCAGGGCTCATTTGCAGTGTGCAGGTCTTTCAAGGTACAGACGCCCAAGGGCGCTCTTGCCAACAGGGTCATCAAGTACGATTATGACCCCCTCACTGCTTTCGCCGAGTTCAAGTATGTGACAGTCTACCGTGCCGATGGAGAAGTCGAGCACCTGGATGTCGCCGAAGCCCTGGACTATGCGGCTCCGGCAAGGTCCATCTACTGGGGAGCCCGCCAGATTATGATCGAGGTGGGAGCTCTCGAACCCGGTGACATAGTCGAGTACGAGATAGCCAAGAAGGGCTTCACCTACGCTCTGCTGGCATCTGAGGCGGGCGGAGGTTCCGCTGCATCTGCCGTAGGATATGCCGGAGAGGCTTCGGCGGCTGCCGGGGAGGACGATTCCCGTTTCATTCCCCCGATGCGCGGTCAGTTCTACGACATCGTGCCTTTCTGGTGTGCGGATCCTACGGTACGCAAGGTGTACCGGGTGTCTTTCCCGATGGAGAAGGACGTGCAGTTCCAGTTCTATCAGGGCGAGTGCACATCTTCGATGAGGTTCGAGGACGGCCGCAAGGTCTATAAGTTCGCAGTGGATGACGTGATGCCGTTTGACCGCGAGCCCAATATGGTGGATCTCTTCGACGCAGCTCCCAAGCTGATGATGTCCACCACTCCCGAGTGGAAGGACAAGTCCTTATGGTTCAATAAGGTCAACGAGGACTACGGCAGCTTCGAGGCCTACGCTCCCGCCCAGAAGAAGGTGGACGAGCTGATCCGCGGCAAGGAGACCGAGATGGAGAAGATCGCCGTGCTGACCCACTGGGTGGCCGACAACATCCGTTATGCGGGCATCACCATGGGCAAGGGCGAGGGCTATACCCTGCATAACACTGAGATGAACTACACCGACCGCTGCGGTGTCTGCAAGGATATTGCGGGTACTCTGATTTCCTTCCTGCGCATGGCCGGTTTCGAGGCCTATCCGGCTATGACCATGGCCGGCAGCCGTGTCGAGAGTATTCCGGCCGACCATTTCAACCACTGCGTGGCTGTGGTCAAGCTCTCCAACGGCACTTATATCCCTCTCGATCCCACATGGGTGCCCTTCTGCCGCGAGCTCTGGAGCAGTGCCGAGCAGCAGCAGAACTATCTGCCGGGCATCCCCGAAGGATCGGATCTTTGCCTGACCCCAGTTTCGGCCCCTGAGAACCACTATTTCCGCATCAAGGCGGAGAATACCGTCGATGAGAACGGAACCCTCAGGGGCACTCTCACCGTATCCGCGGAGGGACAGAGCGACAGAGGCATCCGCAGTATTTTCACCACGGGATTCCAGAGCGAGTGGCGCAACAACATGGAGCGCCAGCTGCTCAATGTCTCGCCCAAGGCCCGCCTCATCAGCGTGGACTACGGCAAGAACCCCAAGGACTATCAGGCGGCTCCCATCAGCATAACTTTCCGCTATGAGATTCCAGGTTATGCCGTGACGGGAGACGGCGTGATGCTCTTCCGTCCCATCTCCATGAACAATATCTACAACAATGTCCGCTCCTATCTGAGGATCAATACTGCCGTGGAAGAGCGCCAGTACGGCTTCAAGGACGGCTGCTCCCGTCTGGTGGAACTGGACGAGACCATCCGCATCCCCGACGGCTACACTATGGTGACCGAGCCCAAGTCCGATGAGATGCAGGGCAGCGGTGCTGACTTCAGCGGCTCCCTTACCCAGGACGGCGGGCAGATTGTCCTGCACAATGTCCTTGCGCTCAAGAAGAGGGTGTATGTCCCTTCCGACTGGGAGAGCTTCCGCGATGCGGTCAACGCCCACAAGGCCTATGGTGAATATGTCATAATCAAAAAGTAAATGACCATGAAAAAGATAATTCTCAGTATAATCCTGCCCGCCTTAGTATTGCTGGCGGCATTACCCGCTGCTGCAGCACCCAAGGCTGAGGCTCAGTTTGACAAGCTCGTCAAGACCTACACCCTCAATCCTGACGGAAGCCAGGAGGTCCGGGTCATCAAGCAGCTCACCCTCTATACCCATGCGGCGATGAACAGCCTCTACGGCGAGACATTCATCGTCTATGACCCCGCATACCAGCAGCTGACTATCAATGATTCCTATACCCGGCAGACGGACGGCTCGATCGTCCGGACTCCGGACAACGCCTTCGTGGAGGTGCTGCCTTCCGCAGCTGCCGATGCTCCGGCATACAATGGTCTGAAAGAGATGGTGGTCGTCCATACCGGACTGGAACTCGGAGCCACCATCTATCTGGATTACACTATTGTCACCAAGGCCGGTGCCCTTCCTGCCCTGGACATCTTCGAGCCGTTGGAGGAACTTTCACCCATCCGGAACTATGAGCTGAGCATCAGTGTCCCCGACGGAACTCCCCTGCACTATGAGCTGCTCAACGGCAAGGCTGCCCCCAAGGTGTCCGTGGCCGACGGCATGCGTAAGGTGGCCTGGACTCTCAAGAACGTAAAGCCCCGTCCGCGCTATCTTCCCGTATCGGTCCAGGCAGGCAGTCTGCAGGCAGTGGCCGCAACTACGTTCGACTCCCGTGAGGCTGTCCTCAATGTGCTGTCATCCCAAGCCTACAGTCCTGACGACGAGGCTGTGAAGGCTCTGCTGGCATCCTTTGACGAGGGTGTGGCCGACAGGCGTTCCGTGCTGGACAAGATCAATGACTACATAACCTCCGGCCTCGGGCAGAGCCGTCTGACCCTGGCTCAGACCGGATACAGGGTGCGTCCTGCCGCCGATGTCATCGGCAGCGCCTACGCCACGTCTGCCGAGAGGGCGCTGCTGGCCGATGCTCTTGTAAGGGCTGCCGGACAGCAGTCGGACGTAAGCCTGGCGTTCCCTCTGACTGAGGATGAGGCCGCGGCCGGACTGTCCTCCCTTATGGCGATATCCTCCTCGCCGGTATGCTCCGACCGGAGTTTTCAGAGTTATGTGTCCATCGGCGATTATGTCTCGCTGTGCAATCTCGACGGAAGTAAGGTTGAGGCCGGCGGAATCGACGCGCGTCTGGAGCTCGTCAATACTCTCAGTATATCGGCCGGGGACGGCAAGGCTTTGGGCGGAGGATGTTATTCCTTCTCTTTCCCGGAAGGGGATTCCCAGTGGCTCAGGCAGGTATATGCTTCCACTACTGCCAACACTACCCGCAGTGTCAACCTGCTGCTCCCTTATCTTCCCGAGGAGACCCTGACCTATGTGCTGGACAATGAGGACGGGATGGCTCCCGTGGCCCTGCCGGAGGACCGGACTGTGTCCAACTCTGTCGGCACCGTGTCGCTCAGGACTGAGCAGAAGGACGGAAATACTGTTCTCACACTGTCTCTCAAGCTCGGAACCCAGCTTATAGCCCCCGGGCTCTATCCCCAGTACTACCAGCTGATGAGCGAGTGGTACACTCTCTGCGCCACACCTCTTATCTTCAGTGCAGAGTAGTATGAGACTCAGGGATATAGTTGCAGCCGTGCAGGGCGAGGTGCTCTGCGGGCAGGACCGTCTGGACGAGAATGTGGACTACGCTTTCGCCTCGGACCTGATGAGCGATGTGCTGACCATCAAGACCGATGACTTTCTGCTGATTACCGGACTGGCTAACGTTCAGTCAGTCCGGACGGCGGAAATGTCGGACGTGGAATATATCCTCTTCGTGCGCGGCAAGTCCGTCACGGAGGAGATGACTGCCCTGGCCGAAGACAACGGCATGGTAGTGATACGCACTGACTATTCGATGTTCAAGACTTCCGGCATACTTTACGGTGCCGGGCTCAAACCCGTGTATTGATATGAGGCTGGAGTACGACGTAGCGGCGGGCGACTTTACCCGCGCCGGCAACGCCTCATCGGCCATCAAGAAGGCTCTCAAGCAGCTGGGGGTGGCTCCCGCGGTGGTCAAGAGGGTGGTGGTCGCTGTATACGAGGCGGAGGTCAATATCGTGGCGCACTCCTATGGCGGGCATATTACCGCCGATATCGCTCCGGAAGGAATCAGCGTAGTCCTGGCTGATACCGGTCCGGGTATTCCGGACGTGCAGAAGGCGATGCAGAAGGGTTTCTCGACAGCCTCGAAGGAGGTGAGGGAGATGGGCTTCGGAGCCGGTATGGGACTGCCTAATATTCAGGAGAATGCCGATGACCTTAAGATTGAGACAGAAGTGGGGAAGGGCACGACCCTGAGCATCTACATTAAGTTCTAAATTGTGACTTCTATGGAACACAATACTTTCCATAAGGCACTGGAGATTCAGCCTGAGCTCTGTATCGGATGCTCGCACTGTATTAAGGTCTGTCCGACTGAGGCCCTGAGAGTCTCAGGCGGGAAGGCCTTGCTGTATGCGGACTGGTGTATCGACTGCGGCCGGTGTTTCAGGGTGTGTCCCAGCCGTGCCATCCGGGTGGTGGATGACGATTTCGACAGCATTTATTCCTATAAATACAGGGTGCTGCTGGTGCCGGCTGTTTTCTATGCTCAGTTCGAGAAAAGTATTCCCAGGAGGATTATCAACGATATTCTCGGAGACATGGGCTTTTCCGAGGTGTGTACGGTGGAGCAGAGTGTGGATACACTTGTGGACGAGATCAATGATTACGTGCATAAGGCAGAGGACAAGCCGGTGATATCTTCTTTCTGTCCGGCGGTAATCCGTCTGATACAGGTCCGCTTCCCGTCGCTGATAGACCGGATAATGCTTCTGCTGCCTCCTATCGAGGTGACGGCTCAGTACTATGTCCGTAAATGGAAAATGAGCGGGGGAGATCCTTCGGAACTGGGAGTTTTCTATCTGACGCCGTGCATAGCCAAGATTGCGGCGGTCAAGTCGCCGGTAGGCGGCTATAAATCGCCCATCAGCGGCGTCATCAACATGGATTATGTCTACAACAAGATTCTGCATGCCTATAAGAACAGGAAATTCCCGGAGGAAGGCGGCGGCACCGAGGCTGTAAATGATGCTGTCTCTGCGAAGGGGCTGCTCTGGCCTCTCACCGGAGGCGAGGCTTCGCAGATAGAGGGACGGGCGCTTTCAATCGACGGGATGAACAATGTGATAGAATTCCTGGAAAAGCTTGAGGATGAGGAGATAGACGAACCGATTGACTATCTGGAGCTGCGGGGGTGCCATGAGTCATGTCCCGGAGGCATACTGGTACAGGGCAACCGTTTTCTGGTTGCGGACAGTTTAAGGGAAGTGGCTGCGTCTACCGTACCCTCGCACCGTCTGACGCAGGAGTACAAGCAGTTCTGCTCGGCATATATCAAGATGGATGCGGTGGAACCCCGTTCCATGGTCAAGTATGACAGGGACATCAATGTGGCCATCAAGAAGATGGAGATGGCCGGGATGCTGCGTAAGATTCTGCCGGATATCGACTGCGGGGCCTGCGGTGCTCCCAGTTGCGAGGCTCTGGCAGCGGATATCGTAAGGGAGGATGCCTCGCTCAACAACTGTATCTTCATGCAGGCCCGTTTCGAGAAAGAGGGTTCGCTCCAGGTATCGGAGGCCATCGACCTGATGGAAAAGGTCTGGGGTAAGGACCGTTTTGTAAATAAGGAAAAATCAAAATCAGAAGAATAGAATCATGACAGTAAGAGAAATCGCTGATAAACTGAACCTGAAGGTGTTTTCCGGAGCCTCAGGCCTGGACCGGGAGGTGACCGGAGGATATGTGTCGGACCTGCTGTCCGATGTGATGGGCTTCGCCAAGGACGGCTCTGTCTGGGTAACCCTTCAGACCCACAAGAATGTCATGGCCATCGCCACTCTCAAGGAACTGGCGGCCGTGGTTATAGTAAAGGGCTTCGAGCCTGAGGAAGATGCGAAGGAGGTCTCCGAGGAGGAGGGTATTCCCATCCTAGGTTCCGGGGAACAGACTTTCGAGCTGGCCGGACAGATCTATAACCTGTTGAGCCGGGGGTGAGGCCATGAACCGTTTCAGGGCCGATCTGCACAACCATACTCTGCTGTCTCCTTGTGGGGACATAGAGATGACGCCTGCGTTCATCGTGCGGACAGCTCTGAGAAAGGGGTATGACATAATCGGTATCACAGACCACAACACTACTCTTCAGGGGAGGGAGATCCGGCGGATGGTCGGAGACGGCGAGCCTTACATTCTCTGCGGAGCGGAGATAACCACCCGCGAGGAGGTGCACTGCCTGGCTTTCGCCGACAGCGAGGAAAGTTTAGAGGCCCTCCAGAATTTCTTAGACGACAGCCTTCCGAAGATACCGAACGATGAGGAGGTATTCGGTTACCAGCTGGCCGTCAATGAAGCGGAGGAGGTGATCTACGAGGCCCCTTACCTGTTGATTTCCGCCATTGACCGGAGTATCGGGGAGGTGGCCGCGTTCGTGGCGTCGATAGGAGGGATTTTCATCCCGGCCCATATCGACAAGCCGCAGAACTCCGTGATCTCCCAACTGGGATTCGTGCCTCCGGACCTGCCTTTCGATGCCCTGGAGATATCGGCCCGTTGCGACCTGGAGGGCCTGCTGGCCCGGAATGCCTACCTTAAGAAGCGTGCTCCGGCGTTTATCCGTTCCTCCGATGCCCATTATCCGGAGGATTTCTGCAGGGCCGTAACTTATTTCAATATGCCCTGCCGCTCTTTCGAGGAGATACGTATGGCCCTGCGCGGGGAAGGGGGACGGAGCGTGGCGTTGGAGTAAATTATTGTTTAACCTACATTATCGACCTGAGAGATGAACGACCTTTCCATGCATATACTGGATATAATCCAGAATTCCATCAGCGCCGGTGCGACCCGTGTGACCCTGACGGTGGATGAGAATCCGGCCGCCGACCTGCTGACCATTGTCATAGGAGACAACGGACGGGGGATGACTCCTGAGCAGGTGAGCCGCCTTTCCGACCCGTTCTTTACCTCCCGCACTACCCGGAAGGTGGGGATGGGCATACCTCTGCTCAAGCAGTCCGCGGAGCAGAGCGGGGGAGAGGTCAGGATAACCTCGGAGCCCGGGCGGGGAACGGAGGTGACAGCGGTTTTCGGCTATTCCGATATCGATCGCCCGCCGCTCGGGGATGTCGCTAATGCTCTGATGATTACCGCTTCGTCCAATCCCCGGATGGACTTTCTTTTCACCTACCGCTACAATGGGGAAGAGTATGTCCTGGATACGGCGGACGTCAAGGAAATATTCGGGGAGGATGCGTTCTCCAACTTAACAATCGTAAAAAATATTGAAGAAATGCTTAAAGAAAATATCGAGGAGGTTAGGAACTCTTAAATATTTTCATAAATTTGCATACCCCAACACTAATTTGTTAACCAAACTAACTGTATGAGTAAAATTAAGTCTCTTGACGAACTGCGTCAAATGAAAGCCAGGCTGGAGAGCCAGATGGATATCCGGGAGAAGAGCAACAATCCCGAATCCCTCGTCCAGATCCGGGTCGCCATGGCCACCTGCGGTATAGCTGCCGGAGCCCGCGTCGTGATGAACGCCATCATCGAGCGTGTGGAGAGAGAGAAACTGCCGGTGATTGTCACTCAGGGCGGATGCATGGGATACTGCTACGCCGAACCCACTATCGAAGTGAAGCGTCCGGGCGAGGATCCGGTCGTATTCGGTCACGTCAACACGGACAAGGCCATGGAGATCATAGACAAATATGTCCTCCACGGTGAGCTCGTGGACGGTATTCTGCCAGTCAATTATCAAACAATCGAAAAAAACTAGCCTGCCATGCCCAACTACAAAATGAGTTTACTGTGCTGCGGAGGTACGGGCTGCCGTGCGTCCGAGAGCGTGAGGATCGTCGAGAGGCTGAGGGAGGAGATCGCCGCCGCGGGGATGGACAATGACGTGCAGGTGGTGGTGACGGGCTGCTTCGGTTTCTGCGAGCAGGGTCCCATCGTGAAGGTGATTCCCGACAACACTTTCTACACCAATGTGAAGCCTGAGGATGCCGAGGAGATCGTCAAGGAGCATGTGGTCAAGGGCCGCAAGGTCACCCGTCTGCTCTACGAGGACCCCGACACCCAGAAACATATCAGCGACTCGAAGCACATGGGCTTCTATCAGAAGCAGCTCCGTATCGCTCTGCGTAACTGCGGATTCATCAATCCCGAGAATATCGACGAGTACATAGCCCGCGACGGCTACGAGGCTCTGGCCAAGGTGCTCCAGGGCACTCCCCAGGAGGCCATCGAGACCGTCAAGAAGTCCGGTCTGAGAGGACGCGGCGGCGGAGGATTCCCCACCGGTCTCAAGTGGGAGATAGCCTCCAAGAGCCCCGGCAAGGAGAAATACGTGGTCTGCAACGCCGACGAGGGTGACCCCGGTGCGTTCATGGACCGCTCCATCCTCGAGAGCGACCCCAACTCGGTAATCGAGGCCATGGCCATCTGCGGCTACTGTATCGGAGCCTCCAGGGGTCTGGTGTACATCCGCGCCGAGTATCCCCTGGCCGTGAAGCGTCTCCAGATAGCCATGAAGCAGGCCCGCGACTACGGTCTGCTGGGAGACGATATCCTCGGCTCGGGATTCAACTTCGACATAGAGATCCGCTACGGAGCCGGAGCCTTCGTCTGCGGTGAGGAGACCGCCCTCATACACTCGATGGAGGGCAAGAGGGGCGAGCCTACCGTGAAGCCTCCGTTCCCCGCAGTCAGCGGCTATCTCGGCAAGCCCACCAACGTCAACAACGTGGAGACCTTCGCCAACATCCCCGTGATCTTCCTCAAGGGACCCGAGTGGTTCGCTTCCATCGGTACCGAGAAGTCCAAGGGAACCAAGGTGTTCGCCCTGGCCGGAAAGATCAACAACGTGGGCCTCATCGAGGTGCCCATGGGTACGACCCTCCGCGAGGTCATCTACGACATCGGAGGCGGCATCAAGGGCGGCAAGGAGTTCAAGGCCGTTCAGACAGGAGGTCCCTCCGGCGGCTGCCTTACCAAGAAACATCTCGACACACCTATCGATTACGATAACCTTACCGCCGCCGGCTCGATGATGGGCTCGGGAGGTATGATCGTCATGGACGAGGACGACTGCATGGTGTCCGTGGCCAAGTTCTACCTCCAGTTCACCGTGGACGAGTCCTGCGGAAAGTGCGCCCCCTGCCGTATCGGCAACAAGCGCCTGGAGGAGATTCTCGACAAGATCACCAAGGGCAAGGGTACGATGGAGGATCTGGACTATCTCAAGAACCTCAGCAAGGTCATCAAGGACACCGCTCTCTGCGGTCTCGGCCAGACATCTCCCAACCCCGTGCTCTCTACCATCGACAACTTCTACGACGAGTACGTGGCCCACATCGTGGACAAGCGCTGTCCCGCCCACAAGTGCCGCGCCCTCAGGGTCTACGCCATCGATCCCGACCGGTGCAAGGGCTGTACTGCCTGCGCCAGGGCATGTCCCGCCGGAGCCATCAAGGGCGAGGTCAAGCAGGCTCATGTCATCGACACGGAGAAGTGTATCCGCTGCGGTGCATGTCTGGAGAAATGTAAATTCAATGCGGTAACCGTTCAATAATCGTAACTGAGATGGATAAAATTAAACTTACTATAGACAACAGAGAGGTCGAGGTTGAAAACGGGACTACGATATTCCAGGCCGCCAGGCAGATGGGAATAGATATCCCGGCTCTCTGCTACATGAAACTGGATAACCTCGGAGTAGAGAACCGTCCGGGCGGCTGCCGCATCTGCGTGGTGGAGGTCGAGGGCCGCAGGAACCTGGCCCCCTCCTGCTCGACGGTCTGCACCCCCGGAATGGTGGTGCACACCCATACTATGAGAGTCATCAATGCCCGCAGGACCGTCCTCGAGCTGATTCTCTCGGATCACCCCAAGGACTGCCTCATCTGCCCCAAGAACGGCCGCTGCGAACTGCAGGACCTGGCCGCCCGTCTGGGCATCAGGGAGATACATTCCGTTGAGAATGCGGCGGTATCCACCTATAAGAAAGACACTTCGCCTTCCCTCAAGAGGGATATGGACAAATGCGTGATGTGCCGCCGCTGCGAGACCATGTGCAACGATGTGCAGAGCGTGGGCGCCCTGAGCGCCGTGAACCGCGGCTTCATGGCTGTGGTCGCTCCCGCCTTCGAGCAGAGGCTGGTGGACAGCAACTGTACCTTCTGCGGCCAGTGCGTCGCAGTCTGCCCCACCGGAGCCCTGACCGAGGTGGACAACACCGGAAAGATTATCCAGGCCCTGATGGACCCTACCAAGAAGGTCATTGTGCAGACAGCTCCGGCGGTACGCGCCGCCCTCGGAGAGGAGTTCGGCATGGAACCCGGCACCCTGGTTACAGGCAAGATGGTGGCCGCCCTGCGCCGCCTCGGCTTTGACGAGGTCTTCGACACTGACTTTGCCGCTGACCTCACCATCATGGAGGAGGGTTCCGAGCTGCTCGACCGCCTCGGACGTTATCTCCAGGGCGACAAGAGCGTGAAGCTCCCGATCCTGACCTCCTGCTGCCCCGCCTGGGTCAATTTCTTCGAGCACAACTATCCCGACATGCTGGACGTGCCTTCCTCCGCAAAGTCGCCCCAGCAGATGTTCGGAGCCATAGCCAAGAGCTATTTCGCCGAGAAGATAGGAGTGGACCGCAAGGACCTGGTGGTCGTGTCCGTAATGCCCTGCCTGGCCAAGAAGTATGAGTGCCAGAGAGATGAGTTCAAGGTGGATGGCAACCCCGACGTGGATTACTCCATCTCCACCCGCGAGCTGGCATCGCTGATCAAGTCGGCCAACATCGACTTCCTCTCGCTGCCTGACGAGGACTTCGACGCTCCTCTGGGAGAGTCCACGGGTGCGGCTGTCATCTTCGGAGCCACCGGAGGCGTGATCGAGGCCGCCGTGCGTACTGCCTACGAGCTCTACACCGGCAAGAAGCTGGACCGTATCGACTTCAATGAGCTCAGGGGACTCGAGGGCATCCGCCACGCCACGATCGACTTCAACGGTCTGCCCGTGAACATCGGTATAGCCCACACTCTCGGCAATGCCCGCAAGCTGCTCGACGGTATCCGCGCCGGCATGTACAACTTCCACGCAATCGAGATCATGGCCTGCCCCGGCGGCTGTATCGGCGGTGCCGGCCAGCCATTCCATCACGGGGACAGCAGCGTAATCAAGGCCCGCATGGACGCCATCTACCGCGAGGACGCCGGCAAGGCTCTCCGCAAGTCGCACGAGAATCCCTACATCATCAAGCTCTACGAGGAGTTCCTCGGCAAGCCTCTGAGCGAGAAGGCGCATCACCTGCTGCATACTCACTATTTCGACAAACACGATTAATTCTTAGAGACATCAGTTATGGACAAGATAGAATTGAACAAATGTCAGAAAGACAAGATCGCCGAGATCTGCGCCGAGTTCCACAACTCTCCCGGTGAGCTGATCAACGTCCTGCACAAGGCCCAGGGACACTTCGGCTATCTCCCCGAGGAGGTGCAGCGCGAGATAGCCCGCTGCCTCCACATCCCGGTGGCCAAGGTCTACGGTGTGGTTACCTTCTACTCCTTCTTCACCATGCAGCCCAAGGGCCGCCACTCCATCTCAGTGTGCATGGGAACGGCCTGCTATGTCCGCGGAGCGGAGGGTGTGCTCGAGGAGATCAAGAAGGAACTCAAGATCGACGTGGGCGGAGTCACCCCCGACGGGAAATTCTCCCTGGAGTGCCTGCGCTGCGTGGGCGCCTGCGGTCTGGCTCCCGTGATGCTCGTGGACGAGAAGGTCTACGGTCGTCTGGAACCCAAGCAGATCAAGGGCATCCTAGCCCAGTACGAGTAGTCACTCTGTCCTGAAGTCAGAGGCCGGACATGGAAATTAATTCCAGTCCGGCCTTTGTTTACATTGATAGCGATATAAGGAAAATATTGTTAAATTTGCGCGCTATAAAACGACGGGCGTTCAAATTTTGATAATGGAAACATCTAAACTGACAATCAGAAATATAGAGAGGATTCTATTTCGAGGAGAAACTCTTTGTGTGTCCCCGGCCGTACTGGATGAGGTCGGCGGGTGCTACAGGTTCCTGGAGGAATTCTCCAAGGATAAGATCATATACGGAATAAACACAGGTTTCGGCCCCATGGCGCAGTGGCGGGTGGATGACGACAGGCTGAAGGAACTTCAGTACAATATCATCCGCAGCCATTCCACGGGTGCCGGGCAGCCGCTTGAGGACGTGTGCGTCAAGGCGGCTATGACAGCCCGTCTGGGCACTTTCCTGCAGGCCCGCTCGGGAGTCCATCCAGATGTGGTGCGTCTGCTCGCGGAGTTCATCAACCGGGGCATCTGCCCCATGATTCCGGAGCACGGAAGCGTGGGCGCGAGCGGAGACCTGGTGCAGCTGGCCCATATGTCCCTGGCCATGATAGGGGAGGGGAAGGTCCACTACCGCGGGGAGTGGCGTGATGCGGGAGATGTGCTCCGGGAGTGCGGGCTGAAGCCTCTTGAAATCCATATCCGCGAGGGACTGGCCCTGACCAACGGCACGTCGGTAATGTCCGGAATAGGCGTGGTCAATCATATCTACGCCATGAGGCTGATCTACAGTTTCGTACTGGCTTCTGTCTGGACTAATGAGATCGCCTCCTCCTTTGATGACCTGATGTCCGAAGGCCTCAATGAGTGCCGGCGTCATCCGGGACAGCAGGTCATAGCCTCGATGATGCGGGAGATGAGCAGCGGCAGCCGCTGCCTGTGCAAGCGGGAGCACGAACTCTACGACAGCGGACACAGCTCCCAGAGTACGTTCGAGCACAAGGTGCAGCCTTATTACTCCCTGCGCTGCGTGCCGCAGGTGATAGGACCGGTCTATGACACTGTCATGGCTGCCGGAAAGGTGCTTGAGGACGAGTTCAACTCCGCCAGCGACAATCCTATAGTCGACCCCGTCTCCCGAAACGTCTACCACGGAGGCAACTTCCACGGCGACTACATCTCCCTGGAGGAGGACAAGGTCAAGACGGCTGTGGTCCGTCTGGCCATGACGGCGGAGAGGCAGCTCAACTACCTCTTCCACGACCGTATCAACGGCATCCTGCCTCCGTTCCTCAATCTCGGAGTGCTGGGGCTCAACTACGGTATGCAGGCCTGCCAGTTCACGGCCACTTCCACTACCGCCGAGTGCCAGACCCTGGCTATGCCCAACTACGTTCACAGCATACCCAACAACAACGACAACCAGGATATCGTCAGCATGGGCACCAACTCGGCCCTGATCTGCCGCCGTGTCATAGACAACGCATGGCAGGTCGTTTCCATTCTCTACATGGCTCTCGCCCAGGCGACCGACTGCCTCGGATGCGAGGACCGTCTCGCTCCCGCCACGAGGGCCGAGTACCGCAGGATCAGAGAGATGTTCCCTGCCTTCAGGGAGGACGAGCCTTTCTATGAGAAAATCGCGATGGTGGAGGATTACCTCAGGAACAAAACTACGGACCAATACAAGACTGAACGGCTATGATGTACGCGCTGGTTACCGGAGGCTCGCGGGGAATAGGCAGAGCCGTGGCCGTAAGACTGGCCGGAGAGGGAATCCCCGTCATTGTCAACTACACATCCAATCAGGCCAAGGCCGAGGAGACAGTCGCGGTGATCGCTTCCGCCGGAGGAGCCGCGGAGCTGCTGCGTTTCGACGTCTCGGATACGGAGGCGGTGGACGCTGCCCTGGAGGGATGGGAAGCCGCTCATCCGGACGACTATATCGGCATCCTGGTCAACAACGCAGGTATCCGCCAGGACAGTCTGATGATATTCATGCAGAATGCCCAGTGGAACAGCGTGCTGGACACGACCCTCGGAGGATTCTTCAATGTCACCCGCCGGGTGCTCAAGAATATGCTGACCCGCCGCTACGGCCGCATAATCAATATCAGCTCGCTCTCCGGCCTGAAAGGACTGCCCGGACAGAGCAATTATTCTGCTGCCAAGGCCGGTCTCATCGGAGCTACGAAAGCACTGGCACAGGAGGTCGCGCCCAGGAAAGTTACGGTCAACTGCGTAGCTCCGGGTTTCATATCCACGGACATGACGGCTGACCTGGACGAGAAGGAGCTCAGAAAGATGATTCCCGCCGGCCGTTTCGGCAAGCCGGAGGAGGTGGCAGCCCTGGTGGCCTTCCTGGCTTCGGAGGAAGCGGCGTATATCACCGGTCAGACGGTGTCGGTCAACGGAGGTCTTTATTAGTAATGCATTTTTATGAGAAATAGAGTAGTTATAACCGGAATAGGCATCTGGTCCTGCATCGGAACCAATGTGGATGAGGTACGTCAGTCGCTCTACGAGGGCCGCTCCGGTATCGGGGTGGAGCCCGAGAGACTGGAGTACGGCTACCGTTCGTCGCTCACAGGCATCGTGCCGCGTCCAGAGCTCAAGTCCCTGCTCAACCGCCGGCAGAGAGTAGGCCTCTCGGAGGAGGCCGAGTATGCCTATATGGCGTCCCGTGAGGCGCTTGCGATGGCGGGAGTGGATGATCAGTGGCTCGATACCCACGAGGTAGGTATCCTCTTCGGCAACGATTCATCGGCCAAGCCGGTGATAGAGGCAGCCAGGATAATGGACAGCAAGCACGACTCCGCTATGCTGGGGTCCGGACTTATCTTCCAGTCGATGAACTCCACCGTGAACATGAACCTGAGCACTATCTTCCGTCTCAAGGGCATCAACTTCACGGTGAGCGCGGCCTGCGCCAGCGGTTCCCACTCCATCGGACTGGGCTATATGTTCATCCGCAGCGGTCTGCAGGATATGATACTCTGTGGAGGCGCCCAAGAGACAAACTACTACTCGATGGCTACGTTCGATGCCCTCTCGTCCTTCTCCACGAGGATGGACGACCCGCAGAAAGCCTCCCGGCCCTTCGATGCGGGCAGGGACGGTCTGGTGCCGAGCGGCGGTGCCGGAGCGGTGCTGCTGGAAAGCTACGACAGCGCTGTGCGCAGGGGAGCAGTGATCCTTGCGGAGGTGACCGGCTACGGTTTCTCCTCCAACGGGATGGGTATTTCCCAGCCCAACGATGACGGCTCGGTAACAGCCATGAGCAGGGCACTGCAGGACGCAGGCCTGAAACCTTCGGATATAGACTACATCAACGCCCACGCAACGTCTACCCCTCAGGGAGACATGTGTGAGGCAATGGCGCTCCGCAGGCTCTTCGGAGACACTAAGGCGGTCATCAGCTCCACCAAGTCCATGACCGGACACGAGTGCTGGATGGCCGGGGCCAGCGAGGTGGTCTACTCGGTGATCATGATGCGCGGCTCCTTCGCCGCTCCCAACATCAACCTGGAGCGTCCGGACGAGCATGCGGCCGGCCTGAACATCACGCCCAGGACGATAGATATGAAAATCAATACGGTGCTGTCCAACTCCTTCGGCTTCGGAGGGACCAACAGCGCCCTGGTACTTCGCAATGCAGATGGACTATAGGAAGATATATTCAAAGGAAAGGCTTTCAGCAGGAGACGCCCAGAAGGCGGCGGAGATGATAGCTTTCGGTCCGGTGATATTCCAAATATCCAGGATCATGCTTCATTCGGGAATCTTCTCCTTGCTCCGGGACAGCGACCAGGGGCTGACAGTAGAGGAAATATCCGCGGAGTCCGGTTTTTCAGAATATGCCGCAAAGGTGCTTCTGGAATCCTCCCTGACAGCCGGTACAGTGCTTTATGACTTTGACACAAAACGTTACTCGCTGTCCAAGACAGGATGGTTCATGCTGACGGACGAGATGGTGAGGGTCAATATGGATTTCAATCACGACGTGAACTATATCGGCCTTTTTGACCTCGAGGAGGCGCTCAGGGATGGTAAGCCCGCTGGACTGAGGCATTTCGGCGGCTGGAAGACCATCTACGAGGGACTCTCGCAGCTCCCGGAGCAGGTGCAGCGCAGCTGGTTCGCCTTTGACCATTTTTATTCGGACAATTCCTTCGACAGGGCGCTGGAGATAGTGTTCGCCCGCAGGCCGCACCGGATACTGGATGTTGGCGGCAATCTGGGGGCATGGGCCCTCAAGTGCGTGGAACACGATCCTGACGTGAGGGTGACCATAGCCGACCTGCCGCCCCAGATAGAGATGATGCGCAGGGAGACGGCGGGGCATCCCGGTTCGGACCGGATAGACGCGTGGCCGGTGGACATGCTTGACAGCAGTTCCGTCCTTCCTTCCTCGCCCCGTACTGACGCGGTATGGATGTCCCAGTTCCTGGACTGTTTCTCCCTGGAGGAGATACGTTCCATCCTGGGCAAGGCGGTGAGGATCATGGACGGCGAGGCCCGGCTCTATATCATGGAGACGCTCTGGGACCGTCAGAGATATGAGACTGCGGCCATGTGCCTGACTCAGATCAGCCCCTATTTCACAGCGCTGGCCAACGGACGCAGCAAGATGTACAGTCTGGAGGATCTGCGGGGTGCGGTTGAGGCCTCGGGTCTTGCCGTGGAGGAGATATACGACGGCATAGGCCTGGGGCACAGTATTCTTGAATGTAAGATTAAATAAAAACTATAAGAAGATATGAACAGAGAAGAGATAGAATCGAAAGTAAGGACATTTTTGATAGAGGACCTGGAGGTCGATGAGGATGTCATAGTGCCGGACGCCCGTCTCAAGGAGGATCTCGGGATTGACAGTCTGGATTTTGTGGATATAGTGGTGATAGTCGAGAAGAACTTCGGGTTCAAGATCAAGCCGGAGGAGATGTCCGGCGTGAAGACACTCAAGGACTTCTGCGACTACATCGGGAGGAAGACCTGCTGAGTCCGGACACCGGGATGGAGAGTGAAGGAAAGAGGCTGTGGCAGGGACGGACTGACGGCAGTCCGTTGATGCTCAGGATGCTGGTCCGGCTGCTGAAGCATGTGGGCGTCAGGGCAGTGTATCCTGTGGCGGCATGTTTCGTGCCGTTCTACATGATATTCAACCGCAGCGGTTACCGGGCGTCCTACGGTCTTTTCCGCAGCAGGCTGGGCATGGGGGCATGGAAGTCGTTCCGGATGTGCTGGCTCAATCACTACCGTTTCGCCCAGGTTATCGTGGACCGGTTCGCGATGTATGCCGGAAGGCGGTTCGACGTGGAGATGGACGGGTATGAGGAGTTTGTCCGGCTCAATGAGGCTGACGGAGGATTCATGATGCTCAACAGTCATGTCGGCAGCTTCGAGCTGGCGGGTTATACTCTCACCTCCGACCGGAAACGGATCAACGCGCTGGTCTTCGGCGGAGAGAATGATTCTGTGATGCACGGCCGCGAGGGGATGTTCTCACGCACCAACGTCCGCATGATCCCTATATCCTCCGATATGTCCTATCTGTTTGTCCTCAGCGGCGCGCTCGCTTCAGGCGAGATAGTGACGATGTCGGCGGACAGGTGTTTCCCCGGGTCAAGGACTCTCCGGCTCAATTTCCTTGGAAAGGAAGCATCGTTTCCTCAGGGTCCGTTCGCTCTGGCGGTCAGCCGGGAGGTTCCCCTGCTGGCGGTCTTTGTCATCAAAATCTCGGCGAAGGCGTACAAGGTGTTTGTCAGGAGGTTGCAGCCGGACTGCAGGTGTCCTGACCCGCAGCGGAGCCTGGCAGAGGCGTTCGTCCCGGTGCTGGAGGATATAGTGCGGAGGTATCCGGAGCAATGGTTCAATTTTTATGATTTTTGGAAAAACTGAAATGACAGAAGTACAGGACATACCTATTTTGAAGCTTATCCCGCAGCGGCCTCCCTTCGTGATGGTGGACCGTCTGCTGGAGACGGGGGACAGGACGGCCGTGACGGAGTTCGTGGTCAGACCTGACTGTATCCTGGTGGAGGACGGAGCTCTTACGTCATACGGTCTGTTGGAGAACATGGCCCAGACCTGTGCGGCCCGCATCGGATGGCTCAATCTTGACCGTCCTGTGAAGATCGGGGTGATAGGGGCTGTCCGTGATTTCCGGATTATCCGCCGTCCTGCGGCGGGCGCTGTCCTCAGGACGACAGTGACCGAGAGGGAGAACGTGATGAACATGACGCTGGCCGATGCAGTGGTGGAGGATGCCGCGGGTACGGTGGCTTCCGCCGGGCTCAAGATAGCCCTGCGCGATGACGGCCCTCTGTCGGAGACGCTGCCCCTGAAGATACGTTTCAGCGAGGTGGATTCGATGTCCGTCGTATGGCACGGCTCATATGTCAAGTATTTTGAGGATGCAAGGGATGCCTTCGGCGCCAGGTACGGCCTGGGCTATATGGATATTTTCGGAAACGGCTACTATGCTCCGCTGGTGGAACTGGACTTCAAGTACAGGAAGCCGCTGCTCTACGGCTCGAAACCGGAGGTGACGATATTCTACCGTCCTACCGAGGCGGCCAAGATAGTATTTGACTATGAGATAAGGGACACTTCCGACGGGTCTCTCGCTGCGACGGGACACTCCGTGCAGGTGTTCATGGACAAGGATTATAAACTGGTGTGGACCAACCCGCCGTTCTATGAGGAATGGAAGAAGAGATGGAAGGTGTTCTGACAGTCCCGATAGCGGACAATATCATATCCCCCGTGGGCTTCACTACAGAGGAAAACGTCGCCGCTGTGGAGGAGCTCCGCTCGGGCCTGCGCAGTTGCAGCGGCCGCTGCGGTCTGCCGTTTGATTTCACGGCCTCCCTGCTGGACAGGGAGAGGTTCGCGGATGCCTGTGCGGAGGAGAACATCGGGGATGATTACACGTTTTTCGAGAAGATGCTGATCCTCTCTGTCACAAGGGCCATGAGGGGTACCGGCGTGGATCCGGCGTCCCCCCGCACTCTGTTCGTGATTTCCACTACCAAGGGCAATGTATCCCTGCTGGAGAACCCGGGCGAGTTTCCGGAGTCAAGGCTGCCGCTCAGCCGGGCGGCCTGGGAGGTGGCCTGCCGCCGTTTCGGCTGCCCCAATCCTCCACTGGTGGTGTCCAACGCCTGCATCTCGGGACTCTGCGCGTGTCTGGCAGCCCACCGCAGCCTGCAGTCAGGCCGGTACAGCCATGTCATAGTGGCCGGGGCCGACGAGCAGTCGCCTTTCATCGTCTCGGGCTTTCAGTCGTTTATGGCCGTTTCGCCGGAGGAGTGCAGGCCGTTTGACAAGGACCGCCGGGGACTTAATCCCGGGGAGGCTGCCGCAGCTCTCGTATTCGAGGCCCGCGACAGCGCGGAAGCGGTTTCCGGACAATGGGCTGCGGTAAGAGGGGCTGTCCGCAACGACGCCAACCATATCTCAGCACCTTCCCGCACCGGCGACGGGTGCCGGCAGGCGCTGAAATACGCACTCGGGGATTTTCCCCCTCAGAAACTGGCCTTTCTGAGCCTGCACGGGACAGCCACGGACTACAATGACTCGATGGAGGGAGAGGCCGTCGCGGGTGCCGGGCTCCTGGATATCCCCGTAGTGGGATTCAAGGGCTATTACGGCCATACCATGGGGGCCGCCGGAGTATTGGAGACCATCCTGTCGATGAAAGCGGTCGACAGGGGCACGGTGCCTGCTACCAGGGGATTCTCCACTTTGGGAGTGAGGGTGCCTCTGTCTGTATCGTCTTCTTCCAGAAAGACGGACAGGACGGCGTTTATCAAGGCTCTCTCCGGATTCGGAGGGTGCAATGCGGCCATGCTGTTTCAGAAAATGTAGATAAATATGGACTGGGTAGGACTGACATCGGACAGGATAGTGATTGCGGGACGGGAGCGCCGGCCCGCGGAGACAGGCAGCAGGATGCTGACGGCCCTGTACAAGGAGACAGTGTGTCCGGAGTATCCGAAATTTTTCAAGATGGACCCGCTCTGCCGCCTTGGTTTTGTGACCTCGCGTCTGCTGGCCTCGCTTGAGGGCGACGGCTCCGCGGAGGAACTGGATCCGAAAGGCCGGCCGCTGGTCCGCAGGGAGGACAGGGCACTGGTCATCTGCGGATGCAGCGGGTCGCTGGTCACGGACCGGAAGTTTCAGACGACGATACAGGACCGCTCGCAGTTTTTCCCTTCGCCGGCGGTATTTGTCTATACCCTGCCCAATATCGTGACGGGGGAGATAGCCATACGTAACGGATGGTGCGGGGAGACCTCCTGCTGGATGATGGATGAGTTCAGCCCAGAGGCGGTGGCGGACAGGGTTCTGGATGCCTTTGAGGACCGGGTGACCTCTTCGGTCACGGGAGGGTGGCTGGAGTGCAGGGATGCGGACGACTTCGAGTCGCTGATGTTTACTGTAGGCCGGGGACAGTATTCTCCGGAGCAGCTGGCCGGCCGGCTGCGGGAAATGGCCGGGATTTTAGGAATAATTCATTGAACAACAGATAAAAATAAAAGCAGATATGGAAGAACTGATACAGGAACTTAAGAATGAGATTGTCTCCGCCCTCAATCTGGAGGACGTCCGTCCGGAGGACATCGATCCTTCGGCGCCTCTGTTCGGAGACTCGGGACTCGGCCTGGACTCGATCGACGCCCTGGAGCTGATAGTGCTCATGGAGAAAAAATACGGCATAAAGCTGGACAATCCGGCTCAGGGCCGTGAGATATTCACATCGCTCGACACCATGGCCGGATATATCACGGCTCATAGAAAGAAATAAGCGGCGGCAGGGACTATGAGCGGAACTGTCTGCATAACCGGCATGGGGGTGGTCTGCGCCATAGGCACGGACCTGTCCGCCGTGCTGGAGTCGCTGCTCTCCTGCAGAAGCGGGATAGGCCCAGTGCGGTATCTCGATACCGTCCACAGGGGCCTGCCGGTGGGTGAGGTTCCTCTTTCGGACAGGGAACTCTGCGGAGCTCTCGGCATGGAGTGGAGGGAACCGGTGCTCCCCAGGTCTGCCCTTCTGGGGTGCATGGCGCTCAGGGAAGCTGTCGGCCAGGCAGGGCTCGGGCCGGAGGATATCAGGCGGGCTGCGCTGGTCTCGGGCACTACTGTCGGAGGCATGGATCGCAGCGAGAAGTATTACCGGGACTATCTTACGGACAGTCTTCACGACGCCTACATTGCGTTCCACGACTGCCGTTCGTGTACGGACCTGGTGGCCGGAAGCGCCGGTCGTTTCAGGACAGTGACCAC
>DVGV01000020.1 GCA_018712545.1 Candidatus Coprenecus merdigallinarum | reverse complement strand
TTCCGTCTTTTACAAGATACTTGATTGCCTGCCTTGCTTTAGGAGCGAGCTGGACTTCATCGAGGATAATGGCGGACTTGCGTTCTTTCAGTTCTATACCGTACTCCAGTTGCAGTCTCATAAAGATGCGGTTGAGGTCGGATACATCATTGAACAAGTCGCGGATTTCGGAAGAACATGCGGCAAAATCCACTAATATATGGGTGTCGTATTCTTTTGCCGCAAATTCTTCAGCGATAGTGGATTTCCCGACGCGTCTCGCACCCTGTATCAGTATGGCTGTCCGGCCTTCATCTGTCCGCTTCCATCGCAGAAGTTCATCGTAAATTTTTCTTTTGAATATCATATCAAAGATTGACATTTATTAAGGTGCAAAGATAATGCGCATGGCACTAATCTCAAAATGTGTTTAGCTGAAAATAGCACTAATCTCAAAATCTGCCGCATCACGGCCGAATATGCCTTGCGCGAAAATCCATATATTGCAGTATGCGCGGAGGGCATCATTTGTACCTCTTGAATCTGATGTCTATCTTTGCAATATTATGGAACACCGGTATTTTTTCAAGCCGAGAGTCGGCAAGGATTATCAGGATGGGTTCATGGGACTCAGGACCCTGGTGCTCGGGGCGTACCACTACTGCTGGTACGACAAGTGCCGGTATTTCAAAGAGTGCGTCACGGAAGGCCGTGTGGCGGACTACGACACCGTCTGCCCTGAGTATGAGCGGATGAGCGACAGGGATTATTACCGGCTGTCCAACAGCAATGTCATCGAGATTGATTCCTATCTCGAAGGCGGGCACTATCCGGCGTACGACTCATTCACCCACCGGATGCTCGGGAAAAAGTCCTACCTCGGGCCGGAGTCGCGTGCATCCTTCTGGGAGAGAGTGGCCTTCTACAACTGGATACAGCACTACCTCCCCGGGCCGGTCGAGGACTTTTCCTACGAGCGGTGGGAACCGGTATTCATGCAGGACCTCCCGGCATTCGAGGACGCGCTGCGTGAGCTCCGGCCTCATGCGGTTCTGGTGTGGACCGAGCCGCTGCGGCAGTTCCTCGACCGGCACTGCGCGTCACTCGAGGGGATATCGCTGGTACGCACCGGCGTCATAGAGATGGAGACGCTGGAGGCTTGGGAGTATCGGGTGGGGTATGAGGGGGAACCAGTGAGGCCTGTCCGCAGGAATAAGGCTCAGTTCAGGACTTTCCGGGCAATCGTGAGGATGTCCCCGATATCATTGAAATTGTGCACGGAAGATTCGGTCAGTAATTCTGGCTATGATCCTCAAGGATGCTTACGGCCACGGGCTTATAGAAGTCGTGGAGCGTTCTGACCGCAGCAGGGCAATCGTATGTGTCGGAGAGGACGAGGACATCGTGCGGCTTATAGACAATATCCGGAGAAATGTGGCAGCGGGCAGCGGTAAGCGCGGATTGACGATCGATGACATACAGCAGTTCCTAGGGACGGATATCCGGCATGTCCCGCAGATGCTCTACCGGTTGCGTATGAGAGTATAGCCGTTTATAACCGTTTCGAGACTGGCTTCATTGTTCCGAATGTTGTATTTTTGCGTGTAAGCAACTGGTGAATATCCATTAAGAAGTTGAACAATAGTACGAACAATTGGGAAATAAAAGACTGCGGTATAGAATGGGCGTACGCAAATGAATGTCGTGGTTGTCTCCCTGCAGATTAATATATAACTTATGAATATGGAGAAGAACATTGTAGCTGAAGAAATATCTTAAAGGAGTTATTTACTATGTCCGAGGTGTTCGCGTAATGCTGGATATGGATCTGGCCAAAATCTATGGATATAGCACTAAGAACTTTAATCGGCAGGTGAAGAATAACATTGAGAAATTCGAACAGGACTTTATGTTCCAGTTGACTGATGAAGAGTGTGAAATCTTGAGGTGCAAAAATTCCACCTCAAGTTGGGGCGGTCGCAGATACAGCCCTTACGCTTTTACGGAGCAGGGAATATATATGCTTATGACTGTCTTGAAAGGTGAGTTGGCAACCAGGCAAAGTAAAGCCTTGATTCGCATCTTCAAGCAGATGAAGGACTACATTGTTGACAACCAGCCGCTGTTGAGGCAGAGGGAATATCTCCAACTATCTTTGCAGACAACCCGGAACACACAGGACTTGCTTGATTTGCGCAAATCCTTATCGTCTGTTGATGACAAGGTCGCCAGCATAATAGATACGCTGGGAGATGTCGTAACAAAGTCGGAACTTGCAAATGTCATGCAGGATTTCAGCCATCCTACCATCAGAAGAGAATGGTTAATACTCAACGGCCAGCCTGTAGAGTCCGGTTTGGCTTACCAACAGATTTATGCAACGGCCAGGAGAACCATATTCGTGGTGGACAATTACATCGGACTAAAAACATTGGTGCTCTTGAAAGACGTTCCTGCAGATGTGAAGGTTACTGTATTTTCAGACAATATCGGAAACCGATTACAACTTATGGGAATGTTGAACGTCTCCTCGGCCAAATTAATCATCGTGTCATAGGCCTTTGCCCGCAACTTCTCAAGTTCCGCATCCTTTCGTGCCTGCTTGAGTTGCGCCCGGAGTTCCCGGATCTGGTCATCTTTACTTTTCCTGGCCATATCTTCTTCGGATTGTTCCTCCAAAGATAATGCTTTCTCCTGAGTTACATATTTCCCGATCCATGTATAGACGCTGTTGACAGTTGCGATGTCAAACTTTTTTCTGACTTCCTCCGCCGTCGTTACGCCTTTAAGAATGTCCAGAACTGCATTAACACGGTCTTCTTCGTCCGGTTTGTAAACTGTGACGACCTCGTTGGACCAATACTTCTCCTTGGTCACAGGGTCGGTCTTCAGGACAATGTCTCGCTTGTGTCTTTCTCTCATTGACTCGTTTGATTTATGCTCTCAAATCTGTGAACTTTTTTCAGTTCAAGTCATTTTGTCAAGTTTTCTGAGTTTATTCCACAAATTGCGGAATTTTATTTCAATATTTTCGGGAATTTATTTGCCTCAAATTGCGGAATTTTGAAACCGTTTGCTATCTTTGCACAAAATCAAGATGCCATGGACAAGTACTTAAAGCGTATAATCGAGTCTCAGATAGAGAGGAAAATGAAGTCTTCCGGGGCGGTGCTTATTGCAGGCCCGAAGTTCTGCGGGAAGACGACGACTGCCATGCGGTTTGCAAAAAGTGCGAGGAAACTCAGTACGGAAAGCGAGATCAGTCTTGCGCGCATGGAACCGAGGGTTGTGCTGGAAGGGGAGAAGCCCAGGCTTATCGATGAATGGCAGGCTGTGCCTCAGATCTGGGACGAGGTGCGGAATTGTGTGGATGAGAATGCCGGTTTCGGCCAGTTCATCCTTACCGGCAGCTCGACTCCGGAGGACAAGACTAAGGTTCATCATTCCGGGGCAGGTCGCATTGTGCCGATAAAAATGCGTCCTATGAGTCTGTTTGAGTCGCTGGAATCGAACGGTAAGGTCTCCATCAGTGATCTTTTTATGAATCCAGGTCGGAGTGTCTATTTTGAAAACAACGGTTATAGTCTCAGAAAAACGGCTTTTCTGCTCTGCAGGGGCGGCTGGCCTCAGTCATTGGTGGATGATGAGGATGTGGCTCTGGATATAACTTCCAATTATTATGAAGGGCTGTTTAATTTCGAGAATTCGGATAACGAGAAGTTCCGGAACAGGAAGCCGGAGGTGCTGAGGATGATTCTCAGAAGCTATGCCCGGAACATATCGACTCAGGCTCCGGCCGCGACGATTATACAGGACATTATCCGCTCTAATAACCGAAGTGCATTTGATGCCAAGACTTACGATGATTATCTTGATGCACTGAAGGACCTGTATATCATAGAGGACATTCTTGCATGGAATCCAAATATACGGAGCAAGGCTGCCGTGCGTTCAACACCGACGCGGCATTTTGTTGATACCTCGATAGCATGTGCGGCGCTTCGTGTCTCGCCGGATGATTTGATGAAGGACCTCAATTCGTTCGGGCTGTTCTTTGAGGATATGGTAGTCCGGGATCTCGTAATTTATTCCGGAGTTATGAAAGGCGAAGTGCGTCATTACAGGGACGGCAATGGCCTGGAATGTGATGCCGTTATCCATCTTCCGGATGGCTCTTGGGCAGCAGTAGAAATTAAATTGGGCGGAAATAAATTAATAGATGAAGGAGTCAGGAACCTTCTCAGGTTAAAGGAAGTGGTTGAGAAGGCCCCGGCGTTTATGATGATAGTCACGGCTACAGGTCCTGCATACAGAAGGCCGGACGGTATCTATGTGGTGCCGATAAATTGTCTTAAGGATTGACGGATAACAGTTATGGCGATACAGATTACAACAAGAACAACGGATAAGGACCTCACCGGCCGCAGCCACTGGTGGGGTGCCCCCGATATGCCGGAAGGGATGGCCTATCCCTGTATTGAGGTGGAGGATGAGGACGGCGGCAGGTATCCGGAGCCGCTGACGTTCGTGTGTCAGATCAGGTGTGCGGATATTGCGGGGCTGGATCCGGAGGGGCTGCTGCCGCACAAGGGGATGCTGTACTTCTTCGCACCGATAGACTATTTTCTGGGGGATGGCGGCTCTCCCCTGGATTACCATGATTCTCCGGCGGTGCTGTACACTGAGCGGGAGGAGGGCCTGCGACCGTATGAGATGTGCTGGGAGGGAACGGACGAGAGCGTTTTCAGACCGGCGGAGGAGATGCTGTTCGCCAGGGCGGAGTCTCCGCGGGACGACGGCCACATCCTACTGGGCGAGCCTTATCAGGAAGAGGTGCGTCAGGCTCATCCGGGCTGTATGTCGCTGCTGCAGATAGACGAGGATGACCGCTGGGGGCTGCGCTTCTACGATTGCGGGATGTACTATTTCCTCATCCGTCCCCGGGATCTCAGGGCCCGCAGATGGGGGCGGGTTGAGGGGGATATGTTTTTTTATTGAGGCTGCGCCGCATATACTGTGGCACCTCGGCAAAGTAAATAAATTTCCTTTGCTCTCGGTTTCTGCGTATATTTGCAGAAAAGAGTTAGACATATCAAGTGCATGAAAAATACAGTATACGAAAAGGCAGGGGAAGTGGAGATGAAGGATGATCCGGTTTTCGGGGTCATAGGCGGAGGAAGCTGGGCTACGGCTCTGGTCAAGCTGCTGAGCGACAACGGCCGGCAGCTTAACTGGTATATGCGCGACACCAGTGCCATAGAGCATATCGAGCGGTATCACCATCACTCCAAATATCTGCCTGCAGTGGAACTTGACGCCGACAGTTTCACCATGACCAACGATATCAACTATGTGGTTTCGGAGTCGGACATACTTATATTCGCGGTTCCTTCGGCATATTTCATGGGCGAGGTTGCCAAGATTACGGCGTCCTATGCCGGCAAGCTGCTGATTTCCGCCGTCAAGGGATTTGTGGGTGACCGCTTTCTGACGGTAGCCGAGTATTTCCATCAGGACTACGGTGTGCCTTTCGACCGGATAGGAGTGATCAGCGGTCCGTGCCACGCCGAGGAGGTGAGCATGGAGCGGCTGTCCTACATCACTCTGTCCTCCAAGTATCTGGAAGTGGCCGAGTATCTCTGCGGATTTTTCCGCAACTACTATGTCAATACGATCGCCTGCACCGACATCTACGGGGTCGAGTACGCAGCGGCCCTGAAGAACGTCTACGCGATCGCCGCCGGCATCTGCTACGGCTGCGGTTATGGTGACAACTTCATGGCAGTGCTGATAGCCAGCTGTTTCCGGGAGATGAAAGAGTTCATAAACGTGACCAATCCCGACGTCCGCCGCAACACCTCCATGTCGGCCTACCTGGGCGACCTGCTGGTGACCTGCAACTCCCCCTTCTCTCGTAACCGCAACTTCGGCCGCATGCTCGGCAAGGGCTACTCGGTCCGGACCGCCATCCTCGAGATGAACCAGGTGGCCGAGGGTTATTACGCCACCAGGGCGATACACGAGATCAACCGCAAGTTTCAGGTCAGCATGCCCATAGCGGATACCGTCTATTCCATCCTCTATGGTGGACGCAACGCGGCGGAGGCTGTGCGCGGCCTGCAGGACTTCCTTATGTGACAATATACAATCAACTTATAAAACAACAGTTATGGTAAATGTAAATTTCAAACCCTCGAAGGAATATATCGCGAAGGCCATGACCGCCTTCGACACGCTTCAGGGAAGACAAGGCAGAGGCAATGATTTCTTAGGATGGCTCGACCTGCCCTCGGACACTCCTGAGCCCATCGTGAAAGGCTGCGAGGACATCGCCGGGGAGTGGAAGGACAAGGGCGTGCAGGTGGCGGTGGTCATCGGTATCGGCGGCTCCTATCTCGGAGCAAAGGCCGCCCTCGAGGCCCTGTCGCACTCTTTTGCTCTAAATCAGAAGGGCATCCAGGTTGTTTTTGCAGGCTTCAATCTTTCTGAGGAGTATCACGCCGAGCTGCTGGACTACATTCAGGACAAGTCCGTGGCGGCTGTGGTAATCTCCAAGTCCGGCACCACCACCGAGCCCGCAGTGGCCTTCCGTGTCATCAAGGAACACATCGAGGAGCGCTACGGCAAGTCAGAGGCGGCTTCCCGTATCGTGGCAGTCACCGACAAGGCCCGCGGCGCCCTGAAGAGCCTCTCGGACCAGGAGGGCTACCGTACCTTCGTGATTCCCGACAATGTAGGAGGCCGTTTCTCCGTCCTGACCCCTGTCGGTCTTCTGCCTATAGCTCTGGCCGGCTACGATATCCGCGCCCTGCTCAAGGGGGCCGCCGCCATGGCCCGCCGCTGCTCGGAGCGCAGTGAGGAGAATCCCGCCCTCATCTACGCCGCAGCCCGCAACGAGCACTACGATGCCGGCAAGAAGGTGGAGATTCTGGTCAATTTCAACCCCAAGCTCCAGTACGTCGGCGAATGGTGGAAGCAGCTTTTCGGCGAGTCGGAGGGCAAGGAGGGCAAGGGCATCTTCCCTGCTTCTGTGAATTTCACCACAGACCTTCACTCGATGGGCCAGTACATCCAGGACGGCGAGAGGATGCTCTTCGAGACCGTGATCTCGGTAGAGCACGCAGGCCGTGAGCTGGTGATCACCAACGATCCCCAGAACCTGGACGGACTCAACTTCCTTACCGGCATGCACCTCGAGCACTGCAACAGGATGGCCGAGGCAGGCACCCGTCTGGCCCATATCGACGGAGGCGTACCTCAGGGAAGGGTAGTGATGGACCGTATCGACGAGTACAATCTCGGCGAGCTCCTGATGTTCTTCGAGGAGGCCTGCGGTATCTCGGCCTACATCCTCGGAGTCAATCCTTTTGACCAGCCCGGAGTGGAGGCGTACAAGAAGAATATGTTCGCCCTCCTCGGCAAGCCCGGATATGAGGCTCAGGCCGAGGCCATCCGCAAGCGGCTCGAATAACAACCGGCAGGACTCCGCACATGCGAAAGGAGTTTCTCAGAAGCGTGGCCGGGCAGTTCTACTCCCTCACAGGAGGGGACATGCGCGGCTACTGCTTTGTATTTCCAAACCGGCGCTCGTCCCTGTTCTTCCGCAGGTATCTGGGCGAGTGCACGGACAGACCCATATTTGCTCCCCGGATAACCAATATCAGCGACCTGTTCTCGGAGCTTTCCGGCCTGCGTCCGCTTGACCGCATCACTCTTCTCCACCGGCTCTACAGTGTCTACAGGGAGAAGGTACCCGGTTACGACGAGAGCTTCGACGATTTCATCTACCGCGGAGAGGTGATTCTGGGCGACTTCGATGACATCGACAAGTATATGGCCGATGCCGAAGGTCTTTTTACCAACATCCGTGACCTCAAGGAGATTGAAAGCCGCTACAGCTATCTGAGCCCGGCGCAGCGTGAGGCCATAGCCTCTTTCTGGGGTGTGGTCATACCCTGCCGCGAAGGACGCAAGGAGCAGCAGTTCCTGGGTATGTGGGACAGCCTGTACGCCATCTACACGGGGCTGAGAACCCGGCTGGAGAGCAGGGGAGAGGCCTACGAGGGCATGATCTACCGTTCGGTGGCGGAAAGTCTGAAGGACGGTGACCAGGACCTGATCCGGGTCCTGGAGAGCTGGGGACAGACCGTCTTTGTAGGGCTGAATGCTCCCAACCGTTGCGAGAGGACTCTCATGGACACTCTTCAGAAAATAGGCCGCGGGGATTTCTACTGGGACTATTACGGAGATGCAGTGCGGGATCCGGCCAACAAATCCTCCCTGTTCATGGAGGACAATGTCTCCCGCTATCCGTCCCGGCATCCGTTGCCGGAGGACGGGGGGCTGTGCAGTGCTCCTCCGCTGATAGAAGCGGTGTCCGTCCCTTCGGCCGTCGGTCAGGCGAAATATGTCCATGATATCCTTAAGCAGATAGTCCGTGAGGAAGGTTCGTCGGATCTGTTCTCGACAGCCGTGCTCCTGCCGGACGAACAGCTGCTGTTCCCCCTGCTCAACTCCCTGCCGGAGGAGGTGAGGCCTGTCAATGTCACCATGGGCTATTCCCTGGCTCACAGCAATGTATCCTCATTTGTCTCCGCTCTGGCGGCCCTTCAGGACCGGCTCCGTCTCCGCAACGGACAGGTCAGTTTCTACTGGAAGGACGTACTGGCTCTTCTGGCTCATCCCTTCATCGGAGGTACCGAGGCTCTCAGGGACCGGGTTAAAGTTATGAGAGACAGGATAATAAGGGAGAATACCATCTATCCTGACGCAGAGTCTCTCAGGGAGGAAATCCCGCTTCTGGGCCTCATTTTCAGGGATGCGTCGGAACCGGGAGTCCCTGCATCCGAATCCGTTTCAGAATACTTGAGCTCCATTCTCGACTCTGTCGCGGAGGGAGCCGACAGCATAGACCGGGAGTTCCTGATGGGTTACAGCCGCAGTCTTAACCTGCTGCACTCCCTGAGTATCGACATGCGCAAGGACACCTATTTCCGTCTGCTCCGCCGCCTGGAAGCCTCGGTGTCCATTCCCTTCAGCGGAGAGCCCCTGGACGGACTGCAGATTATGGGACCTCTGGAGATCAGGGCTCTGGACTTCGAGAACCTTATCGTTCTCTCCGTCAACGAGGGTACCTTCCCATCCCGCAACACCGCGGCATCTATGATCCCCTACAATCTGCGCAGGGGCTTCGGCCTGCCGACCTATGAGTTCCAGGATTCGATATCCGCCTACCATTTCTACCGCAGCATCTGCAGGGCCCGCAGGGTGTGGCTGTTGACCGACAGCCGCGGCGAAGGGCTGCGCTCGGGGGAGGAGAGCCGTTACATCAAGCAGCTGGAATACCATTACCGCTATCCAATAAGGCGCCGCACCGTCTCGTTTACAGTCACAGGCAACAGCCTGCAGGAGGTCGCCCCGGTGCCAAAGACCGGGGAGCACCTTAAGCGGCTGCGGGAGATGACCTATTCCAATTCCTCACTCCAGATGTGGCTGGGCTGCCCCATGCGTTTCTATTATCAGTATATCCTGGGACTCGAAGAACCTGAGGATCTGTCCGAAGGAGTGGACAACGCCGCCTTCGGGACCCTCTACCATTTTGTTATGAAGCGGCTGTACGGGCCGTTCAGGAACAGGCAGGTGGACCGGGATGAGCTCAGGAGGCTGTCAGCAGATTCGGGATATATAGCCTCCCTGGTGGAGGAAGGCTTCCATGATGAGTTGGGCCTCAAGGATATTAATGGACGCAACCGCATCGCAGGAGCATTGGTGGCCAGGCTTGCCTCCCGGACCCTGGAGGTGGACGCGGCCCGTGCTGCTGGAGACGGAGTGGACACTGTTGTGGATCTGGAGGAGCGGTATTCAGCGCCCTTCGTTACTCTAGGAGGAAACCGGGTGCGGATTCAGGGTATTTTCGACCGCATAGACCGTGTCGGCGGGCAGTTGAGGATCGTCGACTACAAGACAGGCGGAGACCATTTCAACTGCCGGGAGATTGCTGATCTCTTCCGGAGCGACACCCGTGCCGCGGGCAGCCATTTCTTCCAACTGCTGCTGTACCTGCTGATTCTCAGGAACCGGGAGAAAAGCCCCGTGACGGAGGATGTGGATAATGTGCGGCTGGAGATATACTACACGCGGAGTCTGTATACCGGCGGCCAGTCGTGGCGCGTGGCCATGAAGTCCGAGTATGAGGAGTTCACGCAGGAACTGGGGGGGCTGATGGACCGGATTCTGGATCCCGAAGTGCCGTTCACTGCCTGTGAGGACGGGGCGGCCTGCGGGTATTGTCCTTTTACTGCGTTGTGCAACAGATAGATAAAATTATAGAATATGCTGGAGATATGCAAGGCGTCGGCCGGGTCGGGCAAGACCCATAAGCTTACCGGGGAGTATCTGCGGATGCTTTTCAGCGGCGGTATTGACCGCTACAAGTCTATTCTGGCGGTGACATTCACGAACAAGGCCACCGGAGAGATGAAGCAGAGGATTCTCGAGGAGCTGCACCGGATAGCCTCAGGGGAGAAATCTCCGTTTATGGAAGAACTCGCGGAGACGGGAAGATTTGCGGGCATGAAGGCCGGCGGCTGCACTGCCGGGGCTGTGGAAAAGGCTGTCCGATCTCATGCGGCGGCCCTGCTTCCGGCCATTCTGAATGATTATTCACTGTTCAATATCAGTACTATAGACCGTTTCTTCCAGCAGGTGCTGCGGGCTTTCGCCATGGAGACAGGGCATTTCTCGTCCTACAATGTGGAGATCAACGATGACAGCATACTGAACATTGCTGTGGACGGACTTATGAACTCGATTGATGACAACGAGGAGCTGCTCAAGTGGCTCATAGACCTGTCAGTGGAGGCTGTGGAGAGCGGACGGGACTGGAACAGCGTGCCGCAGCTGCTGCGTCTTGGCTCGGAGCTTTTCAAGGAACCGTTCAAGCTGGCCGTCCGCGGGGCTGGTATAGAGCTGGCGGACAGGGCGTCCATAGCAGAGTGCGCGGAGGTCATGCGCAAGGTGGTCAAGGATTTCCGCGAGGAGAGCTGCAGGATGGCTGACGAGGCGTCAGCTATAATGTCCCGTTATGACCTGGTGCCGTCGGATTTCAAGGGAGGCTCCCGCTCGTTCATGAATTATTTCGCCAAATTGCGTGACGGCCGTTATGAAGTCCCTTCGGATACATTCGCCGGCATGGCGGACGTGGACCCCGGGAAGTGGTGCGCCTCATCGGCCAGGGCCAGAATACCGGATATAACTGCCGCCTGTCAGGCAGGTCTGACTGACCTGGTCCGAAGGGCTTCCAGCCCCGGGCGCCTGAAAGAGTTCGAGAAATATTACACCGCGCTGGAGATTCTTCGCAATCTCTCTGTCGCCGGCATCCTGAGCGACATAGAGACTCAGGTCCGCGACCACTGTCGCCGCAATAACCTGGTCCTGCTCTCCGACACTCCCCGTTTCCTGTCGGACATCATCGACGGCAGTGACACTCCTTTTATATATGAGCGCGTGGGCTCGCGGCTGGACAACTATCTGCTGGACGAGTTTCAGGACACATCCCGCATGCAGTGGGATAACTTCGAGCCCTTGCTCCGTGACAGCGTGGACGCCGGTCATCCGTGCCTCATAGTAGGCGATGTAAAGCAGAGTATCTACCGCTGGCGGGGTTCTGACTGGAGTCTTCTGGATACGGAGATAGCCTCGCGTTTCGATCCGCGCAAGGTCCGTCAGGAGACCCTGGCCTACAACTGGCGCAGCTCCGCGGAGGTGGTCTCCTTCAATAATTCCTTCTTCGGAGCCATGGGGTCCTTGACCGGTGATGAGCTCATAGGCCGCATCTACTCCGATGCCGTCCAGGCTGTCCCTGAGGGAAGCAGCCGTCCGTCAGGTCACATAAAGGTCACATTTACCGAGGGCAATAATTCTGTTATGGAGGAGGACGCATACCTGGAGGGGATACTCGAGGCTGTCCGTACTCTTCTGGAACATGGTTACCGTCCGGGCGACATAGCCTTTCTGGTCCGCACCAGGGCCGAGGGCGCCGCAATCTCGGATCTGCTGATAGCGGCGGGGTACAGTATCATGACAGAGGATTCCCTGAGGATATCCTCCTCGGCCGCGGTGCGCCGTACGGTAGACAGTCTCAGAGAGATAGCCTCCGGCAGGGACACCGCATCGGATAAGTCCCTCTACAATATCTGCGAGAACTTGCTCCGTAACCGTTCCGGTGTCCAGGAGGACGGCGGATCCGCATTTGTCAACGCTTTTCTGGACTGCGTTCTGGAATACGTGGGTACCGAGGGGTCCGATGTCACGGGTTTTCTCCGCTGGTGGGACTCCGAGGGCACGGACCGCTCCGTCTCGGCTCCGGAGGGCCGTGATGCCTTGCGCGTGATTACTATACACAAGTCCAAAGGGCTTGAATTCAAGGCAGTCATCATTCCCTACCTGCAGATTCCATTCGCTTCCAGGGGCAATTCGGCCAAGTATATATGGTGCGGCTCTTCCGTTCCTCCGTTCGATATGCTGCCGGTCTATCCTCTGGAGTGCCGCAGCAGTCTGGAACAGACGGTCTTCGCCGATGACTACAGGAGGGAGATGCTCTACAGTGCCGTAGATGCCGTCAACGTGGCCTATGTGGCGTTTACCCGGGCGGTGCAGGAGCTGCTGATATTCGCTGTCGTACGGCATACAGCATCAGGCGGTGTCTCCCCGTCGTCCGTGTCCCATATTCTCTACTCTCATCTGTCGTCGGAGCTCAGGGACAATGTCTACGAGCTGGGAGACTGGACTTCTCCCGAGTATAAAAAAGGAGGAACGGAGGGTGTTGAGAATCTGGAGATGGGGGACGTGCCGTCAGTGGCCATCGGGGACAGACTGCGGCTGTCCATGCCCTCGGAGGAGTTCTTCCACAAGGATGGAGTCCGGATGCGGGGTATAGTGCTGCACAGGATTCTCGCGGAGGTGGAGACGGAGGCTGACCTTGGAAAGGCCGTGTGCCGTGCGGTGGATGAGGGCATTCTTCCGCGGAAAGACGGGGACGGTGTGCTCGGCCGTCTGTCGGAGATGGTGCGGGGGGTCCGGGACCGTCACTGGTTTGACGGTACCTATTCCCTTATGACCGAGGCTCCTATCCTGGCTCCAGGAGGGGACAGCTACCGTCCGGACAGGATTATGTTCGGCTCAGGCGGAAAGGCGGTGGTGGTTGACTATAAGTTCGGACGTATGAGGGAGCGGGAGCATGTCAGACAGGTCACCGGCTATATGGACCTGCTGCGCGGTATGGGCTACGCGGATGTGGAGGGGTATCTCTGGTATGGAGAGGAAGGTGTGGTGCAGGTTTGATATTTTTGGCTATATTTGCGCCCGGAATATTTTAAAGTAATATAACTGTGACTAAAGCTGTTTATAAAATTAAAGGCATGGCCTGCAGTCACTGCGTCATGCATGTTCAGAAAGCCCTGGACTCAGTTCAGGGAATCAAGGCTTCCGTAACCCTGGAACCCGCACAGGCGGAGATTGAGTTCACAGACAAGGTGTACACCAAGGAAGAACTTCAGGCAGTCATATCGGACAAGGCGGGCGATTACATTCTGGAAGACTAACAGGAATATTTAAGTTAATACAATGAGGTTATTAAGATTGATGAAAGTTGTGACGGCTGCAGCCGTTACGGCGGCATCTCTGTCGTCCTGTACGACGGAGATGGACTTGAGCGGTGACGGTCTGGACAAGAACGTCACTCTCGGAGGCGAGGCCCTGAGCCTGCCTCTAGGTTCTACTAAGGAGATGACTCTGGGAGATTTTATGAATCTTTCGGAGAGCGATGTCATCAAGGTTGACGGAAACGGCAACTACTATATTGAATTCTCCGAGACATTCGGTCAGACGGTGGCATTGAGCGATTTCACAGATCAGCTGACAGTCGAGGGGCTGTCCCATTATCTGTCGGATGTGTCACTGACATTTCCCGAGTTCGGAGGAGCTGATCCCGGCAGCGGGGAGCTTGAGCTGGACCTCGGGATGAACGAGTCATTTACCTATGAGTTCAGTTTTGAGGAGGCCAGAGAGAAGGGACTTGTAAGGATATACCGGATAAATCTGGAAAATGCGTATATCATACCCGATGTCAGGCTCAGCTGCGGCAGTCCGCTGCCCCCATCCCTGAGGGCCGAGGTTCAGATAGAGGTTCCGGACCGGTATGTTTTTGAGGAGTCCTCAATGATTCAAGGCAATGTCATTACCTATACCGGCTCTGTCAGAAGTGACGGGTCTGTGGACTTCCAGCCGATCAGACTTGCTTCCATAGAATTTGACTACGTCGAAGGGCAGGAGCAGCCGTTCACTTTCAGTGATGATTTTGCGGTACGCCGCTTCGTGCTTTATGTGAACGCCGAGGAGGTGCCGGCAGTATCGGGAGCGGAGTTGACGGCCAGTCTGAATGTCCATGCGGGAGATGCGGACGGACAGCTCTATCCCATATCCTTTGAGGGCAGGGTAGATGTGACTGTCGATCCGGTCACCGAGACCATAGAAATCGACGATATCCCTGATATTCTCAAGGGCGATGACGTCAATCTCGACTTCTATGCTCCGGCAATCAGCGCATCCATCACCACCAACTCGACGGTTCCTGTAAACATCAGCGCCGGCCTCACGCCCGTATTCGCCGGTGGAAACGGCGACGGACTGCATGTGGGGATGCCCGTGCGCGCATCGTCCAGCGCGGATCAGGAGCAGACATCGTCTTATTGGATATCAAATGAGCTGCCTTCAGACCTCCCGTCAGGCTACGAGTGGCTTCAGGCTGATGTCAAGGGACTTCTCAGGCGGATTCCCGATGCCGTGAACGTAAATGTGGGAGCCGGGACGGACAGCGGTGCTGATGTGACGGTAGACTGCGGCAGGGACTATCAGATTACAGGCAGCTTTGACTTCAACATACCTTTCTCCTTCGGAGACGGGCTGTACATATCTCTCTGCGATACTCTCAAGGATATGCCGGAGATAATGTCAACTATTGTCCGCTCTGCCGACATGAACCTCAGCGGGGAGGTTTACAGCACCATCCCCGTTGACGTCGAGCTGTCGGTATGCTTCCTCGATGCATCGCTCAACATGCTGGATATTCCGGCTGTGAGTCAGCTGATCGGGAGCACGGATTCCGGCCTGGAGCCCCGGATGACACCTCTGGACATCACTGTCAGCAGAACTGACATCGCCGAGGATATATATGCCGTAGTCCTGAAGTACAGCCTGCTTCCCGGACAGGAACCAGGACTGCCTCTATCGGACAGCTCGTCCATAAGAGCTGACCTTGTGCTGGGTGTGCCCGGCGGTATTACACTGGATTTGAACAATAAAGACTGACGGAAGATGAAAAAGACACTTATTGTCGCCATGACGGCGTTTCTGGCAGCGGCAGTCGCCGGTGCGCAGACCAGGACGAGCTACTTTGTCAGGAACTCTACGCAGAACCACTATCTCAATCCCGCGTTTGCCCCTGACCAGGGCTATGTCGGCGTACCGCTGCTGAGCGGTTTCAATATAAACATGGGCACCAATTTCGGCCCGGAATCATTCCTCTTTCCGCTGTCTAACGGCAAGACAGGCCTTTTCCTCAATGAGCAGGTAAGCTCAGAGGCATTCCTGTCAGGACTTAATGACTACAGCGACGTCAATCTCAATTTCGGCTACAATATAGTCGATGCCGGATGGTTTACCGGCAAGGACGCCTTCTGGACTGTCTCGCTGGGCGTGGATGTCAATGTGGACGGCTCCGTGCCGAAGGAGCTCTTCAGGTTCATGAAAGACGGCATGGCGGCGGATCCGCAGTCCTATTCCATACGGAATCTGGCTCTGGGAGCCCAGGCTTTCGGCCGTGTGTCCGTGGGTTATTCCCGCGGTCTGGACGACTATGTCAGAGGCCTGAGGGTAGGAGGTAAGGTCAACCTGCTTGCCAGTGTGGCCGATATCCAGATGAAGATAGACCGGATGGATATGAATCTCAGCTCCCAGAGCTGGCAGGTGTCCGCTCTGGGCTCCGCATCGATTCTCGGAGGCGGACTTGTCCCCAGGTTCAATGAGGAAGGCTATGTGGACGGAGTGAACTTCGACGCGTCAACTCTCGGCCTCGGCGGTTTCGGAATGTCGTTCGACCTGGGTGCGGAGTATACGATATCAGAAGGTACCCCCGTGGACGGTCTGCGGTTCTCCGTGTCCGTCACTGACCTAGGGTTTATCTCCTATGGAAAGAACAAGTCCCGCGTGCTTACAGCTGACGGGGACGTGCGCTTTGAGGGCTTTGAGGACATCGGTGCAGATACGGACTTCGACTCTCAGCTGAAGAGCCTGACGGAGGACCTGATGATGGCTTCTTTCAAGGAGCAGGAAGTGAGCAAGGCGCAGAGCGGAGCACTGGCCGCGACCCTGCATGCCGGTGTGGACTATTCGTTCCTCGAGGACAAGATGAATGTCGGCCTGCTGTATTCGGCCCGTTTCGGACGTTTCCGTACTCAGAACGAACTGACCCTTGCCTGGAACTATGCTCCTGTCCGCTGTTTCGACATCGCATTGTCCTACTCCCTCCTCAGGACCCATTCGACATTCGGATGGCTGATTACATTCGTGCCCAGGAAGGGTGTCGGAATATTTGTCGGCAGCGACTATACACCGCTGAACTACACGGCTCTTAAACTTGACGGTCTCAAGCTGCCCGTACCGTCCCGCAAGGTGATGCTGGACGTCAACTTCGGTCTTACGATATCCCTCGGCGGAACAAACAGCAGATACTAATAAAAAGCCTCCGTACTCGTGAAGGAAGTACGGAGGCTTTTTAATTTCCACATGACGTCAGACTGCAGGAGCCGAGAAATGCTCCCTGGAGAAGATACGGGCCTCGGTAATAACCACACTGTTGCCGTCCTTGTCCCTCATTGTGCCGACGAGGGTACCGATCATCCTCTTGTGGTCCACGCTGGTGCACTCGAAGCGGATGTGATAGGGCTCGTTGATGTAGACGGGGCGGAGGTAGGTTACGTTCTGTGAGATGAAGTAAGCCAGCTTGTCCGCGGGCCACATAGTTCCGAATACTTTGGCGAAAGCACAGAGGATAAGAACTCCCTGAGCAACCGGCTTGCCGAACTCGGTACCGGTGGCATATTCACGGTCTATGTGGATGGGGTTGTAGTCATCCGTCAGTTTAGCATAGACTTCGGCGTCTTTGTCAGTAAAGACAGTGTTGTAGTCATAGGTGTCGTGTTCTTTGATCATAACATGTGGATTTTGGATTAACCCTATAAAGATAAGGCAAATAATTTGAAAAAGCAAATAAAACCCTTTTAAAAGCTAAGGGATAGACCGTCATAGGCCGGTTCTACCCATTCCGGTAATGTTCTGCACAGATCCTCGTATCTCTCCAGCTGATGTGACAGGTGGGTCAGGAAATTTCTGCGGGCACCGACCCTGCGGCAGACCTCCAGGGCCTCGTCCAGGGAAAAATGGGAGATGTGCGGGGTCCTTCGGATACAGCTGACTACGAAGATGTCCACTCCCCGGAAGCGCTCTATGGACTCTTCGGAGATGTAGTTGGCGTCGGTCAGATAGCCAAGGCGGCCGAATCGGAATCCCAGTATGGGCAGCTTGTAGTGCATGGCCCGCACGGGGACTATCTCCACTCCACCGATGCTGAATGGTTCCTCTCCGATGGTGTGCAGGACGAAGTCCGGAACTCCGGGGTAGCGGTGGTCGCCGAAGGCGTAGGCGTATTCCCGTTTGAGAGATTCCTGGACGATGGGCTCGGCGTAGATGGGGAAGGCCCGGTGCATGAAGTAGTTGAAGGCCCGTACGTCATCCAGTCCGCCGGTGTGGTCCTTGTGCATGTGGGTGAGCAGCACGGCGTCCAGCTCCCGGATACCGCTGCGCAGGATCTGCTGCCGGAAGTCCGGGCCGGCGTCCACCACCAGTCTCAGACCCCCGTATTCGATGTATGCGGAGGTTCTCAGCCGCTTGTCGTGGAAGTCGTCCGAGCGGCAGACGGGGCAGGAGCAGCCGATGATGGGCATGCCCTGGGAGGTGCCTGTCCCTAGAAATTCTATTTTATTGCGGACTTTAGCGCTCATCGGCCCCAAAGATAGGGAAATTTGTGTAATTTTGTAAAATATGAATTGCAGACTTTATCTCGTTCCCGCCCCTCTGGGGGACAACTCTCCCGAGGAGGTCATTCCTCCTTATGTTTTCGGGCAGATAGCCCATGTCACCCGCTTTGCGGTGGAGGACATACGCACGGCCCGCCGGTATCTGTCCAGGATAGGCTTCAGGGGCAGGATTGACTCTCTTACCTTCTACGAGATCAACGAGCATTCCACTCCTGAGGACATAGAGCAGGTCGCTGCAGCCTTCGCCGACGGTGAGGACATGGCCCTGATATCCGAGGCCGGTCTGCCTGCAGTGGCGGATCCCGGTGCCGCCCTGGTGGCCCTGGCTCACAAGGCCGGGGTGGAGGTGGTGCCTTTCTCCGGTCCCTCGTCCCTGATGATGGCCCTGATGGCCTCCGGCATGAACGGGCAGTGCTTTGCCTTTGCGGGCTATATCCCGGCCAAGACCGATGCCCGCCGCAGGAGGCTGAAGGAGCTGGAGGCCCGTTCCCGCCGGAACTCCGAGACCCAGATAATCATCGAGACCCCTTACCGGAGTGATGCCCTCTTTCAGGACATCCTCTCAGTCTGCGATCCGTCCACGAGGGTATGCGTTGCCGCCGGCATCACCCTTCCGGACCAGATGATACGGACCCGCACCGTTGCCCAGTGGCGCAGGGAGGGCCTGATTATTTCCAAACGGCCGGCAGTTTTTCTAATCTACGCCTGAAAATATGGGAAAAATAGAACTTTGCGGAATGCGTTTTTTCGCCCACCACGGATGCTTTCATGAGGAGAAGGTCATCGGCAACCACTTTGTAGTGGACTTCGAGGCCTGGACCGATACCCGGGCAGCCTCTGAGAGCGACGCCCTGGAGGATACACTCAACTATCAGATTATCTTCGATATAGTCAAGGAGGAAATGGCCGTCTCCTCCAATCTGCTGGAGCACGTCTGCGGCCGTATCCTGCGCCGGTTCCGTGCGGCCTTCCCGGCAGTGGAGAGGGCCAGGATCTCGATTGCCAAGCTCAATCCTCCTCTCGGAGGGGAGGTGGGAGCATCGAAGGTAACCCTTGAGCTGCAGGACGTATGAGAGTGGCCGTACACACCCTCGGCTGCAAGCTGAACTATGCCGAGAGCTCCACGATAGCCCGGGAATTTGCCCTGAGGGGCTATGAGGTGGTGCCTTCCACCTCGGAGGCTGACATATACGTGGTCAATACCTGTTCGGTGACGGAGCACAGCGACAAGAAAGGCCGCAATCTTATCCGGCGTCTGCACAGGCGCTCGCCCAGGGCCCTGATAGCCGTTGTGGGCTGTTATGCGCAGTTGAAAGGAAATGAGATAGCGGCTTTGGACGGGGTCGATATCGTGCTCGGAGCCCGGAGCAAAGGGCTGGTGGTGGACGAGGTGGAGCGGCTGTTGGCCTCAGGAGGACATGCGGCGGCTCCGCAGAAGGTGGATATCTGCCCTATAGATGACGTGAACAATATTTTTCCTGCATATTCCACAGGAGAGAGGACCCGTTCTTTTCTGAAGATCCAGGACGGCTGTGACTACAAATGCTCCTACTGCACCGTACCGTACGCACGCGGAGGCAGTCGGAGCCTTCCTTCGGCCCTGCTGCTGGAGCAGGCCCGGGAGATAGCCGCCTCCGGCATCGTGGAGGTAGTCCTTACTGGAGTCAATACCGGAGATTTCGGCCGCAAGACAGGGGAGAGCTTCCTGGAGCTGCTGCGTGGCCTGAACGCGGTGGAGGGCATCATGCGTTACCGCATATCCTCGATCGAGCCCAATCTGCTGACTCCGGAGATAGTGGAGTGGATTGCATCCGGCACCAAGTTCCTCCCGCATTTTCATATTCCGCTCCAGTCGGGATGTGACCGGATACTGGCGAGGATGGGCCGCCGATACCGGACTGCGGACTTCCGCAGTAAGATAGAGCTGATCCGCAGGAGGATGGACCATGTATTTTTCGGGATTGACGTCATAGTGGGTTTCCCGGGGGAGACTGAGGAGGATTTCCGCTGCACCTGTGATTTTCTGGAGGAGATTCATCCGGCCTACATCCATGTATTTCCGTACTCCCGCAGGGCCGGAACTCCGGCTGCCGTCATGCCTGACCAGGTGCCCGAGTACGTGAAGACAGCCAGGGTGCAGGTGCTCGAGGAGATGTGTGCCCGCCTGTATTCGGATTTCTGCAGGCAGAACGCAGGACGGGAAGAGGAAGTGCTGTTCGAGAGCACCTCCAGGCACGGGATGATGGTGGGCTATACCCGCAATTATATCAAGGTGGAGAGGCCCTATGACAAGTCTCTCATCGGGAAGGTTGTAAAAGTTGTGCTTCCTCAGCCTCTTTCCTGAGTTCTTCCTCAGCCTGCCGGAGCTGCTCCAGCTCGTACTGCTCCTTGCGCTTGCGGGAGTAGAAGATGTTTCTCCAGAAGTCTCCGAAGGTGTCGAATTCGTCCTGGTACGTGATACCGAAACCGCTGCGCTGGGTGTTGTCGAGGTAGTTGGAATATGAGTCCACGGAACGGGTGAATAGGGTGATGCGCAGCTTGCCCTGACGGTCGACCTTGATCTCGGCGTCGAAGTCTCCGGCCCAGTTGGATGAGGTCTCGCGGTTGCCTACGTTCCCGTTTATTATCAGTCTGTTGTTGAAGGCTTGGTAGGATATGGCCACGTCGAACATGCCCCAGCTTCCGTTGGTGCTGCCGGGCTGGTAGTTGAGTCCCAGGTCAAGGGGGATGTCCAGCTGTCTGAATATGTTGTTGAACTGGTTTGAGAGTATCTCGCTGGCGTTGGAGTACAGGATGGTGGAGTTGTTGATGATGCCGGACTGCTCGTCGGGGACGAAGCTGCCGGATATCAGCAGGGCCATGAACTGCTTCTGTATCTTGTCCGGGGTACTCAGCGCACTCTCGACCCTGCCTTTGGTGATGGGGTCCAGGTCGGGGATGTCGATCGAGAAGGTCAGCTCCGGGTTGGTAAGAGGGCCCTGAAGCTGGATGCCGCAGTCTACGTTGCGGCGGTTGCCTACGGATGTGGTGTCGGCGATGAGGGTGGAGATGGATGCTTTGGTGCGGTAGGTGGCGCCGACGTTGAGCATGGTGTTGCGGAAATCTCCGTTGAAGGATATGGAGCCTCCTTCGTCGATGATGAAGTCCTTGGACTGGATTGACAGTACGAAATGATAGTCGCCTTCGGATATGGTGTAGTCGCCGCGGACGTCGAAGAGGTTGCGGGAGGGGTTGAGAGTCAGGGATACGTTGCCGTTGCCGCTGCACCGGAGGACATCGCCGAGCTGTTTGTTCATCTCAATGAAGAGCTCTGTGCCCTGTGTGATGCCCGCTGTCGCCTTGACCTCGATATTGCTGCGGGTGTGTCTTTTGCCGGTCTCCTCTTCCATTTCGTCCTCCTGCGTGCCGGAGCCGTTCCCGGGATGTCTGAAATCCGTGAATGATATCAGGTCTGAGGTGGACGCAGAGGATGAGGACGACATCGGGATGTGCAGGGATGTGTTGTCTCCGGTGGTCACCTGGGCGTTCACCTGCAGGTCGTCTGTAAATCCGGATATGCCGACCATGCCCGAAGCATAGGCGCTTCCGTAGAACTTGCTGTTGTCCCGCTCCTGGGTGTTGAGTACCTGAAAGTCGTTGAATCTCAGGTCTGCGTCCAGGTATAGATCTTTGAAAAAGTCGTGGGACATGCTGCCGTTCAGAACAGCTTTCGAACCGTGCGGGTCTTCTATTGTGAGGCTTTTCAGGTCTATGCGGTGTCTGCTGAGGTCTATCGGACCGTTTATGATGTAGGGTACTTTGTTGTATGCGGCTGTGATCTTGAGTGAGTCGATGCCGGTGTTGGTGCTGTTTATGCTGAGTCTGTCTGTCATGCCGGAGATGTCTATGTCGCCGCTGAGACATCCTCCGGCAATATCCGCTATGCCTGAGATGAACGGATTGACGGTTCTGAGCTGGAACCGGGAAAGGGAAAGCCGGAGGCTCAGGAATTTCTGTCCGGGAACGAAATAACCGCTGAGATTGATGGGGTTGCTGTTGCCGATATAGTTGTTGACCAGTACATTGAACCTGTTTCTTGCAAGGTCTCTGCGGCTCATGACAGTGAGTCTGCCCACTTTCTCTTTCCCGATGCTGAGGTCGGTGCCTTCTATGCTCATTGTCGCGCCCATGGTAGTGAAGAAGTTGAACAGCTCCATCTCTCCTGAAATCTTGCCCTGTATGTTCAGATTCTTGGGTGTGAATGAGTTCAGAAGGTCCAGGTCCATATTGTTCATGTTGACGGCAAGAACGCTCTCCGGGTCTTCCGAGATTGATCCCTCAATACTTACAGCGTCGTCTCCGCTGTACAGCCTGAAGCCGCTGACGGAATAGTTCCTTGGTCTTACGAGGACGGAGGCAGGGGCGAGGGTCCATATGTGGTTCCTGATATTAAGGCTGGAACTGTCTATCGATATGTCTGCAAGCATCGCTCCCTCTGAGTCTTTCCATGCGGAGATGGCGGCGGAGATGTCCATGTATGTGGTGTCTGCGTTGTTGTATCCGGCTCTAAGCACCAGGCTGTCTCCGTTTTCTTCCAGGGAGACCCTGGCTTTGTCCATTGTCATGCCGCCGATCCTTATCCGGTCTGCTGAAAGGATGCCCGAGGCCTGCGGACCGCTGTTTCCTGCTTTTAGAAGCAGATCGTTGAATATCAGCCCGTTGCCATTGGGCTTCCGCATAGCAATCTTGGAGGACTGGACTTTGAAGTCCAGAATGTTGTCCCTGTTCAGGGTAAGGTCGACGGTAGTGCTGTCTGCAATATGCAGTCCGGGCTTAAGGATATCGCATATCTTGGAAAGGTCGAAAGTACGCAGATGGAAGTCGTAGTATCCGTTCTCTGTTGCCGTCATGGCAGTATCTATGGAGAGCAGGCTGTCCAATGCCGGGCAGCAGAGGGCGAGCATCAGTCGGTCCGCAAGTCTGGTCGGAGAGTCTGTGCTCAGATAACCGGCGTGCAGGACAGGCGAGCGGAGTGTCACTCTGTGCCTGGTCTCGGACAGAACGGAGCGGACGGAGATGGAGTCAAGGTGGTATCGGCCGTTGTCGTTGGCGTAGGAGATGTCTTCCAGCATGATCTTTCCTAGAACATTGTGTCCTGTAAACCTCAGGTCGGCCATGGCTGTGACTCCTGCGGATGCCATAGTGCCGGTCTTGACCAGATTCATATCCATGAGATCTGCCTCGGGTGTGTCCATGTACAGTCTGATGCGGCTGACGCCATATTTCCTTCTATTGTTAAAATCTACAATCCCCTGGAATATGGTAGGAAATGCCCGGTCACGGCTGATCAGCCTGAGATTGGCGGTGCTGTCGATGTATTCTCCGGTCATGCTGATGCCGTTGTATCTGTAGCCGTTGACGACCATGCTGCTGATGTCCATGTTCTCGAGTCTGGCCGCCAGCCGGCTGTTTCCGGATACAGGCAGGCGGGCTAGGATTCTGGTGTTAAGGGAGACGTCTCCTATCCTGTCGCTGTTGAGGATGCTGCCGAGGCTGAGTGTATCAACCCAGAGGTTTGCGGAAAGGCTGTCCCCGAGATGGTGTTCCCTGCCTTTTAGTTCTGCATCGTAGCTTATTGAGCCGATGCCGGAGCTAAGACTGCCGATACTGTAAAGATTGGACAGCTTCCCGTAAGCTATGCCGGTAAGCGCCACTTCAGTATCAGGGATTATCCTTCCGATTCCGTTCTCCTTGTGGCTGAACTTGGATATGATGCCGGAAAGTTCCCCGGAAGTGGTTGAGATACGCTTTATCGTAACATTGAAATGCGTATCGTAGATGTCCGGCAGTCCTGTTATGACAGCACTGAGTCTTGCGGATGTGTTCTTGCCGGAAAAGACTTCCAGGTCGTGGGTGCTGAGCTGTGCGACGGGTCCGCTCACTTCGCCGCTCAGACCCACTTTCAGGTCGCTGTCCCTCAGTCCGGGAGCGAAGACCCCGATACTGCGGAAGTCCAGGGTGCTGTTGCGGAACAGGGCCCTGAGGTTTATTTTGTTGACGAAGTCATTGAGGTCCTTGCCGCTGTCGTAACCGAAGGAGAGGTATTCCGCTCTGATTTCAGACCAGTTGTCGGTCAGGTGAAGGTTGTCCAGCCTGGATTCCTCGGGTCCCAGGAAGAAATTGCCGCTGAGTGATCTCAGACTGTATCCGCAGCGGTCAGTACCGCTCAGGCGTCTTATCCTGCATGATATGGTGTTGTCGACTATCTCCACTCTGTTGATTCTGGCATTTATATTATTTATCTCCAGATTCGAGAAATTCATGCAGCGGGGGTCGCGGGATGCTGTGTCCGCAGCCCTGTCGGTCAGCGAGAATGACATGTTGCGGAGAATGACTTCGGCGACGGTCATGTCCGGAAACCTGAAGGGAGTGCTGAGAGAGTCCGGTTTGGGGACGGTCCTGAAAATGCGGTTGATGTTGTTGCCTTTCTCTTCCTTGGAGAGATTGAAGCAGCCGTTCTCAAGGAAGAGGCGGTCGATGCTGATACGTCCGCGGAGAAGCTCGGAAGGGGATAGGGATACTGAGAGTTTGTCGACTGCTGCAAGTGTGTCGCCGTACTCTCCCGTTATGGATATCCCGTACACCATTACCTTGTTTATGAGTACTATGGCGACCCGGTCCATCTCTATTCTGCCGTCTATGCGCTGTTCCATTGATGAAACGAGCCGCTTGGCGATGCGGTTCTGCAGTGAAGGGAACTGCAGGGCAACATAGCCGGCCAGAGGCACGATACAGATGAGGATCATCAGGCCGCTTAATATTTTTCTAAAGGTTCTGATAGTACTTCCTGACTTTAGATTTAACTTTGCATACTTAATTTACAAAGTTAGCAAATTTTCTATATAATTAAATGTATGGGTGCCGGTAAAGGTTTTTATCATTTTTTGGCCGTGATGACGGTCGCGATATGGGGCGCTACGTTTGTTTCAACGAAGATACTCATTAACAACGGACTGTCTCCCAATGAGATATTTTTCTACAGATTTCTCATTGCATATGCAGGAATCTGGATAATCTCCCATAAACGGATTTTTGCCGACAGCTTTAAGGATGAGCTGATGCTGGCCTGTGCCGGACTTTTCGGCGGTTCTCTCTATTTCCTGACGGAAAATACTGCCCTCGGCATCACTCAGGCCTCCAATGTCTCTTTTCTCCTGTGCGGAACGCCTATTCTCACCACCGTATTGACAAGAATGTTTTTCAGGGACGAGAAAATAAGCCGCATGGTCTATCTCGGCTCCGCAGTGGCCTTGGCCGGTGTGGCCCTGGTCGTTTTCGACGGAGCCACGAACCTGAGAATATCCCCTGCCGGAGACCTGCTCACCCTTGCCGCAGCCTTGTCATGGGGATTCTACAGCATATTTATCCGCAAGCTGGAGAACCGGTACGACACTCCGTTCATCACCCGGAAGGTGTTCTTCTACGGTCTGGTCACTATCCTGCCCACCTTTATATTCAACCGTCCTGACCCCGGACTTCTTTTCAGTTCAGGAGTGTCCGTCTGGCTCAACCTCCTGTTCCTTGCCGTCATGGCCTCCCTGGTCTGCTTCATGACATGGAATGTGGTGCTGAAGCACATAGGTGTGGTCAAATCTTCCAGTTATCTCTATCTCAATCCCGTAATCACCTGCATAACCTCTGCCATAGTCCTTGGGGAAAAAATAACCCCTGTCGCGGTGACAGGGGCTCTGTGCATTATGACCGGAGTCTGGCTCGCCGGGAGGCAGCCAGCTCGAGGACGAGAACAAGTGCGGCGCCGATGATCGTGAACGTGACGGCCAGGCCTATGTGACCTGAGAAAAGAGGCTCCAGATCAGGCTGGAACGGCATTACCGGACGGGACACCTCGCCTATCTGCAGCTGCCAGGGCCATACCTTGACCAGGGAACCTATCATGATGCCGGCCAGGGCAGAGATGGTGGTCACATGATATTTCTTCAGCAGCCAGGAGAGGAAGTGTGAGAAGGAAACGATGCCTATTGCGGCTCCTGCTACGAAGACTAGAATCAGTCCTATGTTCAGGTCCGTCAGGGCCTTGAGCATGTATTCGTATTTACCTAGAAGCAGGAGGATGAAGCTGCCGGAGATGCCTGGCAGAATCATGGCGCAGATGGCGATGGCTCCGCAGAGGAATATGAACCACAGCTGGTTCGGAGTCTCGGTGGGGGAGACAAGGCAGATGGCGGCTCCTGCGGCTGCTCCCAGGAGCACGGCTATGACATTTTTCAGCTTGGTCAGATCGATATCCTTGAGAATCAATATGGCGGATGCAATGATGAGGCCGAAGAAGAATGACCACAGCGGGATGGGCTCGTTGGCCATGAGGTACTGCATGAGCTTGGCCAGGGAGAAGAAACTGATGGCGATGCCGAGAATCAGGGAGATGAGGAACGTTCCGTTGATGTGTTTCCAGAACTGTCTGATTTTCCCTGTGAAAAGCAGCTTGAGGGCCTGTGTGTTGACGGATTTGATAGAGTTGAGCAGCTCCTCGTAGATGCCTGTCAGGAAGGCGATGGTACCGCCGGAGACTCCTGGGATTACGTCTGCCGCGCCCATGCCGATGCCTTTGAGGGTGATCATTGCGTAGGATGAAAATGTTCTCATTTTGCGTAAGTGTGTATTGATGTTAGATAATGAATAATGTCCTTTGCCAGTCTGTCTGCCGGGTAGTCCTGTCCGTCGCCTGTGACAGTCATGTCATATATTCCTGAAGGTCTGCCGGATGTGCCGATTCGAAAGGAGGCAGAGGCTTTCCTGAGCAGATAGTCGGCAGTAAAAAGCTCTTCTCTGCAGGTCAGGTCGATGAGGATGTCGAACGGCTGCCGCATGATTGCCGACATGGTGTCTTCCTGCGGGAGTCCGTACCAGTTGACATTCTCCCTGACGATCATGAGAATATCTGGAACAGATGTGAACGCCTCTGTGTCCTGCGGCTCCTTGCGCAGGTCCATGCAGACGGCAAGATGTTCTATGCTGTTCTTGGAAAATATCTTGTGCAGGTAGTTAACTGCCTCTGCGGCACCTGGTTCCGCGGCATTCACCACATACGCTATGCGCCGGGCGGAGGAAAGAGGAATGTATCTGCCCCTGTGGGAGCATACGGTCTTTCTCAGTACCCGCTTCTGTACCATCCGTGTTACAAAGCAATTAATCATCCGCCAAAGATAGCAATAAAGATTAAAATGATATATTTTTGCTTTCAGTATTAACCGAAGTTTGTATGGGTACAGTAAATATAGGAATATTCGGGAGGAGAAATACCGGCAAGTCCTCCTTGATAAACGCAGTGGCCGGACAGGATGTGGCGATAGTTTCCGACAGGCCCGGGACGACGACGGATCCGGTGCACAAGCGGATGGAGATATACGGTATAGGACCCTGCGTGTTTATCGACACCGCAGGCATCGATGACAGCGGTGAGCTGGGCGGAAAGCGGGTGGCCCGTACGGTGGAGGCAGTGAGCCGCATAGATGTGGCGCTGCTGGTTTTTACCGGCGGGGATTTTGGGGAAGAGGAGGAGAGAATGATGGAGCAGTTCGCCAGGTTCAGTCTCCCGGTGGTCCTGGTTCACGGCAAGTCGGATCTGTCGCCGTTGGACCCGGAACTTGGCGAGCGGCTCAGGATGAAATATCCTGGCGTACAGTGTCTGGAGTTTTCGGCAGTGGCCGCAGCCGGGGCACTGGAAGGGATGGTGCAGAGGATAGCTGACGCAGTGAAGGCTTGCACAGAATCCTCGATGATGTCGGAGAGGCCGATGTTTGAGGGGCTGGTATCCTGCGGTCAGCGGGTGCTTCTTGTCTGTCCGATTGACGGTGGAGCTCCTACCGGCAGACTTATTCTGCCTCAAGTCAATGCAATACGCTCTCTTCTGGATGTCGGGGCGGTGGTGACTGTGGTGCAGCCCTCTGCTCTCAAGGACCTGTTCCCTGACGGAGAGGAAACGACGGGTTTCGACCTTGTGGTGACGGACAGCCAGGCTTTCTCGGAGGTGGCCGCTGCAGTGCCGGAATATGTGCCCCTGACCAGTTTCAGCATGCTTCTTGCCCGAAGCAAGGGATGCTTCGCGCAATATTGTGAAGGTACTCCCGTGCTGGACAGTCTCAAGGACGGGGACAAGGTGCTCATTCTCGAGTCATGCTCTCATCATGCATCCTGTGACGATATAGGCCGGGTGAAGATTCCGGCCATGATGCGCAAGTATACTGGCAGGAGGCTGAGTTTCGAGGTGGTGGGAGGACTGGACAGCATCCCCGGGCGGATTACGGATTATGCGTTGGTGCTGCAGTGCGGCGGATGCATGATTTCCCGCAGGCAGCTCTATTCCAGGCTGCTGCCCGCGATAGAGAGCGGCGTACCGGTATCTAACTATGGAATGGCCATATCCTATATGAAAGGTATCTATGAAAGGGCCCTTAGGCCGCTGCTGAAATGAATCTGGATCGTAAAACTCTGATTTCATGGCTTGAGGAGACGGATCAGGACCGTCTCCAGACGCTCTATGACGAGGCGTACCGTGTAAAGCTGTCCACAGTAGGAGACAAGGTCTATCTCCGCGGTCTGGTGGAGATATCGAATATTTGCCGCAAGAACTGTCTGTACTGCGGTATCAGGCGGGATAACCGCGCTGCAGGACGGTATATGATATCATCGGAAGACGTCCTGCAGGCTGCAGACTTCGCTTTCAGGGAGGGATATGCATCAATGGTGATTCAAGGGGGAGAGCGTCAGGACAGGGCATTCATAGACATGATAACATCGTTGCTGAAAGAGATAAAGCGGCGTTACCCCCTGGGTATCACCCTCTCGCTCGGTGAGCAGCCTCAGGAGGTTTACAGGGAATGGCTAGATGCCGGGGCACACCGTTATCTGCTGCGGATCGAGGCGTCGGGAAGGGATCTGTACGGGAAAATACATCCGTCGGACGCAGACCACAGCTATGATGTCAGGGTGCGGGCATTGAGGGATCTCCGTTCGTGCGGCTATCAGGTAGGGACAGGAGTAATGATCGGCCTTCCCTTTCAGAGTGCCGCGGATCTGGCAGATGACCTGATGTTCTTTAAGGACATGGACATAGATATGTGCGGTATGGGACCATATCTGGAACACTCCATGACGCCTCTGTATCAGTACCGCCGGCTTCTTGTTCCGCAGGAGAGGAGACTTCAGTTATCGGTGACGATGGTGGCGCTCCTTCGTCTGTTGATGCCTGATATCAATATTGCGGCAACTACTGCCATGCAGGCCATAGATCCGTACGGCAGGGAAAAGGCAATAATGGCAGGAGCTAACGTACTTATGCCCAATCTGACTCTTTCTGAGGTGAGGGAAGAATATCAGATTTACCAGAACAAGCCGGGAGTGGGGGAGGATGCCGCGGTCTCGTCTTCCAGAACCGAGCGGAGACTGGCGGAGATGAATATCCCGATAGGTTACGGAGAGTGGGGTGACTCCAGGCATTACGGCAAAAAAACAGGGAGAACGCCATAAGGTATTCTCCCTGTCCTGTTATTGTTGGGCCGAAGTCCTATTTCTCTCCGTTCTTGATGGCTGCCTGCGCCGCTGCGAGACGGGCGATGGGAACTCTGAAAGGCGAGCAGGAAACGTAGTTCATGCCGATCTTGTGGCAGAATTCCACTGAAGCGGGGTCTCCGCCGTGCTCTCCGCAGATACCTACCTTGAGGTTGGGGTTGGTGCTGCGGCCGCCATGTACACCTATTTCGAGAAGTTTGCCGACAGACTCCACGTCGATGGTCTGGAACGGATCCGCATCGAGGAGCTTGTTCTCCAGATAGTCGCCCATGAAGGCTCCGATGTCATCGCGGGAGAATCCGAAGGTCATCTGGGTCAGGTCGTTGGTTCCGAATGAGAAGAACTGGGCGGTCTTAGCCATGAAGTTGGCCAGCAGGGCTGCCCTGGGTATCTCGATCATGGTACCGTAGAGATAGTTGATGGTCACGCCTGTAGCTTTCTCCACCTCGTCGTGTACGCGGTCGCAGATCTTCTTCTCGAAGTCCAGCTCGCGTACGATGATGGTTACGGGTATCATGATTTCGGGTCTGGGGTTGAGGCCCTCCTTGATGAGCTCGGCAGTGGCCTCGAAGATGGCACGGAACTGGGTCTCGCTGATCTCGGGGTAGGTGATGCCCAGACGCACTCCGCGGTGTCCCATCATGGGATTGACCTCGTGCAGGCTCTCTCCGCGCTTCTGTATGTCGCTGACTGATACTCCAAGCTCCTTGGCCAGCTCAGCCTCCTTGTCGGGAGTCTGGGGAACGAATTCATGGAGAGGGGGATCGAGCAGACGGAAAGTTACCGGCTTGCCGTCCATTACCTTCATGGTGGCCTTGACTGCCTGCTTGATGTAAGGCTCGAGTTCTGCCAGTGCGGCTATTCTCTCTTCTTCGGTAGTGGAGAGAATCATCTTGCGCAGCTTGGACAGAGGCTCCTCGGAGTTGGCTCCGTAGAACATGTGCTCGATCCTGAAGAGGCCGATGCCCTCGGCTCCGAAGGAAAGGGCGCGGGCTGCGTCCTCGGGAGTGTCGGCGTTGGTGCGCACACCGAGCCGGCGGTATTTGTCTACGAGGGTCATGTATTCTACGAAACGGGGATTCTCCGATGCGTCCATGGTCTCCACAGCTACGTCGTAAACGAAGCCCTTGGATCCGTTGAGCGAGAATACATCTCCTTCACGGTAGGTCTTGCCGTTGATGGTGAGTGTCTTGGCCTCGAGGTCAATATGCAGGGCATCGCAGCCTACGATGCAGCACTTGCCCCATCCGCGGGCTACCAGAGCCGCATGCGAGGTCATACCTCCGCGGGCTGTGAGCAGACCGTCGGCGGCACGCATGCCCTCCACGTCCTCGGGATTGGTCTCCTCACGGACGAGAATCACTTTCTCCTTGCGCTCTGCAGCGGCTACGGCATCCTCGGCTGTGAAGACGATTTTACCGACCGAGCCGCCGGGACCTGCGGGCAGACCCTGGGCGATGACGGTGGCCTTCTTCTCTGCAGCGGGGTTCAGGATAGGGTGGAGGAGCTCGTCGAGCTGGGCGGGGGCCACTCTCATGACGGCTGTCTTTTCATCGATAAGTCCCTCATGGAGCATGTCCATGGCCATATTGAGGGCTGCCAGACCTGTCCTCTTGCCGACGCGGCACTGGAGCATCCAGAGCTTGCCGTCCTGGATGGTGAACTCGATGTCCTGCATGTCGTGGAAGTGGTTCTCGAGATGATTCTGTATCTCGTCCAGTTCCTTGTAAACATCAGGCATGGCTGTCTCAAGGGATGCCAGATGGCGGTTGTGCTCGTTCTTGGTGGCCTCATTCAGGGGGTTGGGGGTGCGGATACCGGCTACGACATCCTCGCCCTGGGCGTTGATGAGCCACTCTCCGTAGAACTTGTTCTCACCTGTAGCGGGGTTACGGGAGAAGGCCACGCCTGTAGCGGAGTTGTCTCCCATGTTGCCGAATACCATGGCCTGTACGTTCACGGCTGTTCCCCAGTCATCGGGTATGCCCTCGATGCGGCGGTAGGCGATGGCACGCTTGCCGTTCCAGGATTTGAACACGGCTCCGATACCGCCCCAGAGCTGCTCGTATGCGTTGTCGGGGAACTCTTTTCCAAGTACCTGTTTTACACGTACCTTAAAGTCGGCGCAGAGCTGCTTGAGGTCTTCCTCGGTCAGGTCTGTGTCGCTCTTGTAGCCTTTTTTGGCCTTCAGGTCGCCCAGCATCCTGTCGAGCTGGACCCTGATGCCCTGACCCTCTGCGGGCTCGATGCCCTCGGCCTTTTCCATTACCACGTCCGAGTACATCATGATCAGACGGCGGTATGCGTCGTAGACGAATCGGGGATTGCCGGTCTTGGCGATCATACCGGGTATGGTCGCGGAGCAAAGACCTATGTTGAGTACGGTCTCCATCATGCCGGGCATGGATGAGCGTGCGCCGGAGCGGCAGGATACGAGGAGAGGATTGTCCTTGTCCCCGAACTTGCGGCCCATCATGCTTTCTGCGCGTGAGAGAGCGTCATTGACTTCCTTTTCGAGTTCTGCGGGATACTTGCATCCCAGATTGTAATACTCCGTGCAGCATTCGGTGGTGATGGTGAATCCCGCGGGTACGGGCATTCCGAGCGTGCACATTTCGGCGAGGTTCGCGCCTTTACCGCCCAAGAGGTTTCTCATAGAACCGTTTCCTTCGGCCTCTTTTCCTCCAAAGAAATAAACTCTTTTGTTTGACATAGATATAAAAAATAAAATATTGGTTTGAGTCAAAGACCGTAAACTATTAAGTCGCAAAAATAACGATTTTTCACAAATTCCCTATCAGACAGTTAAAAATATTTAGGAGGATGAATATTGTATCTGTCATCAGGCTGTTATAAGATTTGTAGAAGTACGCGCCTACGGCGCTATCCCTCCCACCGTGAGTATCAGCTCGTTACTTCGTAACTCGATGATACTCAGGGCGGGTCCCTCCCGCTAACAGGCCGCGGGTGGCATGCTTCTACAAATCTTATAACAGCCTGAGGACCAATAGATGTGTGCCATAATTCCGGCCGTTCTGGCAAGAATTACAGCAATTTGCCGGCAAGCTCCGAGAGTTGGCTGCGCTCGCCCCGCACCATATTGATGTGTGCGAAGACACTCTGGCCGAAGAACTTGTCGCAAAGGTGGGTAAGGCCGTTGGAGTAGAAGTCCAGATAGGGCTGGTCTATCTGGTAGATGTCTCCGGTGAAGACTATCTTAGTGCCTTCTCCGGCACGGGTGATGATGGTCTTGACCTCGTGCGGAGTGAGGTTCTGGGACTCGTCCACGATGAAGAAGACGTTGCCGAGGCTGCGGCCGCGGATATAGGCCAGAGGGTTGATTATCAGTTTCTCGCGACGGAGCATATCCTCGATCTTGGCGACTTCCTTACTGGTGGACGAGAAGCAGCTCTTGATGACGTCCAGGTTGTCGAACAGGGGCAGCATGTAAGGGCCTATCTTGTCGTTCACCGAGCCGGGCAGGAAGCCGAGTTCCTGGTTCTTGAGCGGGATAACGGGGCGGGAGAGGAGTATCTGCCCGTAGTTGCCGGACTGCGCAAGGGCTCCGGCCAGGGCTATGAGGGTCTTTCCGGTACCGGCCCTGCCTGTGAGGGCTATCAGCTTGATGTCCGGATTCATGACCGCGTCCATAGCTAAGGTCTGCTCGTCGTTGCGGGGAGTGATGCCGTAGGCGGTCTGCGGCCGTACTCTGACGATGGTCTTGTCCCGGTCGTCGTAGCGGGCCAGGGTAAGGCTTTTGGAACTGTCGTATATCTTGTAGTACTGGTTGGGCGCCGGTCTGCGGCGGATGCCGACCTGGGCGAAGGGGACTCCTTCCGGCGATTCATTTATCTTCCGGATGAAATCATCCTTCATGTTGCGGACCGTGAGCACCTCCTTCTCGGTCTTGACGACCCGTTCCTCCTGCACCTTGTCGGAGAGATAGTCCTGGGCCATGAGGCCGAGAGCCTTGGCCTTGAGCCTCATGTTCAGGTCCTTGGTCACCAGGATTACCTTGCGGTCGGGATTGTTGTCCCTGAGCCAGACGGCGGTGGCGATGATACGGTGGTCGGGGATGTCGTCGATGAGCGAGTCGCGTATCTGGCCTGTATAGCCGTGGCCCATCTCTATCTTGATGTGGCCGCGGTCCTTGCCGAGGCTGATGCCCCGGTCGAAGAGGGTGTTGTCCGATATTTTGTCCAGGGCGCGTACGAAGGCCCTGGCGTTGAACCCGAGGTTGTCGTCCCCCTTCTTGAACTTGTCCAGTTCCTCGATGACACTCACCGGGATGTAGATGTCATTGTCCTGGAAGTTGAAGATGCACCTGCTGTCGTGGAGGATCACATTGGTGTCCAGCACGAAGAGTTTCGGGGGGCGGGGAGGGTGGCTGTCCAGCCCGCGGAACCGGTTCTCCATCTGTCTTATAGTCTTTCGAGCCATATTCTGCCGTTTATGAACATTTCGAGCCAGGGGGTGACCTCATCGCCTTTTCGGTCAGGATAATATGCCCAGTTCCAGGGTCTTAGGCAGCGCTCGGGGTGGGGCATCATGGCCAGGTGGCGGCCGTCGGGGGAGCATACTCCGGCCACTGCGGCGGGGGAGCCGTTGGGGTTGCCGGGATAGGCGTCGTAGTTGTATCTCAGGGCGATGTTGTATTCCTCCAGAGGTCTGGGGAAGGAGAAGCGGCCCTCTCCGTGAGCCACCCAGATGCCGAGCCTGGAGCCCTGCAGGGAGGACAGGAGGATGGAGGGCGAGTTCTCGATATGTACGCCTACGAAGGAGGATTCGAATTTGTGCGAGGTGTTGTGCTTCATCTTGGGCGAGAGTTCCTTGTGCTCGGGAGTGATCAGGCCCATCTCGGCCATCAGCTGACAGCCGTTGCAGATTCCGAGGCTGAGGGTGTCCTTTCGGGCGTAGAAGCGCTCGATGGCGGTGCGGGCCTTCTCGTTGTAGAGCAGGGCGGCGGCCCATCCCTTGGCCGATCCGAGGGTGTCGGCGTTGGAGAAACCGCCCACGAAGACTATCATCTGTACGTCCTCGAGGGTCTCGCGTCCCGATACGAGGTCGGTCACGTGCACGTCCTTGACTGCAAATCCGGCCATGTACAGGGCCCATGCCATCTCGCGGTCGCCGTTGGAGCCGGTCTCACGGATGATGGCGGCCTTGATGCGGCGCTCGGCGGGAGTGGTGTAGTGTCCGTCGAAGTGCTTGGGGAAGGCAAATTCCAGGGGCTGGCGGCCGTAGTTGGCATAACGCTCGGCGGCAAGTTCCTTGGGAGTCTGGAGGCTGTCCAGCAGCCATGAGGTGCGGTACCAGCTTTCGCGCATGGCGTCGATGTCCAGGGACAATGTCCTGCTGTCGGAGCCGTAGACCACTTTCAGGGTACGTCCCTTCTGTACGGGACGGCCGATGGTCCAGGCCTTGACGGGGCCGAGGTTGCGGAGGAATTCGTCCATGCCGGCATTCTTCACTTGAAGTACGACTCCCGGCACCTCGGAGAGGAGGAGGTCGGAGGATTCCAGGGCGCTGAGGTCGATGTCGGCGCCTCCCTCCATATTGGAGAAGCACATCTCTAAGAGGGTGGTTATAAGACCTCCGGCGGAGATGTCGTGTCCGGCTATGACGGGGTTGCTCATGGAGTTGAACATGGCGTCCTGGAGGCGGTTGAAGCAGGTCTTGAAATATTCGGGGTCGGTGATGTCGGGAGCTCCTGCGCCCACCTGTCCTATGGTGGAGGCGTAGGCGGAGCCTCCCAGGGGGAAGCAGGCATCACCTTTATCTATGTGTACGAACGGAATGTAGAGCAGGGTGGTGTCCTCCTCGCGGGACATGACGGGATGCAGGGTGGCGGCCACGTCCTTGCTCTGGCCGGTGGCGGAGATAATCAGGGTTCCGGGCGAGAGGACTTTCTCTCCGTCGGGATATTTCTGGGTCATGGACATGGAATCCTTGCCGGTAGGGATGTTGACGCCAATGGCGATGGCAAAGTCGCTGGCTCCCTTGACGGCGCGGTAGAGGCGGGCGTCCTCGCCCTCGTTGCGGCATGGCCACATCCAGTTGGCGCTGAGGGAGATGCCGTAGATATTGTCGCGGATGGGAGTCCAGATGATGTTGGTCAGGGCCTCGGCTATGGCCAGGCGGGAACCTGCGGCCGGGTCGATCATGGCGGCGGCGGGAGCATGTCCGATGGATACGGCGATGCCCTCGGGGTCGTCGTAGCCGATGGCGGTGACTCCCAGGTCATTGAGCGGCAGCTGAAGCTCACCGCAGCACTGCTGGCAGGCTATGAGTCCTGTGACTGAGCGGTCCACCTTGTTGGTCAGCCAGTCCTTGCAGGCCACAGACTCGAGCATCAGCACCTTGCGGATGGCCTCGGTGAGGGCTTCGGGAGACATTCCGGCGGGAGTCTGCCTGAGCGGGGCGAAGCCTCCGTGACCGTCGGCGCCTCCTTTGGGAGAGGAGCCGTGCATCACGGTCTTGGGAGTAGAACCGAACATATCGTTGAGCTCCAGGTCGATGGGGGCATTCCCGGTCTTGCTGTCGCGGAGGGTGAAATTGCCCTTGCCGCTGACCTCGCCTATGACGTAGAACGGTGCTCTTTCCCTTTCAGCTATCCTGCGCAGCTCTTCGGTGTCGGATTTCTTCATCACCAGTCCCATGCGCTCCTGGCTCTCATTGCCGATGATTTCCTTGTCCGAGAGGGTGGGGTCGCCTACGGGCAGCCTGGAGATGTCGATGTCGCCGCCGACTTCCTCTACCAGCTCGGAGAGGCAGTTCAGGTGTCCGCCGGCGCCGTGGTCGTGTATCGAGATGATGGAGTTGTGGTCCTTCTCGGCCACCGCGCGGATGGCGTTGTAGACCCTCTTTTGCATTTCGGGGTTGGCCCTCTGTATGGCGTTGAGCTCTATGGAATTGGCATATTCTCCTGTGGCGACGGAGGATACAGCTCCTCCGCCCATGCCGATGCGGTAGTTGTCACCTCCCATGAGGATGATGTCGTCTCCCTTCGAGGGACGGTCCTTGGCGGCGTCGGCCTTCTTGGCGTAGCCCACTCCTCCGGCGAGCATCACGACCTTGTCATAGCCGTACTTGCGCTCGGAGCCGTCGGGATCCTGCTCGGTGTGCTCTAGGGTCTGGAGGGAGCCGCAGATGAGGGGCTGGCCGAACTTGTTGCCGAAGTCGGAGGCTCCGTTGGAGGCCTTGATGAGAATCTCCGCGGGGGTCTGGTACAACCACTTGCGGGGAGGACGGGCCTCCCATTCGCGGCCGCTGTCGATGCGGGGGTAGGAGGTCATGTAGACGGCGGTGCCGGCGATGGGGAAGGAGCCCTTGCCGCCTCCGATACGGTCGCGTATCTCTCCGCCGCTACCGGTGGCCGCCCCGTTGAACGGCTCAACGGTGGTGGGGAAGTTGTGGGTCTCGGCCTTCAGCGAGATGACGGTCTTGACCTCCTCTTCCTTGAAGAAGCTGGGCTTGGCGGCCGCAGCGGGGTGGAAGAGCCTGAGCTTGGGGCCTTCGATGAAGGCGCAGTTGTCCTTGTATGCGGAGACGATGCGGCCGGGATTGACCGCCGAGGTCTTCTTTATCAGCTTGAAGAGGGAGCTTTCCATCTCCACTCCGTCGATGACGAAGGTGCCGTTGAATATCTTGTGGCGGCAGTGTTCCGAATTGACCTGGGAGAATCCGAATACCTCGCTGTCGGTCAGAGGTCTGCCGAGCTTGGCGGAGAGGTCCTTGAGATACTGAATCTCGTCCTCGGAGAGAGCCAGACCCTCTTCCTTGTTATATGCTTCGAAATCAGTGATGTGGCGGATGGGCTCGGGCTGACGGTCGATGACGAAGATGTCGCCGTCCAGTCCGTGGTATATCCTCTGTAGCATCTTGTCGTGGGGTATCTCGGTGTCGGAGGCGTAGCGGCCCTCGGGCACAGGGAAGAACTCCTCGATTCTGGCGATGCCGGTAATGTTCATGTTCTGAGTGATTTCCACTGCTGCGGTGCTCCAGGGCGTAATCATCTCGCGCCTGGGGCCGATGAATGTGCCGGTCACTGACGGGTCCTGTAGGAGCTCCGCGCCGGAGAAAAGCCATTTGAGGGTGTCCGCTGTTTCAGCAGAAAATGCTGTCTTAGAGTCGACTGCTATGATTTGCCCCTCGGGGGAGCGGAAAAAGTATACCATGATATTCTAGAATTTGGGGTTCAAAAATAGAGATTATTTTGCTAATTCTTGAGAATATTTCCCATTTTTGCGCTCAAAATTTTTAAAAATTACCGATGACCGACCCAAGTCTACAGAACCGGTACCGGGAATGTGTCCGGATGCTCTACAGCATAGCCCCCTCGTTTCAGCGGGTAGGGGTTTCGGGATATCATCCCGGCCTGGAATGTATGACTGATTTCGTCCGCTTCCTCGGAAATCCCCACAAGTCACTGCGGACCATACACATAGCCGGTACCAACGGCAAGGGATCCGTGGCCCACATGCTGGCTTCAGCCCTGGCTTTCAGGTATCCCGGAAGCAGGGTGGGGCTGTACACCTCGCCGCATCTGGTGGATTTCAGGGAAAGAATACGGGTCGTCAGTTCTGAGAAGGGACTCGACAGACGTCACAACAGGGAGATAGGGCAGGAGGACGTGGTGGATTTCATGTCCCGCTGCAGGAGATTTATCGAGGAGCGCGAGCCCTCGTTCTTCGAGATTACCACAGCCATGGCCTTCGACTTTTTTGCCCGTGAAAGGGTGGATATTGCCGTTATCGAGACGGGGCTGGGGGGAAGGCTGGACTCGACCAACATCATCGTGCCGGAGCTCAGCATTATCACCTCCATCGGTCTGGACCACAAGGATATCCTCGGAGATACAATAGAGAAGATCGCCCGCGAGAAGGCCGGAATCATAAAGCCCGGAGTGCCGGTGGTCATCGGAGAGCTGCCCCCTGAGGCGGAGGCAGTGGCCGCGGAAACCGCTTCTTCACTCGGAGCCAGGCTGTACCGCTCCGGTGAACTGTGCGGGGAAGAAACGGATCCGCAGTATATTGCCTCCCGGGCGGACCTGCGCTCTTCCTGTCAGGTACGGAATATCAGGACTGTGATGACCGCTCTTCATGTATTGGGAGTATGGGACGCCGCTTCCACGGAGATTGTGCTCTACGCTCTGGAGCATGCAGCGGCAGTCAGCGGTCTCCGGGGCAGGTGGGAGAGGCTTTCTATGAACCCTGAGGTGATATGCGACATAGGGCACAATGTCCAGGCTCTGTCGGAGACAATGCGGCAGCTGGAGGCCGAGGCCGCCGGCAGACATATAATAATGGTGTACGGTATGGCCGGGGACAAGGATGTGGAGGCGGTCCGTGGACTTCTGCCTCTCGAGGCTAAGTACATCTTCACTCAGGCTCAGGGCAGCAGGGCCATGCCGGCCGGTAAGCTGAGGGAACTGGTGGATGCTTCCCGCAGGGAGAGGGGCAAGGCGGATGCAGGTGCTGTGGATTCCGTTGCGGTAGAGAGCGTGGAGGAGGCTGTGGATATGGCAATGAGGGAGGCGGGCACTTCTGACATAGTGTTCATAGGGGGAAGCAGTTATGTGGTGGCGGAGGCAATGGCGCGTTTTTTGCGGAAATCGGATGCTCCGCTGCAGAACAGTCTTGAAACAAAATAGTTATAAGTATAAAACTAAAAAGTTAAAAACGATATGAATCTTGCAGTTATATTGGTTGTGGTCTTTGTCCTGGCATACGTGCTTATAGCCATGGAGAACAGGATCAACATCAATAAATCATCCGTTGCGCTCCTCCTCTGCTGCCTGATGTGGAGCCTTCTCAGCCTCTTCTCGACATCCATCGACCCGTCCCTGGACCATGCCAGGATATCCTCGGACCTGCTGGGTGCATTAGGCAGCACTTGTGAGATACTGGTCTTCCTTATCGGTGCCATGACCATCGTGGACATCATCGATACCCACGGCGGTTTCGAAGTCATCACCAAGCATATCACTACCCGGAAGAAGACCCGTCTGCTGTGGCTGCTGGCCACCATCACTTTCCTGATGTCCTCCGTGCTGGACAACATGACCACGACTATCGTCATGGTGATGCTCCTGCGGAGAATGATTACCAACTATAAGGAACGCTGGCTCTTCGCTTCCATCATCGTTATAGCCGCCAACTGCGGCGGTGCCTGGTCGCCTATCGGAGACGTGTCGACTATCCTGCTGTGGATGAAGGGCAATGTGACCTCGCTCGATCTGATGAAGTCCCTTATCGTTCCCTGTCTCATCTGCCTGTATATCCCGGTGGCCGTCGCCACCAGGTTCCTGAAAGGTGTGATAGTGGAACAGCAGACCAACGAGGAGGCGGCTTTCAGACCTGCTTTCATCTCCGGACGCGAGAGCCGCACTATCTTGATACTGGGTGTGGTACTTCTGATTTTAGTCCCTGTCTTCAAGAGTGTTGTGGGACTTCCTCCATATGTGGGCGTGATGTTCGCGTTGGCCATTATGTGGATATATACCGATATGATGTACAAGAAGAAGAAAGAGGTCGCCGAGTCGCTGAAGAACAGGGTGTCCAAGATCATCAAGCAGCTCGATATGCCTACGGTGCTCTACCTTCTCGGTATCCTGATGTCCGTATCCGCTCTCGGTACTGCCGGTGTGCTCAGCACCATGGCCGAGGGACTCAATGAGGGTGTCCACAACGCATATGCCATCAGCACCATCATCGGTCTGCTCTCATCCGTGGTCGACAACTCGGCTCTCGTGGCGGCCAGCATGGGTATGTTCCCCATTCCCGACGCCGCTGCCTTAGCTGCATCCGCTGACCCCGCCTATCTCTCCAATTTCCTCGTGGACGGAACGTTCTGGCACATGCTTGCATACTGCGCCGGTACCGGCGGAAGCATCATTATCATCGGCTCCTCCGCAGGTGTCGTGGCTATGGGCCTCGAGAACATCAATATCATCTGGTATTTCAAGCACGTCAGCCTGCTCGCCCTTCTCGGCTACTTCGCCGGCATTGCGGTCTATATCCTGCAGCAATTCTTAGTTTCGCTGGTATAGACACCGGTGCTTTCCTATTGCTGCTTGAAGTTCAGGGCCTGCATGAAGCGCTTCACGACTTCTGGGCGGCCGGTGTGCTTGCCGGTGTCCTCGCTGAGCTTGCAGGTGTCGTTGTAGAAGGACCAGGACTCGGTAATCTTGGCGGCGATGAGCTTGATGACGATGTTCATGGGGCGGACACCGTCGAAGTCATTGGTGAAGTGGGTGCCGATGCCGAACGACGGCTGGCAGTAGTCCGTGGCGTAACTCTGGATTTCGAGGGCGTGGTCTACGTCCAGGGCATTGCTGAATATCACCTGCTTGGTGCGGGGATCGATGCCGAGGGAGCGGTATTTGTCCACGATGCGCATGAGCTGCTCGCGGTTGTCCCCGCTGTCCACTCTCAACCCCTTGAACAGGTTGGCGAAGTCCTCCGAAAAGTTCAGGCTGAAAATATCCCAGCCGAAGCTGTCGTAGAGGAAGGTGCCGAGGGCTCCCCGGAAAGTGTTCCTCCAGCAGTCCATGGCTATGTGGTTGGCCATCTGAGGGCCGTACATGCCGCCGATGGCGCATATGAATTCGTGGGCCATGGTACCGACCGGTATGAGGTCGTATTTCATAGCTAAGTAGACATTGCTAGTGCCTACGAAGCGCCCGGGCCACTGACGGCTTCCCGCGCAGTCCTTCATTGCCCTGACTACCGTGTCCTCAGCCTCGAATGAGGCCCTGCGGCGGGTACCGAAGTCACTGTATACGCAGCCTGCCCCCAGGAGCCGCTCCGCCTTGCGGTATGTCTTGTCATAATATGCGCTGTAGTCGAATTTGCGGCACTCTCCGGTGAAGATGTAGAAGAGTTCAGATATGATAGCCAGAATCTTCACTTCCAGCAGGATGGTGTCGGCCCAGCTGCCTTCGATATCTATCTCGAGGTGTCCGGCCTCATCCTGCCTCACCTGCACCCACCGGCGGTCGAAACGGTAGCCCTTCAGATAGTTGTAGAACCATCCCGGGATGTAGCTGCACCTGCGCTTCATGAAGTCTATTTCCTCCTGAGTGATGACGACATCCTCCAGGGCGGCAATCTGTCTGGAAAGCTCGTCTGCGAAGCCGGCAGGGTAGACAGTGTCGTCCCGGTCTGTGAATGAATATTTTACCTGGGCTCTGGGGAAATTGTCAATGACCGCGCAGCACATCGTGAACTTGTACAGGTCATCGTCGGTGAAGTGGGTTATTATCTGTCTCATAGCGCTGTTTTTCACACTTTGGAGAACAAAGATACGATGATTTATCCAAGTTTGGTTATCTTTGCCGCCTCAAGATTCGACAGATATGAAAAAATGGCTCAGACAATTCACATCTGAGGACTGGATTATCGTCATCGCCGGGGCCGTCATCCTCGCCCTCGCGGCCGCATTCCCCTCCTCGATGCCGCAAATGCCCAAGACCATAGGCACCGCCGACAGCTGGCTCTCAGCCCTGTACATGTTCGTGTTCATCCTGATTCTCACATACGCGACCTCCGCAGCCCTGCGCCGTCCGCTCAGGGGGATATTCCTTTCACTGCTGGTGATATTCCTCCTGACTTTCGGAGCGCAGTTGCTGGCCGCCGTGCCGTTCTTCAAAGAACTGGGACTGGAACCGGTATTTTTCTCGGTCATCCTCGGCCTGCTGATAAGCAATACCATAGGCGTGCCGCAGTGGATGAAGGCCGCCATACAGAGCGAGTTCTATATAAAGATAGGTATCATCTGCCTCGGTTCCACCATTCTGTTCAAGGAAGTCCTCGAGTCGGGGGCATACGGGCTGGCCCAGTCGCTGATAGTGGTCTTCACGGTGTGGTACTTCGCATTCTGGCTCTGCCGGAGGATGAAGATAGATCCCGAGATGGGGACAATGCTCTCCTCGGCTGTGTCCATCTGCGGCGTGTCGGCGGCCATAGCCACCTGCGGGGTCATCAAGGGGGACAATAAGAAGCTCTCATACGTTATCTCGCTGGTGCTGATTATCGCTATTCCGATGATGTACCTGCTGCCCTGGCTCTCGAGGGTGATGGGGCTCAATGAAGAAGTGGCGGGAGCGTGGCTTGGCGGTACAATCGACACCACCGGGGCCGTAGCTGCCTCCGGAACGCTGATAGGAGAGACCGCGGCCAAAACCGCCGTTATCGTCAAGTCCTCGCAGAATGTTCTGCTCGGAGTCGCAGCCTTCATTATCTCCCTGCTGTGGTCCTACCGGGGCACGCCCTCCGGCCAGCAGGAAAAGGTCACGGCCAAGGTCATCTGGGACCGTTTCCCCAAGTTCGTGGTAGGCTTCATACTGGCGTCCATAGTATTCAGCTTCTGCATGGACGAGGCCACAGCCAGGACCGTAGGAACAGTCACCAAAGGCTTCCAGAATACCCTCTTCAGCATAGCCTTCGTATGCATCGGGCTTGAAACCCGCTTCAAGGATATCTTCGGCAAGGAGAACCGCCGTCCCCTCTATGCCTTCCTTATCGCCCAGGGCTTCAACATCGTCGTAACCCTCCTGGTAGCCCTTCTGATGTTCGGCCTCCTGAAGCCCATGCTTTAGGAGGCCTGCCTCTAAGGCAGGCCTAAGGATAAAATGAAAGAAGCAGTCACATCTCTGTAACTGCTTCTTTTTCAGTGGGAGCAGAGGGAGTCGAACCCCCGACCCTCTGCTTGTAAGGCAGACGCTCTAAACCAACTGAGCTATGCTCCCTTTGCCTTAGCGGGTGCAAATATAGAGCATTTTTTTCATTCACCAAAAAAAAGTTGAAAAATTTTTCAAAAACATCCGTATCCCTCTGTTTCACTAGATTTCCACCGCACTGGGGTCGTCCCGTTGAACCCCGTTCGCACAATCCTCAAATCAACTCGACCGGCACGTGGGATGCGGATGCAGTAGCAAAGGTAAGTCTCATGATATTAATAACAAAACCAGTTTTGTATAAAACCTGCCCTGAAAATATTTTATAAAAAAATGAAATTTTATAAAAACAGCCCGGATGCCGGTTACAATAGTCTGTGCCAATTTGTCAGGGCACAACGGCTGGTATGCCTTTTGCGTACGTCGGCATACAGAAAATATTCAAATATAAAAACATATGACACAACAAAAAGGTAAGATAGGGGTAACGACTGAGAACATTTTCCCCGTTATCAAGAAATTTCTCTATTCCGATCACGAGATTTTCCTGCGTGAGATAGTAGCCAATGCGGTGGATGCCACACAAAAGGTGAAAGCCCTGGCGGGCACAGGTGAACTGAAGGGAGAACTGGGAGACCTGACTGTACATGTCTGCGCAGACGATAAGAAGAATACCCTGACCATCACGGACCGCGGTATAGGAATGACGGCCGAGGAGGTGGACAAGTTCATTAACCAGATAGCATTTTCCGGTGCCGGAGAGTTTCTCGAAAAGTATAAGGATGCGGCAGGCAATATCATAGGCCATTTCGGTCTGGGCTTTTACTCGGCTTTCATGGTGTCCAGAAAGGTGGTCATAGACTCCCTTTCATGGAAGGAGGGAGCGAAGCCTGTGAGATGGGAGTGTGAGGGCAATCCTGAGTTCGCAATGTCGGAAGGCAGCCGTACAGACCGCGGAACGGAGATAACCCTGTATCTGGACGATGACTCCAAGGAGTTCGCAGGAGCATCGAAAGTGGAGGAATTGCTGAAGAAGTACTGTCGTTTCATGGCAGTGCCGATTGCTTTCGGCAAGGAGCAGGAGTGGAAGGACGGCAAGTATGTGGATACGGACAAGGACAAGATCATCAATGATACGGACCCGATCTGGAACAAAAAGCCGTCGGACCTGAAGAAAGAGGATTACATGAAATTCTACCGGGAGCTGTATCCGATGCTGGAGGAGCCTCTGTTCTACATCCATCTGAATGTGGACTATCCCTTCAATCTGACCGGTATACTGTATTTCCCCAAGATAAAGGACCGTCTGGACGTGACCAAGAACAAGATCCAGCTTTACTGCAACCAGGTTTTCGTGACCGATTCGGTGGAAAACATTGTCCCGGACTTCCTGACCCTGCTGCACGGCGTAATTGACTCCCCGGACATCCCTCTGAACGTGTCCAGAAGCTACCTGCAGTCGGATTCCAATGTGAAGAAGATATCCGGCTACATTACCAAGAAGGTGGCTGACCGCCTGGAGGACATCTTCAAGAACGAGCGTAAGGAATACGAGGAGAAATGGGACAACCTCAAGCTCTTCATCGAGTACGGTATGCTGACCGACGAGAAGTTCTGCGACAGGGCCCTCAAGTTTGCCCTGATGAAGAATACGGACGGCAAGTTCTTCGCCTACGATGACTACCGCAAGGCAATCGAGGCAGCGCAGACCGACAAGGACAAGAAAGTCGTCTACCTCTACGCTACGGATCCGGTGGCCCAGTACCAGTACATCGAGACTGCCAGGAACAAAGGCTACGATGTCCTGCTCTTCGACTGCCAGCTCGATGCTCACTTCGTCAATATGCTGGAGACTAAAATTCCCGACTCTACGTTCGCACGTGTGGATGCCGATTCTATAGACAGGCTTATCCGCAAGGAGGATATGAAGGAGCCTGAGATGTCCGAGTCAGAGAAGACAGACCTATCAGATATGTTTGAGTCCGTCCTGCCGGAGGGCAATCACTATTTCGTAAAGCCTGAGAATCTGGGCGAGAACGGTGCTCCTATCCTGATTACCCAGTCCGAGTTCATGCGCCGTTACCGCGACATGTCGGCACTTGGCGGAGGCATGAACTTCTACGGCGAGATGCCCGAGTCCTACACCATCGATGTCAATGTGCAGCATCCTCTTATCAAGCGTATCCTGGAGTCCAAGGCCGGAAAGCTCTCAGAACAGTGTGCTGCCTTCGACTCCCGTAAGAGCGGACTGCAGGCCGGCATCGACAAGCTGGATGCCGCCATGAAGGATAAGAAAGACGAAGATATACCTACGGCGGATAAGGACGCTAAGAAGGAGCTCGAGAAAGAGCTGGACGAGGTGCGCAGTCAGCGTAAGGAAGCCATGAAGGACTTTGCCAAGGACAATATCCTCCTGCATCAGGTCGTAGACCTTGCACTGCTGGCCAACAATATGCTGAAGGGAAAGGACCTCTCGGAGTTCATCCGCAGGAGCATAGAGGTGCTCTAGCCTCAGGTTGGCGGTCAGTACCGCAGCAGAAATCTCATAACCTCGCACATCAGGCCGTCGACCTGCTGCTGCGAGGTTAGTGCTTCTATAGGGAATCCAAGGCTTACGCAGCGGTACTGGCCGTCATAGGCGACTGCGGCGGAGGTGTTGGATCCTTCGTAGCGCATGAAGGTGAATGCGCGGTCATCGGAGGGCAGGATGGCGTCGGCGGATTCTACGCAGTATGTGAACGGGTTGGGAGAGATGTTGAACTGGACCCGGATGGTGCTGTCGGAGGATATTCCGCCCTTGTTCGGTACAGTCCTGACATTTCCCGTGGAAGTGGCCATGCCGTTGCTCCATCCGTAACCCAAAAGGTCGGACGCTATGCCGTCCGCGATATATGCGGGGTCGCTTTCTCTCAGCAGTCCGTCAATGCCCTTGGAGAGATTTTTCCTGGCATCGTTATAAAGTTCCGATATCGTGGCCATCATATCCTCGATGTCTGCCGTCATCTCTCCGCTGCCCTGAATATTGCGGAGGCTGTCCCGAAGTCCGGCAAGATGGTATGCGGCGCCACGCAGATCCGATGCGGCGTCCAGCAGAGTCGAGGTAAGAGGGTAATGGGTGTCATGATAATGGGCTGTCTTCCCGATATTCGAACCGGAGATAAGAAGTGCTCCTCCGGCTTCAAGGTAAGGTGCAAGTATATCCCTGAGGTTCTTTGTCAGCAGTTCTCCGCTTTCCTTTCCATAGAGAATGTCCAGGGCCGAGTATTTCAGAAGGCTCCCCGGATGAGAGTCCATGGTGAGGAAATAGCTTGAGGACGAGGAAGAGAGGCTGATGCCGGCGCGCATGAGCGCAAGTCCGTGTACGAGTGGAAAGTCAAAGGTGTTGCCGGCGACAACGCCGGGGCCGTAGTCCATGAACGAGGCACCGAAGCCGGGCCTGTCATCGTGAATCCATTCCAGCCTGCGGTTGAATTCATATTGCTCGCCTATGTATGAGACGCCGCTGACATACGGTATGCCGTGACTGACCTTGAAGTCAAATCCGGCGGTGGAAGAGTCGGCAGCGGGCAGGGATGCAGGAGCTGACACAGATGTGAAGCCATTGACTACCAAGACTTCCTTGCTCCCCGGAATATATCCGGCGGACAATATCTCTGAGGGGAAAGAGAGACCGCCGCGGTTGACTGCGACTATTTTGTAGCTGTAGAGCCTGCCGGGCTCAATCCTGTCAGTATATTCGGTTCCGGTTACAAGGACGCCCTTGTCGAATCCCGGAATCTGATTTTCCTCTCCGGCAGGATCGACGGTTCTCCTGTAGACTATATATGAGTCCGGTATGGCAGTAGGCTCCGTCGGATCCTGTTCTGGTACCCAGCGCAGTCTTACTTCGGCACCCTTCTCGTCTTCATTCTGTATCAGTGCGCTGAAATCCTTGACGGGCAGAGGCTGGACTGTGTACCCGGTGCCGTAGACGTAGGACAGGTATTTAAGGATACCTTTATATATAGCGCGTGAAACGATGAACTGGAATTCCGGATCCAGGGCGCATTCCATGTCTGCGAAGTTCTGATGGGACAGCAGCTCGATAAGGACAGTAGGAACGTCCGGAACCCTGGCTTCCATGTAGGACCTGTCCCATATCGCTCTCCGTGTCCAGTCGGGCCTGTAGATGGCGCGTATGTCCTCTACTATTGAGGTCTGTACGATGTCGGAAAGCTCCCTGGCTGTAATTCTCGGGGTGCCGTCGGAATACCTGCGGCTCCCCTCTGATTCTTCCTTGTATATGGCCAGAGTTCCGACAATTGAGTCCTTGAGCACCGATCCTGCGTCTGTGTGCAGGGCCAGAGCCAAGTCTATGGGGATATGAAAGTCCCGGATAAGGGAGTTGACCCATTCGCCGCGGGACATGAAATCGTCCCTGTAGTCGTCCTCCCCTTCGTTGAGACTGTATACTTCTTCCGGAAATCCGCTCCACTGCATCCAGTAGCGGCCGGCCTCGGCATATCTTGGGAAACCGCTGGTCTCTTCGCCCCTGAGGACATTCCCCATGCCTCCGCCGAACTTCACGGCATCGGTCGTGACTACGCCTTCTCCGGGACTGTCGGGAGCGGAGTTCTGTACGATGACTCCCTGGCCTGTCTCGCCTTGAGAGAACCTGAATGTACCCAGATAGACCCATGTGCCTCCCCCAAAGCTCTGGTCTACGACAAACCTTGTGTCACCACCGGAATGACGGACGGTATAGAGGGCGGGAGAGCTCTTCTCAACGGTCTTGTATGAGACATATACAGCGTAGTCTCCGGTTTCGGGAAACCTTGGCAGGTATGATGCGCTGGATGAGCTGCGGGTGTTGCATTTCACCATGCGGGCGGTGCCGGCGCGGAAAGGATTGTCCCCGGGCATAAGCGGTCCGGAGGGAAGCGCGAATCCAGTGCCCGGGGCGTCTGTCCAGGCCTCTGAGCCGCCGTTTCTCTCAGTATAGAACGGATCGCCGTTGTCGATGACTATCTCGGTGCGGCGTGAATCTCTCTCCCTGGGCATTATGACGCCGGCTCCTGCGTTTTCGAGCATAGGCGCCAGGAATCCCGTCAGGTAGCTGTGCGGCAGAAGGTCCTCTATCGTGGAGAAGAACGGGGCTCTCTGCCATTTCCAGCGGTCTTCCGTGCCGGAATAGTAATAACCGTGTCCGGCCCAGAGGGCAATGTTGCGTCCCGCCAGGCCCCTGTCCGGCGCTGGATAATGCGTGACGGGTATAACCCATCTCTTGCCGGAAGCGGCAGTCTTCGATATATCAGCCCGTGTCCTGCCGGAATAGAAGCCGCTGGAGAGCCGTTCCAGCTTGTCTCCTCTGACAGTAAGAGAGATGCTGTGTCCCTGCAGATGCTCCGGAAGATAGCGGCGGATGATGTCCTCGATGAATGCGATGTCATTGTCCCTGAGCGGGTAGTCAGCTATGGATTTTCCGAATCTTATATTGACCTCCTGACGTTCGCTGTGGACGAAAACGGTGTCTACTGAGATTCCTCCTTGAACCGAGGCCCGGCGGGACATGTAGCGGTTTATTGAATCCACCGCCGTGGCCATGGACCTGACGCTGACCTGTGCGTCTGCGTTGAAAAATACGGCAGACGCAAGGAACAGCGCAGCCGCGTATGTGTATGTGCGAAATCTTACCATTTATATATAATGTTGACAGCAGCTTTGTAAAGCAGCCATTCGCCTGAACCGTTCCAGCCTATGTACATTGATCCGTCCGAGGAGTTGTGCCCTTCATATTTACCGCACTGGTAGCCTCCTCCTAAGGAGACTTCTATTCCCCAGTGTTTCGTAAGGGTAAAGGCATAGCCGGCGGTGACGCCTGCCATAAAGTTGTATCCTACCTGGTAGCTGTCGGAATACGAGCCCCAGTACATAGGATGTATGCCCTTGCTCAGTGTCCAGGCTGAGAAACCCAGGTTGGGACCTGCGAAAAAGCCTCTGAAAGACTGTACCGGGTAGTACCGCCCTTCCACGAAAGTCATGGCGATTACGGCCGGTCCGTCGATGAGCTTGCCGAACCCCTTTGGGTAGAATACCCCGACGCCTTCAAGGGCAACGGTAATGTTCTCGTGTGTGCGGAATTCCACGGAGGGGTTGATGATGCCTGCGGCTATGGCGGCGTTCAGTTTTACGGCTGTCTTGACCGGTTCGCCTCCGAAAAGACGTTCCTGCCGTGCCGTGCGTATGCTGTCCCTGTCCTCCGTATAAGCCGGTAAAGATGAGAAGAACAGTGTGACGGTCAGCAGAAGTGCGTAGATATGGCGGTTGTGAATGCTCATGCTCTTATTTCTTGAAAAGTGTATCAATGAGTCTGACGAAAGGCTGGCCGGCAAAGGCAACTGCGGCCGTGCCTGAGATGATAGCCGCTGAGTCTGCTGCAAAATCCAGGATGTCTCCCTGCCTTGTAGGAGTGAGCCAGCTTTGGAGCAGCTCAGTCATGCCGGCGAAAATCAGTCCCGACACCAGTGTCAAGGCTATGGCGTATCTGCTTAGAAACCGAAAACGGCTTGAGAATCTGAATGTAAGCCAAGTGACGGGAGGGTAGGGCAGGAACATGAGGAAATGGACGTACCTGTCAAGCCTTATTCCCAAAAAATATTTTCCAAGATCGATGCCGGTAGAGCTGAATTTGTATAGACATAAAAACAGTACCATCCCGATATAGATGATGTACAGTGTTTTGGTTAATATTTTAGCACCTCTGACCATATTGCAAATATAGTGTAAAAAGGGTAGGTGGAGATATTTTTTTGTATAATATTAAAAGATGGCTATTTTTGTAAAATTTTAAGAGTTACAGTCCTTGAACAAACTTGAACAAAGAAGTATGAGAAGAAATTACAGATTAATTATGATCGCTCTGGCGGCATTGTGCTGGATGCTTCCGGCTTATGCACAGAGCCAGGCGGAGATTGAGATGGCTAAGTCTATGGCCAGGTCATACGGGTACAGCGAGAGTGAGATAGAGGCAATGATCTCCAGTCAGACATCCGGAGGAAAAAACAGTGAGACGGGGATGACAACCGTTCCTCCTACTGTCAACAGAAATGAGGAGATGACGGTAGCCGATATCGGTACGCCAGCTCCCAATGCGGCCGTTCCGGAGCATTCCAATATCTACGGCCACAACATCTTCAAGTCTCCGAACCTGAACTTTGTCCCCAGCTACAACATACCTACGCCGGCAAAATACAAGCTGGCTGCCGGTGATGAGATAGTCATCGATATCTGGGGCGCTACATATATGAATTACACCTATACCGTCAGCCCCGAGGGCAGCATCACCATTCCGAATGTGGGGCCTGTGTATCTTGCCGGGACAACAGTGGAGGATGCCGAGACGAGGCTGAAAGAGAAATTCTCCATAATTTATTCCGGAATCTCAGGAAGCAGTCCCAATACTTTCCTCAGACTCTCTATCGGAAAAATCAGGTCATTCACGGTGAACGTAGTAGGTGACGCTGTGAATCCGGGAACGTATACACTTCCTTCCCTCTCGACAGTATTCTCCGCCATTTATCTGGCAGGAGGACCCACAGACCTGGGTTCTGTCCGTGACATCAGGGTGTACAGGAACAATGAACTGGTAGAGACCCTTGATGTATATGATTTTATTGTCAACGGCGATTTCTCCAAGAACATACGTCTGGAGGACAATGACCTGATAATGATTGCGCCGTACTCGATACATGTTACTGTATCAGGAAGTGTAAAGCGTCCTATGATTTACGATATGAAGGACGGAGAGACTGTGGCTGATGTTCTTTTCTATGCGGCAGGTTTCGCCGACAACGCCAACACGCAGCTGGTACAGGTGAGGAGAGTCTTCGGTGAGAGAACCGAGACGTTCAACGTGATGGCTGACGAGTTTGACAAATTTATACTTAAGGACGGTGATGTGGTCTCTGTCAGCTCGAATATCGCCAGGAACAAGAACGTCGTAAACATACAGGGACCTGTCTGGTATCCCGGTTCATACGCTCTTACCGATGGTGTCTCGACAGTACGTGAGCTCATTCAGTTCGCAGGCGGACTGCGCGAGGAGGCCTTTATGGATAGAGGCTATATCGAGAGGCTCAATGAGCGGAGGGAACCGACGGCGCTGTACTTCAGTCTGCAGGACGTGATGGACGGAGCAGAGGATGTGCCTCTGTGCAATGAGGACAATGTCATTATTTTCTCCACTCTGGATATGGAGGCGCCTACTACTGTGACTACCACAGGCTTCCTGAACAAGCCCTCCACCCTGACATTCAGGGAGGGAATGACTCTCGGCGATGCAATTCTGCTCTCCGGCGGATTTGCAATCGGCGCTTCCAGGATAAACGTGGATGTGGCAAGGAGAAATATGGATACTGATAAGGACTACAAGAGCGACACGGTAGCCGTCATCTATAATTTCAATCTGCAGGAAGATCCCGACGCCTTAGATTTTGCATTGGCTCCGTTCGATGAGATTTCTGTCAGACCTACACCTAATTACAAGAGCCAGCAGGGCGTGACCATATCAGGTGAGGTCGTTTTCCCCGGTTATTATGTGATTGAGAACAACGTCGTAAGACTGAGTGATGTGGTAAAGCGTTCAGGAGGCATTACCAACGATGCCTATCTCTTTGGTGCCAGTGTGATGAGACTGATGTCCGATGAGGAGTATGAGAGAGCCATGAGGGCAGCAAGACTGGTGCTTAGGGAGGAAGGCGTGGACTCGTCCATGGTGGAGTTCCCCAGCAGGAACCAGAGGTACAAAATAGGTATAAATGTCAAGGAGGCGATTGAGAACCCCGGCTCGTATGATGACATCGTTCTGCAGACAGGTGACCGGATTATCATTCCCAAGCTCAACAGTGTCGTAAAGATCTCCGGCGCGGTGCTTTATCCCAATGTAGTGGCTTACAGCCCGGATATGAGCGTGAAGGACTATATCAATATGGCTGGAGGTTTTGTGAAAGGGGCTATGAGGAGCAGACGGTATATAGTCCACATGAACGGTACTGCCGCCAATACCAAGAGCCCTTTATACAAGCCGATGCCGGGCTGTGAGATTATAGTGCCTCAGAAAGAGAGGCTGGAGAGACGCAGACTGAGTGCCGGAGAGATAGCCTCGCTTGCATCTTCGACAGCATCTGTCGCCACAATGGTTGTGACGATGGTCAATCTGCTTAATAAATAGTATGGACTCCGGTTACCGCCAGCTGACCTCCGTGGAGATATCCGCCCTCAGGACCCAGGGATGCTGGGCCGAGGACTGGCAGCATGTCTATGTATCGGATCGCTTTACTCCGGAAAGCATAGTCAGGGTCAATTTCTACGGAGTGGTCCGTCTCGGAGCATTCTCCGGCAGCATCGCTCTCCCGGGCGGCCTGTCCATACACAGCGGTATCTACGATGCGACCCTTTTCAACGTGAATGTGGATGATGACGCGCTCATCACCCACATTCACGGCTATATAGCCAACTACGACATAGGCCCCCGCGTCTATATCTGTGATGTGGGGAAAATATACATGGAGGGCGTTCCGTCCTTCGGCGTGGGCACCCGGGTCAATGTGCTTCCGGAGACCGGAGGACGCGAGGTGGCCATCTATGAGGGACTCTCCGCCCAGACGGCCTATCTGTCGGCCATGTACAGGCACCGTCCGGAACTGACACAGAGGCTGCACGCCATGGCGGATCTCCGTGCCCGGGCAGCGGCGTCGGAGCGCGGCTTTATCGGCTCCGGGGCCAGGATAGAGAATGTAGGCATCATCCGGAACGTGAGAATAGGAGAGGCCGCCGTCCTGCAGGGATGCCTCCGTCTCTTCGACGGAACGGTAGTCAGCAGTGCCGAGGCTCCGGTGCTCATCGGCAGCGGAACGGTCTGCACGGACTTCATAATACAGTCCGGTTCGGTGGTGGAGGACGGTGCTGTAGTGACACGATGCTTCGTGGGGCAGAGTGTTACCCTGGCCAAGGGATTCTCATGCACGGATAGTCTGTTTTTCGCCAACTCCCACTGTGAGAACGGAGAGGCCGTATCGGTACTGGCCGGTCCATTCACAGTATCCCATCACAAGTCGACCCTCCTTATCGGCTCGATGTTCTCCTTCATGAACGCGGGCTCGGCTACCAATTTCAGCAACCACCTGTACAAACTGGGCCCCGTGCATCAGGGCGTTTTCGGACGCGGTGTCAAGTGCGGCTCCGCTTCCTACATGATGCTGCCCGTAAGAGTAGCCCCTTTCACCACGGTTCTCGGCCATCATACCGGCAGGATCGATACTCCGGACATGCCCTTCTCCTATATCCTGGAGTCGGAGGGCAGATCATACCTGGTACCCGGAGTGAACCTGCGCAGCATAGGGCTGTTCCGCGATATCCGCAAATGGCCCGCGAGGGACCGCCGCGGCCCCTCCGGACGCATAGACAATATCCGTTTCGAGGCATTTTCCCCCTATACGGCAGGAGCAATGCTAGCAGGCAGGGACCAGCTGGTCCGCATGCTCTCCGAGGAGCGTTTCTCCGGGACTCCCTCCAGCTACGGAGGCTGCACGATAGCCGGTTCGTCCCTTACTTCAGGGGTGGAACGCTATGAGAATGCCCTCAAGTACTATATCGGTCTGCAAGTGGCCCTGACACTCCGCGGCCGCCGGCTGACCTCCGACGAGGCTATAGCGGCAGCCCTTTCTCCCGTATCTCCCGTAGGTGAGGGACGCTGGGTGGACGTGGCCGGACTGCTGGCGCCGAAAGCGGAGATAGACCAGATTGTGGAGGAGATAGCCTCCGGCTCGCTCAGCACGCCGGAAGCGGTGGAATCCAGGCTCTCGGCCATCGCCTCCAATTATCAGCTCTATGAATGGAGATGGGTCTATGCCCACATTCAGACTGTCTTCAATGTGGACCCCAGGAAGATCAGCCGCAAGAAACTGATAGACCTGCTGCGTCAGTGGAGGGCCGCTTCCGAGTCGCTTTTCGCCGATATAGAGAGGGACGCCTCCAAGGAGTTCGGCGACGGGGTGATGACCGGCTTCGGCCTGGACGGCTCTGCCAGGGAGGAGATTCTGGCGGATTTCCGGAATGTCAGGGGAGAATTTGACTCTGATTCTCAGGTGGCCGCCGTGCGGGAGACCAGGCAGAGGGTAGCCAGGATAGCCGAGGAAGTCGTCTCAGCCCTTTAGGGCCTCTATTTCCAGATCAGCCTTTATCTTGTCTATGATGGCGGTTACCACCCGGTAGATCCGCTTTCCTTCGGAATAGTCCGCAGGGCATACGAAGTGTACCCGCTGTTCGCTGAGCAGGCGCTCGGACTTCTCGCGCTCGTGCCCGTCAGGGTTATACACGGCTATGGAGTGGCCTCCGAACTGCTTGACCAGTTTCATGCAGGGGATGTCAGTGGCTCCGTCTCCGAAGTAGATCATGCGTGAGAAGGGGACAGGCCGCTCTTTCTCAGGCAGGTATCTGTTGACAAGGGTGTGGTCGCGGATGCTCATCACGCCCTTGTTGATCTTGAACAGGAACTGGGTCTTGGCCGTGTAGTCCACGGCCACTGCGGGCCAGACCGCCTCTCCGTCCTCGTAGAGGAAGGAGCAGGCGTAGACATTCTTGAACTCGGGGTATATCTCCGTGCCCTCGATCATCTCGGTCAGGCCGGAGGAGTTGATGTAGTGCTCTATGTGGAGACCTTTGGAGCGGCCGTACTCATTGATTTTCCCGAACCATTCCCTGACTCCCGGGTAGAGTTTCACCATGGAGCCGAAACGGCGGAAACTCTCCCTGGTCAGGTGGACTCCCGAGGCGCGGGCCTCGTCGATCATGGTCTTCATGTAGCAGAGTATCTCGCTGGCATCGTTGTCCTGCGAGAGCTGGTTGCTTCTGCTCCAGAAGAGGGCGGGGTCCTTGCCGAAAGTCTGTATCAGTCCGAATTCCTGCATGTTGGCAGGGGAGAGGGTGCCGTCGAAGTCGTAGATGAGGGCTACTGTAGGTCTTGTCATAGTGTTCTGCTCGCGTATTTGCGGAGCCAAATTAGCAAAATTTTTCATTTTTCCGTATGTTTGTAAGATATTATTGTATTATATGAGATACCTCCTTCTGTCCATCCTCCTCATCTTCTGCCCTGTATGCCTCCTGGCGCAGGCATGGTTCTGTACGGATGAGGGCACGGAGCTGGTTTATACCAGGTATTATGCAGAGGACGGCTCGGTCAAGTGGAACCATATCATGAGTATTCTTGAGACAGCTTTCGATTCCGTAGACTCTTCTTTCACAGTGATTTATTCCTCCTTTATCCGGACAGTGGACGGCAAGGGACTGGAGAATATGGAGACTCCGGCCGTGATGACGGCCCTGATAAGCCGGGACGGGGACGTGACCCTCGATATTGCCGCCAGCCTGGTCTCCGTTCTCAAAGGAATACTCTGGAAAAATGCCCGGATCACCGCGGAGGGCGGCCTGACCCTGTTGCCTTCCGTCCTGACGCCCGGCGATACCCTGCAGAGTGCTTCCGGCAAGGTCAGGGCCCTGGGCATGACGATGAACGTCACCGTGACGGAGCGCCGGGTCCTCGGTACTGACACCCTGACCACCCCGGCCGGAACATTCCCGTGCGTGATAGTTTCCGAGCACAAGGTCGAGAAGGGGATGATGCGCAACCGTATCACCACTGCCCGCACCTGGTATGCCCGCGGCGTCGGTATGGTCCGGCACGACACCTACGACAGGAATCTGAAACTGGAGACTACAGAGGTCCTGGAAAAAATAGTGAGAAAATAATGCCCGGCAGATGCAACAGACAGCCCTGCCCATACGTTATATAAGTGGAAAAAACAAAAGATGATACCTAAAGAGATTACAGCGTTCTACAACAGATACAAGACGAGGCTCTACAACACGTCGCTGCGGATAACCGGCGACAGTTTCGACGCCGAGGAGATAGTCCAGGACACTATTATCAAGTATCTGAGGACCAATACCGCTAAACTGTCCGAGGCACAGACCTCGGCCTGGCTCACAAAAGCCTGCACCAGAGCCTCGATAGACATGCTCCGCATGCGCAGGGGGCTGAAGGTGAAGCTTGAGAAATATGCGGAGGAAGACCCGGAGGAGGACTCGTCGCAGCAGTGGGACAGCCTCCTGCAGAGTCAGAGCCCGCAGGAAATGATAGGGAGGATAAAGCGGCAGATGCTTCTGATGCCCGACGGATACAGGGCGGTGCTCTCCCTGCTGCTCTTCGAGGGGTACGATTACTCAGAGACTGCGCAGATACTGGGGGTGGAGGAAAGCACGGTGAGGTCGCAGTATCTCAGGGGCAAGCGCAAACTGGTGGAAATGATTAAAAACGAAAAATAACAGGACAATGGATAACTTACAGCAATACTTCAGACAGAACAGCGGTTCCATCAAGGAATCAGACGAACTCATCCCCGAAGGAGACGAGTCCCGCTTTGAGCAGCGCTGGGAGTACTCCAGCCACAACCGCATACACTTCCGCTCGAACCTCAAGCGCCGCAGGAAACCCCTGTGGAAGGTCATTGCCTTCCCCCTTGTGGCCTCCCTGGCCCTTATTTTCGGCGTACGGGCCCTGATGAATCCGTACATCCGGGAAGAAGAACCCCGGGTGCAGACAGCGGAAGAGAAGTCATTTTCAGAGGAACAGGATACATTGTCTCCCGGGTACATCTATCAGCAGTACTGCCGCACGGTGGCCGATATTACCGTCGAGGTCGCAGTCCTGACGGCCTATATGCCGGAGGACTGGGCGGAGGAGGCCATGGCTGTGGTGGACGATATAGTCCGGGAGCCCGTGCCCCTGATCGACCAGCTGGAAGAAGTTGATATACAGCGGCAGAGAGAGATTCTGCAGGAGTACTCGGCAAGGCAGATAGCAGCCCTGGATCATGTGGTAGGAACCATTAGGGGGCTGAATGAGACAGAATAAAACATTTTAAATCAACGCAGATATGAAAAGATTAATTACAATGGCAGCCATACTGGCATTGATGGTACCGGTATGCGCACAGGCAAGATCCTATGACGAGATTACCAAAGAGGTAAAAGTCCGTAATTTCAACGGCATCAGGGCCGGAAACCGCTTCGAGGTGGACGTGGAGAAAGCCTCTAAGCACGCTCTGGAACTCACATTTCCGGTAGAACTGGAGGAATATGTGACGGCCGAAGTACAGTCGGGCGTACTGGTTCTTACCCTCGATCTCGAAAAGGCTCCCAGGGACATCCGCCGCGAGTTCAACAGCGGGGACTGGAAGCTCTACGCCAAGGTCAGCTGCCCCGGGATAGAGAGCGTACGCCTATCCGGTGCAGCAAATATGAGTATCCTGGACCGGTTTGACACTCAGTCGCTCGATATCCGCACCAGCGGAGCCTCATCCCTCAAGAAAGCGGCTTTCAATACAGTGGGTGATCTCAGAATTGTGGCATCAGGTGCTTCCCACGTTGAAATGGATCTGTCAGGCAATATCGATAACTCCGACATCGAATGCAGCGGTGCCTCGAATGTCTACATCATAGGCGGCAATTACACTGACTGCGTAGTAGATAATTCCGGAGCCTCCGACGTGGATATGGAGGAAGTCAGGATGAAGAACCTCCGCATCAGTCTTTCAGGTGCGTCCAACTTCTATGTCAACGGTACGGCTGACTATCTGGACGTGGATGTAAGCGGAGCCTCCAGCTGCAAGGCATCCTCTCTTATAGCCAAGAGAGCCAGGGTAGAAGCCAGCGGCGCTTCAAGTGTAACTGTAAATGCTAAGGATATGGATCTCGTGGATGTGTCCAAAGCATCCAGCGTCAGAAACCGCAGATAGGAGAAGATGTCCTGGATACATTCAGACAAGGATTTCGTGCTGGACTCGCACTGCGACACTCCGACGATGCTGCTCGAGGAGATAGACCTCGGGAAGCGGCAGCCGAGGGGGCACGTGGACTTCGTGAGGGCCCGGGAAGGCGGGGTGGACGGAATGTTCTTTGCGATATATTCCCCGCCGGAGCTTACGGACGCGGAGGCCACGGTCCATGCGATAAGGCTCATATCCAAATGCTACGATGCCGTCGACAGCAACAGTGCTGTCGCGGCATTTGCCGTTTCCCCGGAAGAGGCTTTCGAGAACAGGAAGCACGGCCTGATCTCCGTATTCTTAGGTATGGAGAACGGCACTCCGATACAGCATGATCTGGCATATCTGCGTCTTTATCATCGGTTTGGAGTGCGTTATCTAACGCTCTGCCACAATCGGCACAACCAGATCTGCGACTCGTGCATGCCCCTTGAGCCGGAATGGGGCGGCCTCTCCGCTTTCGGAAAAGAGGTGGTGGCCGAATGTAACCGTCTGGGCATCCTCCTGGACTGCTCCCACGCCTCTGACGGGACGTTCTACGATCTGCTGAAATATTCCCAGACCCCGATTGTCGCCTCACATTCCTCCTGCAGGGCCCTGTGCGCCCATCCCCGGAATATGTCCGACGCCATGCTGCGGGACCTCAGTGCCGCCGACGGAGTGATTCAGATCAATTTCTATCCCAAATTCATCGACTCCGATTTTGCTCAGGACGAGAAATTTCTGAAACTCAGCGAAGAAGGGGAGCACTGGCAGGAACTCTACCGCTCCGACCTGTACAATATCGAGTACCGGGACAATTACTGGAGGATAATGGACGAGCTGGCAGTCTATCCCACGCCCTCTGTCAGGAGGGTCGCGGACCACATCGATCATGCCGTGGAGGTGGCCGGAGCGGCTCACGTGGGCCTCGGCTCGGACTTCGACGGGATAGAAGTGGCGCCAGAGGGACTGAGGGACATCTCCATGTACGGCAACATAGCAGCGGAGCTGCGGCAGCGCGGCTACAGCAGCTCCGAGATACGCGGCATCATGGGCGGCAACTTCCTGCGGGTCATGCACCTGGCTCAGAAAGCAGCACAGTCCTCAGCAGATTGAGGGTGCTGCCGGCGAAACGGTCGATATTGGTGCTTCGGTCGTTGTTGAAACGGAACATCCGGGACAGGACTGCGGTCTTGCCCGGATTTTTCGTATCCGGATATGCCACTGCAGTCCAGACCGTGCCGACGGGCTTGTCGGGTGTGCCTCCGTCCGGGCCGGCGATGCCGGTGGTCGAGAGGGCGTAGTCCGTCCCGAGTGCCTTGCGGACTCCGAGAGCCATGGCCTCGGCACATTCGCGGCTGACGGCTCCTTTTGAAGCGATTATTCCGGTGGGAACGTGCAGTATATTTTCTTTCACCGAGTTGTCGTATGATGTGACTGAGCCGTAGAAGAACCTTGAGGCTCCGGGTATCTGTGTGATGAGGGAGGCTATCCGGCCTCCGGTGCAGGATTCGGCTACAGCTAAGGTCTTTCCTGCGGCAGTCATCCTGCGGGCTATAACGGACTGGAGGGTGTCCTCGCCCTCTCCGTAGATAGCGTCGCCGAGCACTGGGCCGAGCTTGGCGAACTCAGCCTCAATGCGCCGTATCTCGTCCTCCCGCTCCCCGCCGTATATCGACAGACGCAGCTTGACCCCGGTAAGGGGATTGGGCAGATAGGCCAGGTGCATGTCCTCCGGCAGGGCATCCTCCCAGGGCTCGATCATCTTGGCCAGGGTGGATTCGGCTATGCCGTAGGTGACTATGGTCTTATGGTGTATGCTGTCGAGGGCGAAATGACTTCGGATATCGTCCATCACTGCAGGCAGCAGGCCTATGGCCTCGTAGGGCACTCCCGGCAGGGAATAGAGCACGGGACAATGGGGGTAGAGTGCTGCCGGGAAACGGAAAATCATCCCGGGAGCGGTGCCTTTCCGGTTGACCATGACCTCGCAGGTGTCGGGCACCATGGCCTGGTCCCGGTTGATGTCGGATATCTCGATGCCCCGGTGGGCCAGTATCCGCTCGATCACCTCCATCTGTCCCTGATGGAATACGGTGCCTCGGCTGCCGGAGAGCTCCCCGAGAGCCTTCTTGGTGATATCGTCCTTGGTGGGGCCGAGTCCACCCGTAACTATCACTATATCGTTATCATGCAGCAGGGACTTCAAGCTCTGCTTTATGTCGGTGTTGTCATCGCTGATGGAGACCATACGGAGCACTTTCACGCCTATGGCGTTGAGCTCGCGGGCTATGGCAGAGGAATTGGTGTCGACGATCTGGCCGATGAGAATCTCATCGCCGATGGTGCAGACGGCTGCTCGTTTCATTATTTATGGGATTTAAGGTACTTTAGAATCTTGCGTACTGCTCCGGGACCGTTGTAGATGAAGCCGGAGTATATCTGAATCAGGGAGGCACCGGCGTCTAACATCTCCTTGGCCTGCTCCGGGGTCATAATGCCGCCCACGCCGATGATGGGCAGGATGCCGCCGGTCTTCTGATGGATGTGGCGCACCATCGCTAAGCTCTTCTCATACAGGGGCTGGCCGCTCAGGCCGCCGTTGCCTATGGCCTTGACCTTCTCGGGGTCAGTGGAGAGCCCTTCACGGGAATTGGTTGTGTTTGTGGCGATTATACCGTCGAGGCCGGAACTCAGGGCCAGGTCCACGATGCGGTCCACATGCTCGTAAGGGATGTCGGGAGATATCTTGAGCAGGATGGGGCGGTAGTCGTCGTAATACCTTCTCAGGGTGAGCAGATGGTCCACTATCTCAGACAGATATCCTACATCCTGCAGGACCGTGAGGTCCTTGACATTGGGGCAGGATACGTTTACGGTGAAGTAGTCCACGTAGTCGTAAAGCAGGGAGAAGGAGCGCTCATAGTCCTTGTAGGCCTCCTCATTAGGCGTCTTGGAAGCCTTGGCTATGTTTCCGCCTACTATGACGTTCGGAACGCGCTTCTGGAGCTGGGCCACGGCGTATTTTACACCTTTATTATTGATGCCCATGCGGTTGATTATGGCCCGGTCTTCTATGAGCCTGAAACAGCGGGGTTTGGGATTGCCGGGCTGAGGCTCAGGGGTGAGGGAGCCTATCTCTACGAAACTGAAGCCGAAGTTGCCCATGTCGTTGTAGAACTCCCCGTTCTTGTCCAGGCCGGCAGCCAGGCCCACTGGATTCTTGAAAGTAAGGCCGAATACCTCGCGGCGCAGTTCTCCCTCCTTGTCCCTGACGCGGAAAATAGCCCTTATAAGGCTCTGGGAAAGTGGAATATAGCGCAGGAACTGCAGGAGGCGGAAAGTGATGTGATGGGCCGTTTCAGGAGAGAAATAGAAGAGTATGCGGCGTATGAACAGTCTATACATGGTCCTCTGAAGTTGATTTGAGAACAAAGATACGCCAAAAACTATTTCGGTGGATAAAATTCCTGAAATGTTCCGTCGGAATAGAACAGGGTGATGCGCCGTACATCGCGTGACGGAGCGCCGATGCCGTTTTCTTCGGGCATCTGAACATCGTTGCCTGAATCAGGGTTTCCGCTCAGCTCCACCTCGAGGGGAGAGGCAAACAGTTCCGGGGAGGCCTCGATGGTCCGGGGAGCAGGTGCGGATGTGTTCTGCTCCCGCAGGGGTTTGCCGCGGCCAAGCAGGAACCAATCAGGATTGACGGATGGAAATTTGAGCAGGAATTTCTGAATGAAGTCAAATCCCGGCTTGTTGCGTCCCGACAGAATATGAGTGACACTTGACCGTTGAATACCCATAATGTCTGCGAACTGGGCAGGACGGAGATTCTCGAGGTCTAAAAATTGCTGTAAACGGTTATTCATTTTTGTAAATTTAATTCTTCACAAATGTACATAATTTTTTGTTTACAAAATAACAATCAGCGCTACGGACAAATGTAAACTCAAGAGCAGCTATTTAAAGTACCAGCTGACTATCAATGTGATGTTAAAATATTATAAAAGTAATGCACATCTATAGGTAATAGTACATAAGTGGTTTGTTATTAAAAGAATATTGTTTAAAAAACAACAATTATATCACTAATTTTGCCCTAGAAAAGGTAACTGTGCGGGCAAATGCCTATGCGTAAATATAAATAATTAATAGTAAAGCATTGATATAATGCAATTTAATAGGGAAGAAACACAAGCATAAAGATTTTTTATTGCATAGTAATCTGCATGTTGTTGCAAAATGTGCAAAGCTGCAATTCCTGTTTACAACAATATATATCGGGATGTATGATAATGTAATTAACATATGTAAACAAATTTAAAAATTCTAAGATTTTGACTTCAGGCATATAATG
>DVGV01000019.1 GCA_018712545.1 Candidatus Coprenecus merdigallinarum | reverse complement strand
AGGGTGGACATGGTCATGCGCACCGCCTCTAAACTCTACTTAGTGGAGCTGAAGCTCGACGCCGGCGCGGATGCCGCCATGCAGCAGATAGACCTGAAGCAGTATCCGGAGCGCTTCGCCCTCTGCGGCCTGCCCGTCGTCAAGGTCGCAATCGGCTTCGACCGGGAGGCACACAACATCTCCGGCTGGAAGATTTCATAGCAAATCATAGCGGTAAAGACGGGCGGCTGCGCAGTCCCCGCCGGCATCCGCCCAGACATATACGGACTTGCCGTCCGCCGACAGGGAAAGAGTCCTGACCCTGCAGTCCAGCCGGTATGTCCCGAGAAGATTGCCGTCCCAGTCAAAACGGAAGACATAGTCGTAGTCCGGAGAGTCCACGTGACGGTAAGCGGCGAGCACCTGCGAGCCGTCGGAGGCCGCACAGGTATAGCGGGCGGCAGGATCTGCTTTACGGTACACAGATACCACTCCTTCATTTCCTGGAACAAACACATACTCCGGTGCGGAAAAATCAGGACCGGTCATAATCCTCACCGGTCTGGAGAGATCTCCGTCATAAAGCTCGGCCATCGAAGAATTGCCGTCGAAAAAGAACACCCTTCCCCTTGCCGCATCCGCCGCCAGACTTCCCTGAGTCACATTTGTGGAAAAATACTCCGTTTCCGGCACCGTCCACTGCCAGGAGGTATCCGTAACGGCCAGGCGCGGCTGACGGTTGGAGTGTCCGCTGCTGTCCTCGAAATAACGGGGATTAAGCATCAGGACACGGTCGTCGTAACCGATAAAAGCCTGCGCCACATAGCTGACGGCTGCCGTCGGACGGATGTCCTCAAGCCAGTCCTTCCGCCGTGCGTCCGGATCCAGGACGACGAACTGCTTCTTGACTATATCGAAGAGTATGAGGCTGTCACCGCCCAACGCGCTCTGCATGTAAAAGAACTCCCCGGCCCCTGAGCCGTAGGGCAGAGCCGTTCCGAGGATAGACCAGTCCTGAATACGGAAGACTTCGAGGATATTCATGCACTCCTTGCCGTCAGCAGTATTCAGCACTATCGCCAGGCTGTCCCGCCAGACATACACCGAGGATTCAGAGCCGTCGGGGACATATTCCAAGGCCCGTGGAGAAAGCCGCACGGCATTTTCAAGAAGGTCGTTTTCAAGCACATCGCTGACAGCCTGCGCCCGGCAGGATACCGCCGCGCAGAACGGGATAAGCGACAGCAGAATGGAGAAAATTGGTTTCAGTGTTTTCATGTCATTATGGTATTTTAAAATTTGACTTCAAATCCTATGAGTACATTCAGGGGTCTCAGGCGGTAGCTGTAACGGGTGACATTCAGCGGACTCAGCATGGTGTAGGTGTAGTCCCGGGTATCCAGCAGATTCTTAGCATGCAGGAAAATCTGGAATTTACGGGAGACAAACCAGTACAGGGAGGCGTCCAGCAGGCACATCTGCACCAGATTGTCCTCGGCATACTTGTCCAGATAATGCTCGGCCGTGACATCGATAGAAAGGGACCTATGGGGAAAGAAAGAGAGGGTCAGTTTCTGGTTGAGCCCGTGGCTGTCCCCCTCATCCTGCCCGCCGGAGGAGCTGTAGCGGCTCAGGGACCACCCGCCGCTGTAATCCACCTTCATCCACCTGGCGATGTCTCCTATGAACTTTAGACCGGCAGTATAGGTGTACGAACGGTACGGTATCACCGTCCCCTCCTGATTGATATTGGAGGAGGACATGGCGAAGCCGCCCGACAGGTCTATCTTGCCGCTGAATCCGTGGAAGGCCTTCGACAGGACGGCATCCGCACTTACCAGGCTGTAGTCCGTCACCTCGTCCGACTGCCAGCTGAGGATGTACTCGTCCACGAAGTAGCGGGTGTACTGGAAAGAGCGGCTGGCATTGTAACGTCCGTTCATTTTCAGGTACCAGCCGGAGATGGGGTCGCGGAAGTCCAGGCTGCCCGCCACATTCCACTGGGGATTCTGGGTAAGTTCCGTCCGGCCCAGGGACATATAGCGGAAATTCTGGAGGATGAGACCGTCGTAGATCCGCTGCTCGTCCACACTGCTGCGGGAGTACGAGCCGAGCAGGTAGCCAGACAGCCTCGGGCCGAAATCGTATTTCACGCTCAGTGACGGATTGACGGCCCAGAGGTGGTCATGCAAGCGTTCCTCCAGCCGGTAATCGAGATACTGGTACCATGCCTCCACTCCCAGATTCATGCGCAGACGACCAGCTGTAAAACTCAGAGCCGCGTATTCCCTCGGCTTGAGATATTGCAGCATTACGTCATTGCCCATACGGTCTGAAAACACAGGGTCGGAAAGAGAGACCCCCGCCGTTGACGTCCGGAAAGTACGGTACAGGTAAGGAATGGACGAATATAGGTTCAGACTGAGGTTCTTTGCTACGCGGAAACGATTGCTGAATTTCAGCATATTGTAGAATATCCGGCTGTCTACGCTCTGTGAAGCTGTATCCCCCTCATCCGGAGCCATGATGTCCATCAGTTCTCCGCTCTCCGTGTACTGGGAAAACATGTTGAATGAATAAATCCATTTCCCGGCATTCTTCGTAAAGGCAAAATAGTTCAGCAGGTTCATGTCCCGGTCCTCCACATTCTGTAGGCGGTTCTCACTCCCCGAGACCGTGCTGCCGGCAGAGGTGCCGCGGAGGTCGAAGCGGAGTTTGTCCTTCAGATACACTTTGCGGCTGTTCACCTCCACGGACAAATCTCCGGAAGCGTAATACGAGGCTGAGCCCACTTCGTTGCGGTCGGTGAAAGAGATAGTGCCGCCGTCATTTTCCATGTAGGTCTGTTCCACCTCGCTGCCGGAGGTCAGGGCATTGTGCTCGAACTTGCCTCCTACGCCTAAGACGGTGCTTTCCCCTATCGGCACAGTGTGGTTGGTGGTCACGGAATAAGCTGTGTTGAAACGGGTACGGTCCTGGTCTATGGGTGCCTGGGCATGGTTTACGGACAGCATCTGGGCAGGACGGTAGCGGTCTATGAACTCTATCTCGTCCACACCGACGATGAATACGTTGGGATCCGACTCGTAGATGATGTTGTTGCCCGCCGCATCGGTCTTGGCCGTATTGATGCTCTGATAGTTCCGACCGATGTACATGCCGAAGGCACTGGCCGAGTACGGCACATGCGGGGCCGCCGTGGAATATCCGGCCTCCCCCTGGAGCGCACCTGTCCACCTGCCCTTGGCTCCTTCTTTCAGACGGATGTTGATGGAGGCGATATTACTCTCGACTGTCCCCTCTAAAGCCTTCACCGGCTGATGGTTCTCGTAGATGTCGATGGCGGCCAGGTCCTGCGGATCGATATTCTGGGTTGCAATATTGTACCTGGAGCCTAAAAGATCCCGTCCCTCAATGTACAGCCTCCCTATCTCTCTGCCCTGATATTTCACCCTGCCCTCCTTGGTCACGTCCATCCCCGGCAGCTTTTTTAGAATATCTCCGAGACTCCTGTCATCCTGAGATACATACGTCGGCACACTATACTCTATCGTATCGCCCCGCAGCCGCACCTTCTCAGCCTTCACCACAACTTCGTCCAAAACCAAGGCTTCTTCTCTCAGGCCCACCTCATACCAGTCCCCAAAAGGGCTGTCAAGCCTTTTGGAAGCATAACCCATCATGCTCACCTCGATATACCCTCCTGCTCCCGCACCATCAGCATTAATCGAGAATTTCCCTCCGCTGTCAGCCACTGTATAATCCACCACTTTTCCGGCATTGTCCTTCAGCATCACTATTGCCCCCTGCAGGGCCGTTCCGGCGGCCGAATCCACCACAGTACCTTCAACCGTCCGGGCTGCCGCAGCACCGCATAGCAGCGCCGTCATCAGCAGCACTATTGAGCATTTCCTTCTCATGGCCGTCTACCGCTCCATAAAATCGAACATCATCTCCATTTTTACAAGAGCCGACGGGTCCGAAACCCTTATCTCTATATCCTTGAGATAAAGCTTGCAGGCCCGGAACAACTCAGTCATACTCATGTACAGGGCGTCCATGTATTTCCTCCGGGAAGTTTTGAGGAAAAGGTACCGGGGCATCTCCACTGCCCCGGAAGCCAGGTAGATTCCACGCGCGATAAACGTATAATGCCCCCTGCTGTCCTCCACCTTCAATATAAGACCGGGCAGACCGGAGAATTTCCATGGTCCGGTCTGCATCGGCAGCTGAGGCGCGAACCATGCCGTATAGTCCCTGCCCCTGAAACTGCAGACCGCCTTCTGGACCATGTAGCCGAGAAGGGTATCCGTTTCATCCTGTATTTTCCAGTCCATCTCCGGAAGGTCTTCCTCGTATTTAAAATCCGTATTGCAGACCCGGCCAGTACAGGTAAGTTTCCCGCTGCGCGGATAATTCTGGAAAAACATGCTGTAAAATGCAGGGGCATATTTTACTTTATTGTAAATACTCCGGTACATTGTACGTGATGCCCCGGACTGAAGGAGCGAATCCAGTCCAAGATATACCGTAGAGCAGAAGCGGCTGACATTATTTCCTATCTCAAGTACCATCATCTGCTCCACGGCCGTCCCCTGTACGGTATCCACCATTATCTCCATCGCATAATCCACCCGCATCAAGCACTGACCTATAGAATCCGCACCATAGTAATAATCGTCTACATACACCTCTGTCAACCACGGCTTGTCGATTGAATAGCTAAAAGAGCCATGCTGCGCGGCCATACCGGGAGAAAGCAGCAAAAATGCCGTAACAACAGTAATAACTTCCTTTTGCATAATGTTTGAATTTTAGCGTTACGCTTTCAAAATTAGGCAGAGGAGGCTTTCAAAACAATGCTTTCAGTTTCAGAAAAGAGGATTTCAGCCTATTTCACAAGACTAATTTTCAAGACATTAAGATTTCACACTCTCAGTTTCAGCCAGCAGGGCTTTCAGCCACTGGCTGAGATTGACGCTACGGTCCTTCAGGCCGAATCTGGAGCGGAGGGCACTGGCCGTGTTATATTGTCCGTGGCCGCCGTCATTGAGGATAAAAGTAATGTCCTTGCCGTTGAGTCCGGCGGCATAGAGGCAGCAGTAGCCTATCTCCTGATCGGTGAGGCCGTATGACCTGAGCCTGCCGACGAACTCCGGATGTGTTACGGAATAGGAGGCAAGCATGGCCGAAAGCAGGCTGTTCTTGTCGGACACGAAACCGCGGAGCTGCCTGATACTGTCCTTGGATATTCCGTCGGAAATGTCCTTTTCAGAGGCAAGGCGCATCAGCAGGGAGACAAGATCGCTGATGGAACGTACGGAGTCTGAGTCGAAGGCAGGAACTGATGCCGCGGTTTTCTTTCTCAATGCGGCCCTATGCCGGAAGAACAATGCAAGCACAGCCAGGAGCACCACTGCCACAACTGCGACGATCAGAATTACGACAGAAACATCTTCTTCGGATGCAGTCGCAGCTTCATTTGCGACAACCCCGTTGCGCTCTGAAATACTGTCGTCTTCCAATATGATGATGCCGGAAGGACTGTTTTTCAAACTGTCATACAGTGCTTTATCCGATTCATAACTGACAGATGCCGGAGCATCCCCTGGAACGTATGCCCGGTCAACCCGCATCGTATCTCCGTCCTCAATATAAAAATACCTGTCGATGATGAAACTCGTATCCCGCTGTCCCTGTGCCGCAGATAGGAAGCAACAGAAAGACAGGAATAAAGAGCACAATATTTTGGAGACACTGCCTGACATGCTGCAAATATACAATGATTTTTGTAACTTTGAGGCTGGAAACCCAAAAGCGCACAGACCATGGACACACAGCAGAGACTCTACCCGATAGGCATACAGACATTCGCGGATATCCGGAATGAGAATTACCTGTACATCGACAAAACTGAGTATGTGTACCGAATGACTCATTCGGGGGCGAGGTACATCTTCCTCAGCCGCCCGAGGAGGTTCGGAAAGTCACTGTTGGTATCCACCCTTCACAGTTACTTCGAAGGACGCAAGGAGCTCTTCAAGGGGCTGGCCATAGAGGCGCTGGAAAAGGACTGGACGGTGCATCCGGTGCTGCACTTCGACATGAGTGTCGCCAAGCATACGGACAAGGAGCAGCTGGCATTGATGCTGGACGACCAACTCTCAGGATACGAAAGAATCTACGGCCTGAAGTCCGAAAAGGACAAAGGTCCGAACCTGCGTTTAAAAAGACTGATAGAGACCGCCTGCACACAGACCGGGCAGAAAGTGGTCGTGCTCATCGACGAATACGACGCACCCCTGCTGGACGTAGTCCACGAGGATACGGCCCTGCCGGTACTCCGCAACGTCATGCGCAACTTCTACAGCCCCCTCAAGGCCTGCGACCCGTATCTCCGATTCGTCTTCATGACCGGCATCACCAAGTTCTCCCAGCTCAGCATCTTCAGCGAGCTCAACAACCTGGAGAACATCAGCATGCTGGAGCAGTACGCAGCCGTATGCGGCATCACCGAGGAAGAGATGCTCACCCAGATGAGCCCGGACATCGACAGACTGGCCCAGAGGCTGGAGCTCAACCGCGAAGAGACACTGGACAAGCTGAAATCCAAATACGACGGATACCACTTCACCTGGCCATCCCCGGACATCTACAATCCGTTCAGCCTCCTCAGGGCCTTCG
>DVGV01000018.1 GCA_018712545.1 Candidatus Coprenecus merdigallinarum | reverse complement strand
AACTCTTTTTCTATTATGATCTCTTCTGTAGGAATCGTCATTATCTGGATAGCCGTGGCCATTGTGGCCTTGATCGTCCTCCTATGGTTCTTCCCTGTTACCCTGTGGTTCCAGGCCCTTATCTCGGGAGTGCGCATCTCGCTCATCCAGCTGGTGCTGATGAGGTGGAGAAAAGTTCCGCCCAGCACTATCGTCATGGCTATGGTGACAGGAACCAAGGCCGGCCTGAAACTGGACGCCAACGCACTTGAGGCCCACTACCTGGCTAAGGGCAACGTACCCAATGTGGTCAATGCCCTGATCTCCGCGGACAAGGCCAATATCAACCTCGACTTCAAGATGGCGGCTGCCATCGACCTCGCCGGACGCGATGTGTTCGAGGCCGTGCAGATGTCCGTAAATCCCAAAGTTATCAACACTCCGCCCGTGACGGCTGTCGCCAAGGACGGTATCCAGATGATAGCCAAGGCCAGGGTTACTGTCCGGGCCAATATCAAGCAGCTCGTCGGCGGTGCCGGTGAGGAGACTGTTCTCGCCCGTGTAGGTGAGGGCATCGTATCCAGTATCGGTGCGTCGGAGTCGCACAAGGATGTGCTGGAGCATCCCGACTCAATCTCCAAGGTGGTGCTGGCCAAGGGTCTCGATGCGGGTACGGCTTTCGAGATTCTTTCGATCGATATCGCCGATATCGACATAGGCAAGAATATCGGTGCGGTGCTGCAGATCGACCAGGCCAATGCCGACAAGAATATCGCCCAGGCCCGCGCCGAGGAGCGCCGTGCGATGGCCGTGGCTCTTGAACAGGAGATGAAGGCAAAGGCTCAGGAGGCCAGGGCCCAGGTTATCGAGGCCGAGAGAGAGATTCCTCTGGCTATGGCAGATGCCTTCCGTTCCGGCAATCTCGGTATCATGGATTACTACCGTATCAAGAATATCCAGGCCGACACTGACATGCGCGAGAATATCGCCAAGGAAAGCGTATAAAAAGTACGCACATAACACATAAAAATTCCCGGCCGTCTTAATGACGTGTCCGGGAATTTCTGTTATGCTATGAGAGGTTTGATTAGAGAATCGTTCCGTCGGAAGTGACCCGCACGTTTATCTCGCGGTCGCCGCGGCCTTCCAGCTCGATGAGGTAGTACTCGCTTTGGGGGGTCTGGATGTACTCGGCATCATCGATACGGTAATCCGGGTATTCCTTTGACAGGGCGCTTGTCACTGCCTCGGGCAGCTCGCTGATGCGGACATCCCACTGAGACCATACCCATTCTCCCGCACCGTTGAAATAGACATCCTTCTCCTTGCCGTCATGCCATATCTCAACCTCGAGGTAACCGTCATCCCAGTCCTGCTCGATAATGCGGGCTCCCGGATATTTGTCCGCTATGAATTCCTCAATGCTGCCTTCTACCATACCGCCGTTTCCGCCTCCGGGATTATCCCCATTGCCCCTGACAGGTGCCACTGTGCCGTCGGCATACACATCCACCTTGATATCATCATCATGAAACTCCAGATCGAAACGGTAGAACTCGCCTTCAGGCGTCTCATAGAAATCCACATCGTCAATCCAGTAATCCCCATACTCAGATGCCTCAAGATAGCCCATGATGTCATCGGGAACCTGCCCGGGACGCATCTCGGTACGGGTAAACATCCAGTTCTGAGAATAGTCGAAGAAAAGCTCACGGCATACTTTGACCCCATTCTCATCAGTATCTATTATCTCTACCTCCGTCATACCGTCCTCGATGTCAATATCCACGATACGGGCCCCGGGATAATTGGAGGCAATGAACTCCTCAATGCTGCCGGAAGGAGTGTCGGGAATATAATCCCAGTAGTCATAGTCTTCCTCGGCGTCAATTACCGTCTTGACCAGCACTCCGTCCTCGGAGAAATACAGATCCACTTCCTGATAGATACCGTCCACAGTATAGCCTTCGACTTCTATGATATAGATAATCTCGACCCCGCCTCTGCGCAGCATATCTATATCGTCGATGCGCCAGTCAGCGTACTCCGTTGCATCGAAAGCCGCCCATACCGCATCAGGTACCATTCCCTGAGGAATATCGGTCTCGGTCATCTGCCACTGATAGCTTGCATCGAACCATGCGGAATATCCGATGAGCTGACCGTCATCCGAACGGAGTTCAGGGCCTGAACCGGCGGGAGCCTTAAAATCCGCTACAAAATAACTGTTTTTCTGTGACCACTTTACATCCTGCGCCTCGGGATAAAGGTCGAACAGCGCAGCCTGAAGCTCCGGTGTGGCTTCAATGTTCTGGAGGTTCTCCGGCCTCTGCTTATTGCAGGAGGCTGCCAGAAGCATAAGGGACAAAATGCACCCTGATACAATAAGTTTCAAATTCGTCTTCATGAAAGTAACGGTTCTAGTCATCCATGTCGATAAGGTTGTAGTAGAGGTCGAAGGTCAGCTCCAGGCCGTTGGTGAGCTCGACCTCGATGTCACGGCGGTCACGGTCGATGGCGTGGATCTTTACCCCGGGGAAATTGCTGTTGACGTAGGTCGCTATCTGCTCGGGAACTATCCCCTCGGGAAGCACGGAGTACTTGCAGTCTATCTCCTTCCACTTTCCGTCCTTGTAGAACTCGATCTTGATGGAATTGGTGAACATGACCTCGTAGCGTACCTCCATAAAGTCACGCTCTTCCTTGGCAAAGGAGACTTTCTCATTGGCAAAATAAGTGTTGATGAATTCCTGAGCGGCTGCAGGAAGCTGGTTGAACTGAATCGGGCGGTCGTGGTCGGCGCGGGCTGAGGTTACGGAGAGGAGCAGCATGGCGGCTGCGAGGATCATAATTTTTTTCATATTCTTTACTTTTTTTAAAATTAATACTGTTTCTTTTGTTTTACGGTGCAAAGATTATCCCCGATTCTGAAATGAATTTAAAATTATCTCCATTTTACAGAAAAAACGTGCATTTTCTCCTCAAATCTGTATTTCACCTCCAGATCATAGTACCTCTGCACCGCTCCGACTATAGCCAGACCCAGGCCCAGGGAGCCCTCGCGGCCTCCGCTCTTGTAGAACCGGTCGAAGATGTGGTCCGCGTCGAGCGGTGTGTCTCCGGTATTGGCTATCTCCAGGGTCCTCCCTTTAATACTGATGCTGATCCGCCCGTGTGCGGGCGTATATATAAAGGCGTTCTTGAGCAGATTGCCGGTCAGGGTCCGGGCCAGAGATTCATTCATCCTCACCATCAGGCTGTCGGGACGGGGGAAATCGACCTCTATCTCCTTGTCTTCGTATATCTCTGAGAAAACCTCCACGCTCTCCTGCACGAGGGCGGGGATGAAGACATCGGTGCTTTCGGGGAACTGGCCGTTGTCTATCTTGGTCAGCAGGAGGAGAGTCTTGTTGAGACGAACCACCCCGCTCAGAGTACGCTGGATACCCAGCAGCTCGCCTATCTGCCTCTCGTCCAGCTCAGTGTTGTCCAGCAGCCACTCGATACGGTTGCCCATGACCGCCAGAGGGGTCTGGAGCTCGTGCGAGGCGTTGCCGATGAACTCCTTCTGAGCCTCGAAGGCCTCCTCATAGCGGTTGAGGGCCTTCTCCGCGGCTACGTTGAGTCTCTTGAACTCAGTAATGCCGGTCGGGTTGTCCAGCGGAGGATTCTTGCCGCCGACCTTCAGGCGGTCCATCCAGTCCAGCAGGCGGTAAAGCGGACGCATGTTGCGGTAAAATACCAGGATAGTCACTGTCATGACCGTCAGCAGGAGGGTGAAATAAAGGATTACCACCCAGACAAGAGTGCCGTGCATCAGCTCTTCCTTATCGATGGTGGGAGTATAGGCTTTCAGCAGAAAATACTGGTCGTCATCGGTCTGAAATACCGTGGTAAGGACCCTGGCCGGCTCATGCCCGATCGAGGGAAAATACTCATCGTTGAAATAATAGCGGATGGAGGGGTGGTCATGGGCAAACTGCGCTCCGATGGGGATGATGTCATACAGGATATTTGCCCCCTCGTTGGAGGGAAGCTCACGGCCGGAGAGCATACGGGCGATGACCTTCTCGGTGAACTCGTCCAGGGCATCGTCGGTCTCGTCATTAACCTCGTCCAATGTTTTGAAATAGAAAAATCCGGCCCAGACAGCAATCAGAGGGAGGAGCACCAGCGCCAGGCGCATGGCTATGCGGTACATCAGCTTCATGACTCGTGCTGCTGCTGCTGCGCTCCTGACCGGGGCACAAGTTTATATCCGAAGCCGTACACGGCCTTGATTTCAATGTCAGCTCGTGCCGCCTGGAGCTTACGGCGCAGGTTCTTCATCTGCGCGTAGACGAAATGGTAGTCGTCAGCCTGGTCAGCGTGGTCGCCCCACACGGCCTCGGCAAGGATTGACTTATCCACCAGATGGTTGGGCCGCTGCATGAAATAGAGCAGTATATCGAACTCTTTTTTAAGTAGTTCCACCTGAGTACCGGCAACCTCCACATAACCGTTCTCGGGCTGGATGGTGACATTGCCGTACTCGATGGTGAGATTGCCGCCGGTCCGTCCCCTGCGGAGCACGCTGCGGATGCGTGCCTTGAGCTCGGCCATGTGGAAGGGCTTGGGCAGGTAGTCGTCAGCCCCGTGCTCCAGGCCGTAGACCTTGTCGTCCAGGGAGTCCTTGGCGGAGATGATGATGACGTTCTCCCGTTTCTGCATGTGCTTGATGTGGTCCAGCAGCTGGAGGCCGCTGCCGCCCGGGAGCATGATGTCCAGCAGGATGCAGTCATAACTGTAGCCTGAGACCTTGGCGTCCGCCTCATCGAAGGTAGATGCCGTCTCGACCACATAACCCTCCTCCGTCAGGGCCCTCTGCATCAGCTCCCTGAGCGAGGAGTCATCCTCAACAATAAGCAGTTTCATACGTATGTCTTTTCAGATTGAGATACAAATTTATGGAGTAATTCTGAAAAGAATCTGAATTTATCCGGAAAATAAGCCTATATTTGCACCTCACAATCAATCGGGGTGTGGCGCAGTTGGCTAGCGCACCTGCTTTGGGAGCAGGGGGTCGAAGGTTCGAGTCCTTTTACCCCGACTACAGGGCCAGAGAGCCGAAGGTCTTCATGAACTGAACCCTCTCGTACATGGCGGGGTCAGGGATGGTGGAGTAGCTCAGACGGCCGCGGATCTGGGAGAGGCTTTCCACATTGTTCTTCTCGAGGAAAGCAGCTATCTTCTCGTTGAATTCCTTTATGACGGCGGGACCGTGCTTGTAGATAACCGAGCATACCTGAACGGTATCAGCGCCGGCGAGAATCATCTTTAGGGCGCTCTCTGCACTATGAACACCTGTTGTGGTGGCAATATCTACATTCTTCACTGCAGAGGCAAGAATGGCGGTCCAGCGCAGGATTTCTGCGTATTCGCCCTCGTGGGAAAGGGGTGCGGCCGGCACGAGGCAGAACTTTTCCAGGTCGATGTCAGGGGTGAAGAAACGGTTGAATATCACTACTCCCTTGGCTCCGGCAGTAGCTATGCGGTCTACGAAATTGACTATGCTGGAAAAATGGGGGCCTATCTTTACGGCTACGGGTATCCTAAGTTCCGAAGCTATCGAGCGGACCACGCTGACATAGCCGTCCTCGATGGAGGCGGGAGATGTCCTGGGATCCAGAGCCAGGTCGTACAGGTTGATCTCCAGTGCATCGGCTCCTGCAGCCTCGATCTGACGGGCATACTCCACCCACTCACCGGGACTGTAGCAATTGATGCTGGCGATGACCGGTATTGATACGGCCTGCTTGAGGGCACGGACTTTCTCTGTATACTGGGCTATGGAGTTGGAACGGATGTAGGCATGGAGATAATCGTCCATCTCCGGCCATGAGTGTCCGGCGGAGGCCATGAACTCCACCTCGCCGCGGATCTGCTCCTCAAAGAGGGACTTCATGACCACGGCTCCGGCACCGCAGCTTTCCATTTCCTTAACTTTGTCGACATCGGCTGTCAGCGAACAGCTGCTGACCACTATGGGACTCTTGAGGTCCAGACCGAGATACTTCACGTCTGTTGTTGCCATGGCTGTAGTTTTTATTTATCCTATCCTATTTTATTCAGTTTTTTCATGACTGTCCTGAAATCCGTCCTCTCGCGGATAATCCTTCCTACTTCCGCTACGGGGATGCGTTCCTGGGACATGGTATCGCGGTCGCGGATGGTCACGCAGTTATCCTCCTTGGTCTGATGGTCCACGGTGATGCAGAACGGGGTGCCTATGGCGTCCTGACGGCGGTAGCGCTTGCCGATGCTGTCCTTCTCGTCATACTGGCAGTTGAAGTCAAACTTCAGGTCGTCGATGATATCGCGGGCAATCTCAGGCAGCCCGTCCTTCTTGACCAGAGGCAGTACTGCAAGTTTCACGGGAGCCAGCACTGGAGGGATGCGGAGCACTACCCTCTCCTCTCCATTGTCCAGCTTCTCCTCGCAGTATGAAGCGGAGAGCACGGCCAGGAACATCCTGTCCAGTCCGATCGAGGTCTCCACGACGTACGGGGTGTAGCTTTCGCCCGTCTCGGGATCGAAGTACTGGATCTTGCGGCCGGAGAATTTCTGATGGTTGCCCAGGTCGAAGTCGGTACGCGAGTGGATGCCTTCGAGCTCCTTGAATCCGAAGGGGAACTCAAACTCGATGTCCGTGGCGGCGTTGGCATAGTGGGCCAGCTTCTCGTGGTCGTGGAAGCGGTACTTCTCATCGCCCAGGCCGAGGGCCTTGTGCCACTGCAGGCGGGCTTCCTTCCACTTGGCGAACCACTCGAGCTCAGAGCCGGGACGCACGAAGAACTGCATCTCCATCTGCTCGAACTCCCTCATGCGGAAGATGAACTGACGGGCCACTATCTCGTTGCGGAAGGCCTTGCCTATCTGGGCGATGCCGAAAGGAATCTTCATTCGGCCGGTCTTCTGGACATTCAGGAAGTTGACAAATATGCCCTGGGCAGTCTCTGGACGGAGGTAGATGATGCCGTCCTCTCCGGAGATGTTGCCCAGCTGGGTGGAGAACATCAGGTTGAACTGACGCACTTCTGTCCAGTTCTTGGTACCGGAGATGGGGCAGACGATGCCGCAGTCGATGATGATGTCGCGCAGACCCTGAAGGTCGTTGGCGTTGAGGGCGGCCGTCATGCGGGAGCGCACCTCGTCCATTTTCTGCTGATTGCGCAGGACGTTGGGATTGGTGGCGCGGAACTGAGCCTCGTCGAAGCTCTCGCCGAACTTGCGGCGGCCCTTCTCCACATCCTTCGCAATCTTCTCCTCGAGCTTGGCGATATAGTCCTCGATGAGCACATCGGCGCGGTAGCGCTTCTTGGAGTCCTTGTTGTCGATCAGAGGGTCGTTGAAGGCTCCCACATGACCGGACGCCTGCCAGATCTTAGGGTGCATGAAGATAGCGGAGTCGATACCGACTATATTCTCGTTGAGGCGCACCATGGCGTCCCACCAGTATTTCTTGATATTGTTCTTGAGCTCCACGCCCATCTGTCCGTAATCATAGACAGCGCTGAGTCCGTCGTAAATCTCACTTGAAGGGAAAACAAAGCCATACTCCTTGGCATGGGCGGTAAGTTGCTTGAATACTTCTTCCTGTGTCATGTGTTTGTTGGAATTAATCACGCAAAAATAAGAATAATTTCATACTTTTGCCCGAAGAAAATCTACAATAACACAAATATGAGACTAAAAAGAATCCTAACAGCTGTAGCGATAAGCCTTATCGCGCTATGTGCCAACGCACAAGGAGTAATCTCTACAAACGCTGAGGCATCTGTCCTGCCCGACGGGAACGTCGAGCTGGTCTTCACGATGAACCTGGCTCCCGACTGGTATGTATACAGCACCGTACCCGTGAGCGGAGGCCCCATGGCTACGACATTCACCCCTGACGAGAGCACCGCATTCACCCTCTCGGGCAGTCTTGAGGACGTAGCTGAGGCCCATGTCAAGCTGGACGAGGGCTTCGGCATCGAGGTCAAGTACTTCGAGGGCACCGTACGTTTCAGGCAAGTTATCGTCCCCGCCTCGCAGGAGCCCTTCACCGTCAAGGGATACCTCGAGTACCAGACCTGCAACGGAGCCGAGTGCATCCTCAACGAGACTGAAGTGTCGGTGGACGTGGACCCGACAGCAACCCCCGGCGAGGCATCGGTCAGTCCCGCAGAGGATGACGCAGCCGCCTTCTCCGGCCAGGGCTTCTGGAGCTTCCTGCTCATAGCCTTCCTCGCCGGACTCGCCGGAGTCATCACCCCCTGCGTCTTCCCCATGATACCCATGACAGTGGGCTTCCTCATCGGGGGCGGCAGCACGAAGCGGGCCGGCGTCCTCAAGGGCGTCATCTTCGGCCTCTCCATCATGGTCATCTACACCCTCCTCGGACTCGTCGTGGCCCTCTTCCAGAGCACCGCGGCCACCGACGCCATCGGCACACACTGGATACCCAACCTCATCTTCGCCCTCCTCTTCCTCATCTTCGCCGTGTCGTTCCTCGGCGCATTCGAGATCACCCTGCCCTCGGGCCTGGCCAACAAGGCCGACCGCGAGGCCGACAAGGGAGGGTACGTGGCCGCCTTCTTCGTGGCCCTGGCGATGGTCATCGTCTCCTTCTCCTGCACCGGCCCCTTCGTGGGCTCGATCCTCGCCGCCGCCGTCCTCGACGGGGTGGCCCTCAGGCCCATCGTCGGCATGGCCGTCTTCGGACTGGGATTCTCACTGCTCTTCGTCGTCCTTTCCTTCTTCCCCGGAGTGATGAAGAAGCTGCCCAAGTCCGGCGGCTGGCTCAACATGGTCAAGGTCGTGTTCGCCTACATCATGCTCGCCTTTGCCATGAAGTTCCTCTACAACATCGACGCGTACTTCGGATGGGGCGTCATCACCCGCCTGGGCTTCATCGCCACGTGGGCAGTCCTCGCCCTGCTCCTGGGCCTGTACTTCCTCGGGGTGTTCCGCACCAGCCACGACACTCCCACCGACGGCATCGGATGGGGCAGGCACATCGCGGCCATCATCTGCATCACCTTCGCCTTCTACCTCATCCCCGGCCTCTTCGGCGCCCCGCTGCAGAGCATCTCGGGCCTCATCCCGCCGATGGACGGCTCGACGCTGACGCTCTCTTCCGGCGGCACCGCGCAGGCAGCATCCGGGGACAATGCGGCTGCTTCAGGATACTCGACCCTGAAGAACTACACGAACTTAGACGAGGCCCTGGCCGAAAGCAAGGCCACCGGCAAGCCCGTCTTCGTGGTGTTCAAATCCCACACGTGCAGCGTGTGCAAGCAGTTGGAGGCCACCGTCCTCTCGTCGGCTGCCGTCATGGACAGGCTGTCGGATGACTTCGTCATCGCCCACCTCTACGTGGACGACAAGACGGAGGACGCGGAGTTCCGCACCCTGGGCCGCCGCTACCGCGAC
>DVGV01000017.1 GCA_018712545.1 Candidatus Coprenecus merdigallinarum | reverse complement strand
TCTTTTGTGCAAATATACACATTTTCGCAACATGGCAGAACGGAAACTAATTATTCAGCCTGACGTGTGACCTCCTTCCCCTATCTCCGCGGAGAGTGTCGGGCAGGACGGGCATGGCCCCGCTGCAGGTGCAGACGTAAGCAGAGACATCGACGGCGAGCCGGTGAGCTTCGAGCGGGGAGCGTCCGTGGGTCAGGGCTGCGGTGAAAGCGGCTGTGAATGAGTCTCCTGCGCCCACGGTGTCGGCGACTTTCACATGCGGGGTCTTGAGGAATGAGGGAGACCCAGACAATGAGGAGAATACGTAGCTGCCCTGCACTCCACAGGTAAGAATCAGGAACCTCAGGCTTAATTGCCGGAGGAGCTGGAGGCATTTTTCCTGGGCTGTTGCTCCTGGGAGAGAGAGCATTCCGGAGAGGACGGCCAGTTCTTCGTCATTGATCTTTAAAATGTTGCACTGTTCCAATGCTTCTAAAATGATGTCGCGGGAGTAGAAATGCTGCCGCAGGTTGATGTCGAGGATGCGCCACTGCCCTTCCCCGCGGGGGACGGCGTTCACGAAGTCGGAGATGGTACGGCGTGAGACGGGGGAGCGGCGGGCGAGGGTTCCGAAGCAGACGGCGCGGGTCCGGGATGCAAGCCGCTGCAGTTCAGGGGTAAATGGGATATTGTCCCAGGCGGCTGGCATGCGGATGTCGTACTGCGGCACTCCTGAGGGGTCGAGCCGGATGTCGACGGTGCCGGTGGGGAATGCCACGCGGGAGAGCATTGTCCTGAATCCGGAGGAAATGCTTGCGCAGGGTACGTCCCGGGATGCCGGTTGCCGGAGCGCACTGGCTTCTTTGGATGCGCGGGCGTTCAGTTCCCGGATCACCGCGTCCCCTGCCTCATCGCACCCTACAGCGCTGACTGCCATCGAATTGAGACCGAATTGCGATACGTGATACGCGAAGTTTACCGGGGCTCCTCCGAGCCTGCGTCCTTCCGGAAGCATGTCCCAGAGGATCTCACCGATGCCGACGATGAATTCAGTTTTCATGACTTGACTGGCCGAATCTGATTTTACTGCGAATATACTGAAAACATCCGTCCATTTAACGGGCCGCCTGAAGTTTTCGGGCCTGGATACCGGAGCGGGATGCTTGTCCTGCACGTTATTCATCGTGCGCAGGAGATGGCGAAAAAACAACCGCCCCGGGCATCAGTCCGGAGCGGTCGGTCAAAAACAAACGAGTATGTATTACAAAAATTACTCTGCTGCGTTGTCGCGGTTGCCTCCACGGGGGCGGCGGTCACGGCGGCGGCCTCCGCGTCCGCGGCGGTCGTCACGGCGCTCACCTGCTCCGGTCGAAGGCTTTGCGAAGTTGCCTGCGTTGGGAGAAAGGTCGCGCTTGCCATAGACCTCACCGTTGCAGATCCATACCTTGATACCCAGAACGCCTACCTTGGTATGGGCCTCGGCGAGAGCGTAGTCGATATCTGCACGGAAGGTATGCAGGGGGGTACGGCCTTCCTTGTAGAGTTCCTTGCGGGCCATCTCAGCTCCACCGAGGCGGCCGCTGATAAGGATCTTGATACCCTCGGCTCCCATACGCATGGTGCTGGCCACTGCCATCTTGATGGCACGGCGGTAAGATACACGGCCCTCGACCTGACGGGCTATGTTGTTAGCCACGATGTTGGCGTCGAGCTCGGGTCTCTTGACCTCGAAGATGTTGATCTGCACCTCTTTGTTGGTGATCTTGCGGAGCTCTTCCTTCAGCTTGTCAACCTCCTGGCCGCCCTTGCCGATGATGGCGCCGGGACGGGCTGTATGGATGGTCACTGTGATGAGCTTGAGTGTCCTCTCGATGACGATCTTGGAGAGGTTGACTTTGGAGATACGGGCATTGAGGTACTCACGTATCTTGGAGTCTTCGAGCAGCTTGGCTGCATAGTCATCCCCGCCGTACCAATTGGAGTCCCAGCCGCGGATGATTCCTATTCTGTTGCTGATAGGGTTGATTTTCTGTCCCATTTATTTTTCCTCCTGATTAGCGGGTTCGTTGTTTACTTCTGCTTTGGCGGGTTTCACTCCGACGATGATGGTCACGTGGTTGGAGCGCTTGCGGATACGTCCGGCGCGGCCCTGAGGGGCTGTGCGGATACGCTTGAGGGTAGTGCCCTGTCCGACCATGATGGTCTGCACGATGACGTTGCCGTCCTCGAGTTCCTTACGGGCACCTTCGTTCTTGGCTTCCCAGTTGGCGATGGCGCTTCTGAGGAGCTTCTCAAGGCGGATGGAGGCCTCTCTCTTGGTGTACTTGAGGATATCAAGAGCATGGTTGACCTCAACGCCTCTGATCATGTCAGCGACCAGACGCATCTTGCGGGGCGATGTAGGAACATCGTTCAGCTTGGCGATCGCTGTTGTCTTCTTTATTTCTTTCAGCCTGTCGGCCATTTCTTTCTTACGAGATCCCATTGTGATTCTTTTTAATTATTAACGGTTGCCCGAATGTCCTTTGAATGTACGGGTCGGCGCAAACTCTCCGAGCTTGTGTCCCACCATGTTCTCGGTAACGTATACCGGAATAAACTTGTTTCCGTTGTGTACAGCGATGGTATGGCCGACAAAGTCAGGAGAGATCATGCTGGCGCGGGACCAGGTCTTGATGACTTCTTTCTTCTTGGTACCCTCGTTCATGGCCAGAACCTTCTTCTCGAGACTTTCCTGGATGTAGGGACCTTTTCTAAGTGATCTACTCATAATTCTCTGATTTTATTCCGGTTATTTCTTACGTCTTTCGATGATAAACTTGTTCGAAGTATTCTTCGGATTACGTGTCTTGTAACCCTTTGCAGGAATACCCTTGCGCGAGCGGGGATGTCCTCCGGAGGCGCGTCCTTCACCACCACCCATAGGGTGATCGACAGGGTTCATCACAACGCCGCGGTTGCGGGGTCTGCGGCCGAGCCAGCGGCTGCGTCCTGCCTTACCGGACGATTCGAGGTTGTGGTCGGAATTGGATACTGTACCCACGGTGGCACGGCAGGTTACGAGCACCATTCTGGTCTCGCCCGAAGGGAGGCGGAGGATGGCGTGCTTGCCCTCACGTGCGGTGAGCTGAGCGTATGTTCCGGCGCTGCGGGCCATAGCGGCACCCTGACCGGGACGAAGCTCGATGTTGTGGATGACAGTTCCCAGAGGAATCTCTGAGAGAGGGAGAGCGTTGCCGAGCTCGGGAGCCACGCCGGGACCTGACATGATGGTCTGGCCTACGCGGATACCTGCGGGAGCGATGATGTATCTCTTCTCGCCGTCGGCATACACTACCAGCGCAATGCGTGCACTGCGGTTGGGATCGTACTCAATGGTCCTGACGGTTGCGGGGCAGTTGTCCTTGTCACGACGGAAGTCGATGATACGGTACATTCTCTTGTGTCCGCCACCGATGTAGCGCATGGTCATCTTGCCGGTGTTGTTGCGGCCGCCGGACTTCCTGATGGGCTCGAGAAGGGACTTCTCGGGAGTCGTGCAGGTAATCTCGTCAAATGCGCTTATCGCTTTATTTCTCTGACCGGGTGTGGTCGGTTTGAATTTACGTATTGCCATAGGATTAAATGTTGCTATAGAAATCGATCTTATCCTCGCCTGCCAGTGTCACATAAGCTTTCTTATAGTGGTTGGCACGGCCTCTGAGTAATCCCGCCTTGGTGTAGCGGCTCTTGCGTTTGCCATGGTAGTTGACAGTGTTTACGTCCTTCACTGTCACTCCGTAGTGCTCTTCAACAGCCTTTCTGATCTCGATCTTGTTGGCTGCGCGGTCTACGATGAAACCGTAACGGTTCAATTTATCGCCCTGAACCGTCATCTTCTCTGTTACGATAGGCTTAATGATAATTCCCATGTCTCCTATGGTTTATTTGCGTCTTGCTGCAATGATGTCCTGAACACCGTCCACCATCACGAGCTGATAGGAGTTCATGATGTTGTAAGTGTTGATCTCGTCTACGGAGATTACATTGACATTCTGAAGGTTGCGTGAAGACTTGTAAATATTCTCACTGTTTTCAGGAAGTACGAACAGGGTCCTTCTTCCATTGGCTTTGATGTTGTCCAGGATCTGGATGAACTCCTTGGTCTTGGGAGCGTCCATGCTGAAGGGCTCGACCATGATGATGGCGTTCTCCTGAGCCTTGTAGGACAGAGCCGAGTAACGGGCCAGCTGTTTCAGCTTCTTGTTGAGCTTGAAGCCGTAGCTGTGAGGCTTGGGACCGAAGGCACGGCCACCGCCAACGTAGATGTTGGACTTGATGCTGCCGTGACGGGCTCCGCCGCCGCCTTTCTGACGGCCCATTTTCTTGGTGCTGTAGCTGACCTCGGAACGGTCCTTGGTCTTGTGAGTTCCCTGACGCTGGTTGGCCAGGTACTGCTTAACGTCGAGATAGATCGCGTGGTCGTTCGGCTCGATGCCGAAGATAGTCGAATCCAGGGTTACTTTCTTTCCCGATTCGGTTCCGTCGATTTTGTAAACTGACAATTCCATAACGTTAGTCCTCCACGATTACGTATGAACCCTTCGCTCCGGGAATAGAACCCTTCACGAGAACCAGATTGTTCTCAGGGATAACCTTGATAACTTTGAGGTTGAGAACCTTTACGCGGTCACCGCCCATGCGGCCTGCCATTCTCATACCCTTGAATACTCTTGAAGGCCAAGAGGATGCACCCATAGAACCAGGGTGACGGAGTCTGTCGGCCTGACCGTGGGTAGCACCGCCCACGCCGCCGAATCCGTGACGCTTAACGACGCCCTGGAATCCCTTACCTTTAGAGATACCGGTAACGTCTACCCATTCCACACCCTCACTCAGGTCTGAAACGGTTACTGTGTCTCCAAGCTTGAGCTCCTTGGGGAAGTCCGCCTTGAACTCCACCAGTTTGCGCTTGGGTGTGGTTCCTGCCTTGTCGAAGTGGCCTTTGAGAGCCTTGCTGGTGTGTTTTTCTTTCATCTCGTCATAGGCAAGTTGTACAGCGGCATAACCATCTTTCTCTACTGTACGAATCTGCGTGACAACACAGGGACCAGCCTCAATAACGGTGCATGGGATATTCTTCCCATCAGCATCGAAAACGGAAGTCATTCCGATTTTTTTTCCAATTAATCCAGGCATTGGTTTAATTAATTTGTTGTTAATCAATGAACTAATAGTCTCCGCGCACTTTTCGCGGGCTGCAAATATACCACTAATATTTTAATCTACAAGGATTTTCGTGAATTTTTCTGATTACTCATCCTTAACTCAATTTCATTTGCGGATAAATTAAAATCACCTGACCCTAGCAGCCGAGCCATCAAACCTGCTGAGGTCGCAGACCCGTCCGGCTCCTGTCTTCCGCCCCCTATTGTCTATTCCCGAAAAATACCGTACATTTGTGGACGGTAAACTACCGTATCATCGCGATACCGGCAAACAATAACAAGAAATAATAAAAAGACAATGAGCAGAAATAAATGGACCATAAAGGCCGTCCTGGCCATGCCCGTAGCCTGCACGGTATGTACCGGATGCGGACAGGATGCCTCGGAAGCAGACGGGCAGGAAGCCCGCAAACCGCTCAACATCATCTATATCATGAGCGACGACCACTCGTATCAGACCATCGGCGCCTACGGGCACGGCCTGATCGAGACCCCGAACATCGACCGGCTGGCGGATTCGGGCATGATCTTCACGCAGAGCTTCGTGGCCAACTCCATCAGCGGTCCCAGCCGGGCCTGCCTGCTCACCGGCAAGCACAGCCACAAGAACGGATTCACCGACAACACCCGCACCTTCGACGGCAGCCAGCAGACCTTCCCAAAGCTCCTGCGCCAGGCCGGCTACGAAACCGCTGTCATCGGCAAGTGGCACCTGACCTCCGACCCCACCGGCTTCGACTACTGGAACATCCTCATCGGACAGGGCCAGTACTACAACCCCACCTTTATAGATAACGGCGAGCGCCGCGTCATCCCCGGCTACGCCACCGACATCACCACCGACCTGGCCCTCGACTGGCTCGAGAACAAGCGCGATCCCGAGAAACCGTTCTGCCTGCTGCTGCACCACAAGGCGCCCCACCGCACCTGGATGCCCGACCTGCAGGACCTCGGAGCCTTCGATGACGCCGAACTGCCCCTGCCTGACAACTTCTACGACGACTACGAGGGACGTCCCGCCGCAGCCGCCCAGGAGATGGAGATCGACCGCCACATGGACTTAGTCTATGACTTGAAGATGGCCGACAAGGAGGGCGAGATACATACCGGCTCCGAGCTGGAAGAATACGGACGGAACATGTACAGCAGCGGAGGCGACGGTAAAAACATCATCGCCGGGCACATGACCCCGGAGCAGAAAGCCGTCTGGGACGCCTACTACGACCCCATCATCGAGCAGTTCAAGGCCGACAGCCTCACCGGCAAGGCCCTCGCCGAATGGAAGTACCGCCGCTACATGAGCGACTACCTGAGCGTCATCCGCTCCGTGGACCGCAACATCGGCCGCGTCCTCGACTACCTGATGGAGAGCGGTCTGTGGGACAACACCCTCGTCATCTACACCTCCGACCAGGGCTTCTACATGGGTGAGCACGGCTGGTTCGACAAACGCTTCATGTACGAGGAATCCTTCCGCACTCCCCTGCTGGCCCACTATCCCGGCGGCTTCCACGGCCAGGTCGACGCCTTCGTCCAGAACATCGACCACGCCCCCACCTTCCTCGAGATGGCCGGAGTACCCGTGCCCGACGACATCCAGGGCGAGTCCTACCTCTCCTTCCTGCGCACCGGCAAGGTCGAGAAAGGCAAGCACTGGCGCAAGTCCCTCTACTACCACTTCTACGAATATCCCGGTGAGCATGCCGCCCGCCGCCACTACGGAGTCCGCACCGACCGCTGGAAACTCATTCATTTCTACGGCCACGACATCGACTCCTGGGAGCTCTACGACCTCGAGAAGGACCCCACCGAGATGCACAACCTCTACGGAGACCGCTCCTACCGCCGCGTCCAGAAGAAGCTGCACAAGGAGCTCCTGCGGCTGCAGGAACTCTACGACGACCCCGTGGAGCAGGAACTGGCTCAGGGAAATCATCAGTAAAATCCAGTAAAATGGAAAAGGAAGTACAATATTTTCTGGAATGTGCCCACAAATGCGCCGAGGCCGGGCTGCTATCATGCAGCAGCGGCAACCTATCCCTGCGGTGCAAGGGCCAGGACAATAAGGACTGCGCCCTCCTCTCTGCGACCGGCTCCTGGCTCGGGGAACTGCGGGAGGACCAGGTCGCTCTCTGCCGCATCAGCGACGGCACCTCTCTGAACGGAGTGCATCCCACGATGGAGGCCGGATTCCACCTCGGGACAATGCGGAAAAGGCCGGAAGTCGGCTGCGTCCTGCACTTCCAGTCCCCCTGTGCCACGGTCGTGGCCTGCATGAAGGACAAGCCGGCAGACTTCAACGTCACCCTCGAGGGACCGCTCTACGTCGGCCGTGAAGTGCCGGTGGTGCCGTTCCTCCCGCCCGGCAGCCCGGAACTCGCCGCTGCGGTCGTGGAAGCCCTCACCGCCCACGACATTGTCCTGATGTCCAACCACGGACAGGTCGCCTGCGGCCCCGACTTCCCCGACACCTTCCGCCGCGCCGTATTTTTCGAGATGGCCTGCCGCATCATCGTCCTCTCCCGCGGCAACTATACCACCGTCTGATCATTCTTCCGGGAAAAATTCCTTCTGAGGATTCATCAGCCGCTGCAGGAACATTCTCAGAAGAATATCCGGGACATAATACACTCCGTCCCTGACTGCCAGCAGTTCCATACTTGTCAGCTTGGCCGCCGCAGTCTGCACTGCACTGCTGGAGGCGAGAGAGTGACGGCGGAGGAAATCCACCCCCATTATCTTTTGGGCACGGACATCCTCCGCTACGGCATACAACAGTTCCTTCTGCCTTAACGGAATATCCGAGAGCATCATACGATAGCCCACAGAAGCCTCCTCTATGATGGAGTCCACAGTCTCCCTCAATATCGCCACTGTACATTCCCCACCCTCGGGCACGGTCGCATATGCCTCGTGAAAAGTCTTCTGCATACAGTACGTATTTCCTTCGAAAAGCCCGTACACCTTGCTGACTGCCTCCGGGGCAATTTTTTTCTTTCCTTTCTCAAAATGTCTTATGACGAATTCTGAATATTTCTCGGGATCAATCGGTTTCAGTTCCAGCATCGAAGCACTGTGATAAAACGGCCTGGCCGATGACATGAACATCTGCGACAGCATGTGGGTCTCACTGCCGGAGAATATAACATTCACATTGCCAAGATGCTGTATATGCGAACGGAGAAGGGCCTCGATATTTTTCTCAGGATACTTGCCTATCTGCTGGAACTCGTCGAAAGTCACGATGCACGGACGGTCAGCCTGCTCAAGACACTGGAATATCTCCGTCAGCGTATATTCAGGATGGGATATGTCTCCAAGCCCTAAGCTGAATGTCGGAAGGCCGCTGACCGGGTCAAAGCCGAATTCCGCATTGATGGATTTAAGACCCTGGACAAAATTCTGCAGCATCTTACGGCTCCTGGAGCGCAGACGGTTGAAGACAGCCTGACCGAATTCGTATGTAAATTCCTGAAAACATGCAGTATGCAGAATATCCACATAGAATGTGTAGTATCTCTCAGATATCTCCTCCCTGTCATAGCAGAAACGGATGAGTTTGGATTTGCCCAACCGCCTCTCAGAGATAAGGCACATATTTGCACCTCCGGTAACACTTCGGATTATGCGGTCTGATTCTGCTACCCGGTCACAGAAGTATTCTTTCGGAACGTCTCCGACAATAATAAAAGGATTCATATCGCGCCTGTATTTACTATGGTTTACAGGCACAAATGTAATTATGAATTTTTCATTATGCAAATTTCATAATGAATTTCTCATAATGAGAATCGCATAATTTATGGGATGAGGGCGATGACGATGTAGTAGAGCATCACTCCGGAAGCGGCAAGCTTGAGGCCCGTTCCGAGCAGGAAGCCGAGAAATGAGCCTGTCGCGGCCTTGAGACCCTGCCCCATCTTCTTCTCGCCCCAGTAGAGTTCGGCGGCGAGGGCCCCGATGAAGGCTCCGGCGATCATGCCCCAGGGCGGGAAGAACAGAATGCCCACGAGCATGCCGGCCGTCGCACCGCGCGAGGCGTACTTCGTGCCGCCGGTCACCCGGGTCAGCCAACCCGGTACCACATAGTCCAGGACGGTTACCACCACCGTGACTATCAGCATGATGATCAGCAGACGCCAGGTGATGTCGTCCTGAGCGCATGGCGAGCCCCAGAGAAAGAGCAGAAACATGCCTGCCAGACTGCACGGAGGGCCGGGCAGCACGGGCAGAATACAGCCGAGAAGGCCTACGATGCCGAGTATCACAGCTACTATGTCGATGAAAATTTCCATATTGTGCGTCAGTCTGAACTTTCAGTACGCAAAAGTAACATATTTGGCAATCTGAGCAAAACTTACGGTCGGTACTGACGCGGGGTAGTTTTGTAATCACTCAATAATCAGAGGCTTATGGAAGGTGCGTGTGCTTGCCGTCAGTCCGGAGCATGCCGAAAAGCACATGTCCTCATCATAAAGCCTTATACACCAAACTATTGCAGTTTATGGGTGATGCACTACTTACCGTTTGTCCGTCCTCACTCACAACTGCCCTTAAACCGCACACGAGGTATTCTCTCATCAAACTTTTACATTTTTGAGATGGCACACTACTTACTGTTACTGTTTGCCGTTTATCCGCCCTTACCTCATTCCCCGAACCCCTGCGACTTCAGAACCTCCCGCATCTTCGCGGACATCTCCAGGCATTCCTGCCGCGTGAAACGGAAGCGGGTGAAGACCTGGGCAAGGTTCTCAGTGCCGTTGAGCTCCACGAAATAACTGCTCTCAGGAAGGGCCTCCTTCTCAGCGTAGATGCGGTCGATATCCTCCGCGGTATAGTCGTGATAATGACCGGCGTGCAGGATGGCCTCCACCGGCAGGCGGTCAGTCTGCTCCGGAGCCTCGTCCGGCCAGCCGAGGGTAACGGTCAGCACGGGCACCACCAGAGGCGGCAAGCGCAGGGCCTCGATGATCTTATCGGGATTGTAGACCGTAGTACCGAGAATGCAGGTACCCAGACCGCACTCCTCCGCCAGAGTGATGAACGCCTGGGCGAACAGCAGAGTGTCCGTAGCAGCGTTGATAAAGGACACAAAGTTGCCGTAGCCCGGCGCAGCGTCCCGTTCCTCACACCACCGGCTGAACCTGTGAAAGTCCGCGCAGAACGTCAGCACCGCCGGAGCCTCCTGAACCATCGGCTGATGATGATGCGCCGCTGCCAGAGCCTCCCTTTCCGGCCCGTCCTCAGTAACCACCAGCGAATACAGCTGCATATTGCCCATGGTCGCTGCCCTCGAAGCCTCCCCGGCCAGAGCCTCGATCAGTCCCTCCGGAATCCCGCGCCGCGAGTATTTCCGGATGCTTCTTCTATCCTTGAATCTTGCCATAGTACCGAACATTTTCCTGAAAAGTTCCCAAAAATACAAAACTTTTCCTTTCCCCGCCATCTTTCCATTTTCTCCGCCTACTCCTTCCGACCCTCCTCCATACTCCTTCCCACCTTCCGAAAGTGTGTCGTTTCCCTGCATTTCCGTCTCACCTTCCGAAGGTGCGCAGATGGGGCACCGTCCCGAGAACGCCTGTAGCCGCGTTTCCATCTCCAACATGCTCCTCACACCTTCCGAAGGTGAGGCACTTTCCCGCATTTTCCGCCCACCTTCCAAAGGTGCGCAGAAGCAACACCACCGTCACCTCCGTACTCCTTCCAAAGGAGTGCCGTAAACGCATATTTTCACGACTCCTTCCGAAGGAGTGTATTCCGCGAATCCGCAGCCCTTGTGGAAAAGAACGGGCGCTACTTGTTGAGCGGCGCAATCATCAGCACATCATTGTCCTCCTCCGAGAGCACCGAGAGGATTTCCGAGATACGGGCACGGGCGGCATCGCTGAGATTACCGGACTCGAGAGCGGTGCGGCCGGCCTCCATGAAGCTCACCGCATCGTATTGACAGACCGCATAGCCGTCGACAAAATCCCCGATACCGACCCTTTCACCGTCCATCAAATCATTGACCACCCCGCCAAGATGAACATCCCCGATCCTGCGGTCCATGATTACTCCTGGTAGCGGTTCCGTACTGACATGACGGACACCCTCCTTCATTACCGATTTGCCCTGCTTCCTGACACTCATCACAATATGGCCTGGCAGGACCGTCGTAGAATAGATGTAGTTGCCGTCCTTATAGCCGGCAGCCTCCGACTGCTCCGTCTGTCCGAAACTGACCGTCAGAAGCGGATGAGCCTCCCCGCCTCCGTAAAGCCAGACCGTATCCTGCATCGTATTAGTAGAGCGGTATGACACGTCCAGCATCCCATGCACATTGCGGTCCGTGTCCATCATGGCGCGGTTATCTTCCGGGAACGAATACGTCTTAGGTATCTCCCAGAGCACCTCGCCCTCATAGTCCTGACACCAGGCCAGAGCCGGACAACCGTTGTCCTCCGGCAGCACTGCCACTGTGATGTTCCGCTCACGGCCGTCAACACTGAAACTGTAGTCCAGCCACGACCCGTCATCAGTACTGTAGGCCAGCGGTACATCCTCCATCTCCCCGGTCGCGATATCGTAGGCGTGCAACTGATTGATATCCGGATAAGTCCTCATCCAGATCTTCCCTCCCGCCTCGTCTATCTGCACGGACGATATCTGCAGGAACTCTCCGGGGCCGCGGCCTATCCCCCCGTAGGTCCTCAGGTATTTTCCGGTAGAACGGTCAAATAGCTTAAGCGGTGTACGCGATGCAATCGAAAAAACGGAGATGTAAGTGTCAGATACGTTCACCGTGGCAAAAGGCGTATAGGCCACCGCAGTATCGCTGTCCAGGACAATGAACTCCGGCTCCCCGACCAGCTCCGACAGCATCAGGTCCTCCCCCTGCGGCAGTTGCGAATACTTCACGGAGACCAGCCCCGTACCATTGCCCTTCTGCCCGCACGAAACCGCCGCCAGCATCAGGACTCCGGTCATGGCTGCACACAGGTAGCGTGTTGAAAGAAATGCATTTGTTTTCATGGCTCAGTAGATTTTGGATTTTCCTCTCAAAGTTAAAAATATTTTTTCTTCGACATCCGCTTTTCCACAACGGCACCGAATCACGGGATTTGCTGCCGTTGCGGAAGGATTGAGTATATTTGCGGACGAATATGGCACAGAAAGACGCTACTCAGGGGAATATGGCACAGGTAAATGCGGCAAGCCACGCAGCGGTATACACCGCGCAGGACCGCTGGCTGAAAATGCCGATGGCCGAATACATCGCCGGCTACCGGGATTTCGCACGGGTGCGGGGATACTGCCGTGAATGTGGCCGCTACGGCAACTGCTGGGCCTGCCCTCCCTACGATTTTGACGAGGCGGCACTTCTGGAACAATACACCACCATCTCCCTGCTGGCCACCGTCATAACTCCTTCGGAAGGAGTTGCGCTCACCCCGGAGACAGCCGACCGCATCATCCGCAGGGAACGGCAGCGGCTCGACCGGATGCTCCTCGGAATGGAGCAGGATATTGAGGCACAGGCTGAACGGACAACACTTCGAAACCCACAGACAGCCATGTCCGGAGGAGCTCCGCTCCAGCGCGGCCTGGAAGGACGTGCGGGAATGTCCGGCGGAGCCAATGCCGGAGGAACCCCTGCCGCCCGCGCCTTCTTCGCCGGCACCTGCCTGCTCTGCCCGCCGGAGCATTGCACCCGCCGCAAGAACCTGCCCTGCCGCCACCCCGAAAGCATCCGCCCCTCCCTCGAGGCCCTCGGCCTAGACATAGCCCGCACCACCTCCGGACTCTTCGGCATTGACCTCCAGTGGGGCAGACCCGACGCACCTCCCGCTTACCTTACTCTCATCAGCGCCCTGGCACACAGAGAATAACCTCTTCTGTTACCCCGTGTCTGTTATTGCAAAATATTCATAAATCATTGTCGATAAGAGGCTTGTCCCCAAAACACAATTTACAGACTGACTACACTCAAAAGAGGTATTTGAACGACAAATGCCCCTACAGGTATCTCTATGCTCGGTTGCACAAAATGGCACACTTTGAGTCTGTTATCCGCATTTTGCGCTAAACAGCTGTAACTGAGCGTATTTTCAGAATCAGTGCCCTACAGACACATGGGGTCAGGGCACAGTCTGTTGTCCTGAAAAATCAGTCAAGCCACGAATAATCACCAAGTTACAGCAAAAGTACACATAACAGACACTGCCGTATTATCATCATCATCACCGACGCATCAGCCAGTGCTCAGGCTAGGCGACATAACGCATTCATTTATTTAACGCATTTGAGGCCACGAGGCCTCTTGCCTTGCCCTTCAGCGGGACTGCCCCGACGCTGCCAAGGCCACTTTTCGCGAAATGTCTTTCATTTCTCCGCACTTTTTTCCATCTTCGCATCCGAAAAACCTACGGAAATGACAGCCGGAACAACTATCGAACAGCAGCTCCAGGCCCACGGCATCCACCCGACCGCGGCCCGCATCCTCGTACTCCAGAAACTCTCGGAGCTCACTCATCCCGTATCCATGACCGAACTGGAAACAGAACTGGAGACCATGGACAAGTCCACGATATTCCGCACCCTCAACGTCCTGCTCGAACATCACGCGATTCATTCGTTCGAGGACGGCAGCGGATCCACAAAATACGAGATATGCCGCTGCGAGTCCACCGTCTGCCGGGTCGAGAACCGCCACATCCATTTCTACTGCGAGGGGTGCCGCCGGACATTCTGCATCGAGGACGTCAAGATACCCGTAGTCGCCCTGCCGGAAGGCTATCGTATCGAGACCATCAACTACACCGTAAAGGGTCTCTGCCCCGAGTGCTCCAGACGTCAGGCATAACCGCACGCCACAATACCGCACATGCAACCCGGTTGCAAACTGACATCCGGCCCGCCCTCTGAAACTTAGTTGCATCCCGGCATCTGTAATTTCGCACCATAAACAAAATGGAAGTTTATGAGAGAACAGCAACAGCGTGCGATACCTCAGGAAAATGAGCTGAAGGCACAGCCGATACAAAGCGAAAACCTGCTGAAATCCGACGGCAAGGCTCACGGCAGCCACAGCTGTCACAGATGTCACACCCATGAGGACACAGAGGGGCACAACAACCACGAGCACAACCACGAACATCATCACCACGCCCACAGCAGCACAAAGCGGCAGATAACCTTCATCGCCGTCACCGCCGTCCTGCTCGCCGCAGCCGTCCTCATCGAGAGATACTGCGCCCTGCAGACCTGGCAGCTGCTCCTGGTCTACCTCGTCCCCTACCTGCTCATCGGCACCGGCACCCTGAAAGAAGCGGCCGAAGGCATTGCCCGCGGAAACATCTTCAACGAGCACTTCCTCATGTCCCTGGCCACCATCGGTGCCCTCTGCATCGGTTTCCTGCCCGGAGCGGAGACCGAATTCCCGGAAGCGGTCTTCGTCATGCTGTTCTTCGCAGTAGGAGAGCTGTTCGAGAGTTACGCCGAGGGCCGCAGCCGCGACAGCATCTCGCACCTGATGGAAATCCGTCCGGACGCAGCCGAGGTGGAGCGCGGCGGGCAGACCCGGACCGTCACTCCCGAAGAGGTCAGCATCGGAGAGGTCATCGTAGTCCGGCCCGGCGGAAAAATACCCCTCGACGGCACCGTCATCGAAGGCTCCTCCTCCCTCAACACCGTGGCCCTCACCGGCGAGAGCCTGCCTCGGGACGTCGAGAAAGGCGACGATGTGGCCTCCGGCTGCATCAACCTATCCGGTGTCCTCCGCATCAGGACTACGAAAACCTTCGGCGAGAGCACCGTCTCGAAGATCATCAGGCTCGTGGAAAACGCCGATTCCCGCAAGTCCCGCAGCGAGTCCTTCATCACCCGCTTCGCCCGCATCTACACCCCGATAGTGGTCTCCGCCGCCCTCCTGCTGGCATTCGTACCGCCGCTGCTGTCCGGAAACGGCTTCTCCGGCTTCTCAGCCTCCTTCGCCACCTGGCTCCACCGCGCCCTCATTTTCCTGGTGGTATCCTGTCCCTGCGCCTTAGTCATCAGCGTTCCCCTCACCTTCTTCGGCGGTCTGGGCGGCGCCTCCCGCAGAGGCATCCTCATCAAGGGCAGCAGCTTCATGGACTCCCTGGCAAATGTAGGGACAGTGGTATTCGACAAGACCGGCACCCTCACCCGCGGAGAGTTCGCAGTGGAGGCCGTGCACCCGGAAGCAGCCGCAAAGCCCGGATCAGCAGCCCCCGCAGCCATCACGGAGCACGAGCTCCTGCACCTGGCCGCCCACGTGGAGCATTTCTCCACCCATCCGATAGGCGAGGCCCTCAGGGCGGCATTCCCCAACGAGGCGACCGACGGCTGCTCAGTCACGGACGTGGAGGAAATCGCCGGTCAGGGCATCAGGGCCAATGTGGAAGGCCGCACGGTCTGCGTAGGCAACGCCAGGATGATGGAGGCTGTCGGAGCGGCATGGCACGACTGTCACCGCACCGGCACCATCATCCACGTAGCGGTGGATGGACAATACGCCGGGCACATCGTCATCAATGACAGGGTGAAGGAGGACAGCGCGGAGGCAATATCGGCCCTCCGCCGGCTCGGGGTCGGAGATACCGTCATGCTGACCGGTGACCGGGAGGAAACGGCCCGCGACGTGGCCTCCAGGCTAGGAATCGGCTCCTATCGCGCCGGCCTCCTGCCCGCCGACAAGGTACAGTGCCTGGAAGAGCTGCTGGCCGCCAAGCCCCGCAGGACCAGCCTCGCATTCGTCGGGGACGGCATCAACGACGCACCGGTGCTCAAACGCGCCGACGTGGGCATCGCCATGGGCGGACTCGGCAGCGACGCCGCCATAGAGGCCGCCGACGTGGTGCTGATGGACGACCGTCCCTCCAAGATCGCCACAGCGGTCAGCATCGCCCGCCGCACTCTCCGCATCGCCCGTCAGAACGTCTGGCTGGCCATCGGTATCAAGGCCGCCATCCTCCTCCTCGCCGCCTTCGGCCTCGCCACCCTGTGGCTCGCCGTCTTCGCCGACGTCGGCGTCACCGTCCTGGCCGTCCTCAACGCCATGCGGGCCCTCCGCGTCCCGACAAAATAATCAGCGGACGACTATCTCGTCGGTGAAGACCCATCCGCCGAACTGGCCGGAGCGGGCCTGGACGCGGATGTAGCGGGCGGAGACAGACTGGCCGTCCGCATACCACCCGTCAGTAACGAAGGTGACGCGGTCATCGCGGACCACCTCGCGGGTAATGCGCCGCAGTTCCACAAAACTAACCCCGTCCGAAGAGGCGGAGATAACCACCTCCGCGGGCAGGAAGACCTCCGGGCCGCAGACCTGCATGAAGTCCAGCTCCACCGAGCGCACGTCCTGCACCCGGCCCAGGTCTACGGTCACGTCCAGCCGCCCCCGGGAGATAAAGCCCTGCCAGCGGCCGTCCCCATAGGTCCAGCCTCCGTGCTGCCCGTCCGTGAGAGCCGTATCCCCTCCTGCGGCATACGTGGAATTATAAGGTGCATTGTAGATAACCTTGCAGCCGCGGGCCAGATGCTCCACCGGAGACTGAGCGGCGGGACGGTCCCCCACCTCGCGGGCCAGGTCGAAGACATTGTACCCCTCGGCCTCCATCTGAGCACACAGCGCCAGCGCCCGCCGGTGGAAATCCTCATAGTCCCGGTCCGATGCAGGACTCCAGGCCACCTCCGCGAGGGCATAGAGCCGGGGGTAGATCATCAGTTCGGCATGCGGCTCCGTGGGGACATATTCGCACCAGAGATTGGCCTGCACACCTATTATATTTGCGGCCTTCTCGGGCGAGAGTCCGGAAGGCACCGGCTCGAAAGAGTAGACCTTCGACAGCGGCAGATATCCGCCCATAGCCGTCGGCAGAGTGGACGGATCGTCCTGATAAGTGTCGAAATAACAATACGCTCCGGGGGTCATGACCGTCCGGTTGCCTCCCGATGCGGCCCGTTCTCCCTCCTCCACGCTCCGCCACGCCATAACCACCGCAGCCGAATCCGCCCCGCCCTGGAGTATCTCATCCCAGCCGACCAACGCCCGTCCGTGCGCCTCGAGGAAACGTCCTATCCGTCTGATCATATAACTCTGCAGTTCGTCCACATCCGCCAGACCTTCAGCCTTCATGCGGGCCAGGCACAACGGACATTCCGCCCAGGCCTTTTTTGACGCCTCGTCTCCTCCGATATGGATGTACTGCGAGGGGAAGATCTCCATTATTTCCGTCAGTACATTTTCAACAAACTCAAAAGTTTCCTCCTTGCCAATGCAGAAATCGGAGTGCCGGTAGGGCTCTCCCGTACACGAAAGCTCCGGATAGGCGGTCAGCACCTCCTCCGAGTGCGAGGGCATCTCTATTTCGGGGACAATGGTAATGCAGCGCTCAGCCGCATACTGCACCAGTTCACGCAGCTCCTCCTTAGTATAATATCCCCCGTAGGCCCCGGGCGTCCCCTCCGGCAGGTACTTCCGCTCTCCGAACCACCAGTCCTTCCACAGCGCTCCCTCTCTCCACGCGGCGAAGGAGGTCAGCCGGGGATAACGGTCTATCTCCACCCTCCAGCCGGCAGCGTCGGTCAGATGCAGGTGCAGGACATTGAGCTTCAGGCGGGCCATGGCGTCTATCTGCCGCTTGAGGTATTCAATGCTGAAAAAATGCCTGGACACGTCCTGCATGAAACCCCTCCAGCGGAATCTGGGCTCATCGCGAATCTCTACGCAGGGAATCAGTCCGGCTGTCCTGTCGACAAGGAAAGAAAGGGTCTGCCCGGCATAGAAAAGTCCTGCGCTGTCGGCCGCCGTAATACTGATGCAGGAGGGCGTAACACTCAGGGAATAGGACTCTGCAGGGCCTGAGGTGGAATCTACGACGGAACGCAGAACTTCTCCCGAGACGGTGTCCGCAAGGGAAAAGAATCCTGATGTGAAATGAACCGATGCAGGACGGGGAACAATGTCATGGGAATCCTGCGCCTCAACCCCCACTACAATAAGCAACAGGGAGATAAGAAAGGCCGCACGGGGGAAAGCGGAAGGTATGCGTGTCATGGCTTTGTAATATTTTAATGTTTGAACGACCTAAGATACAACTTATTGTCGGAACGGCCGCAATATTGTTGAAACTTATGCAACAGTATCGTAATCGGAGTAACACGATTTTAATCCCTACGTATCATCCGTGAAATAACCTGCTGATACTTTTGCCGCCGTAAAAACAGGAAAATATGCACAACGTTCTAAAAGCAGTTTATCTTATTTCTACTTTCATTTTGTTCTTTTCCGCTACGGCACAGGCCCAGACTGTAAAAGGAACCGTCCGCGACAGTGAGACTTCCGAGCCGCTTGCGGGAGTGGTGGTCATGTTTGAGAGGGTTGTCGATGACCCTGGCGCGAACATGGTCGGCACGCAGACCGAGGCCGACGGGACCTACAGCCTTCAGATACCCGAAGGGATCGAAGGTGTCCTGGGCCTCTATTTTATAAGCTACGATGACCTCAAGTCAGAGGTCATCAAACTTGGAAAGGGAGAGGAGCTGGTTCTGGATCTCAACATGAGGTTCCAGAGCGAGACTCTGGAAGCGGCGCTGGTAGTGGCGCGCAGTAATCCCGAATCGTTCGGAGCCCTGGTCAATGACCGCAAGATCTCCGCGCAGGCCGTCGAGAACATCGGCGCTGACGAAATCTCCATCAAGGGTCTCTCCAACGTAGCAGAAGCCGTCGAGACCATGAGCGGAGTATCGTTCAACAACTCCGGACAGCTCTTCGTCCGCGGCCTCGGCGACCGCTACAGCCTGACTACCCTCAACGGACTGCCGGTAGCCTCTCCGAACCCCGACAACAAGCTCATTCCCCTGGACATCTTCTCCAGTTCCGTACTCCAGAACATCACCGTAACCAAAGTCTACACCGCCACGAGCTTCGCCGACTACTCCGGGGCGCATATCGACATCGCCACCAAGGAGAGCGTGGGAGAAAGCTTCGTATCAGTGGCCTTCGGCCTGGGCGGCGTCATAGGAACCACATTCACCGACACATACCGTCCCGACCGCAAGGGATGGCTGCTGAAGGACAACAATCTTCCCAACAGCGTAAGGGACATGAGCCTGCCCGACTTCCGCGAGTACATCAGGACCAACGATCCGTTCGGAACCACCTTCGACATCCGCAAGTCGATGGCCCTGCCCGACTTCTCCGGTTCGGTATCCGGAGGACGTACCTTCAGTCTCAGAAACGGAGACGAACTCAGCCTTCTGGCCTCCGCATCCATCTCCAGCGGCAGCCAGAACATCTACGACGCCTACATCACCAATATCAACACCCAGGGCCAGCACATGGACGAGTTCACCTACAACGCCTACGAGCACAGCCTCGATGTGACCGGCCTCCTGAGCCTCAACTACCTCTTTCAGAACGGTGACAAAATCAGACTGACAACCCTCTATGCCAAGAACGCCATGGAGGACTACAAGCTCCGTGACGGATACGATGCCGAGGACAACATGCTCCTAGGAAGCAACTCCATAGCTCATTCCTACTCCCTGTGGAACACTCAGCTCGGAGGTACCCATACCCTGCATCCCAGCTGGGACATGGACTGGAAAGTATCCTACGGCATGACCGACAGCAACGAGCCTGACCGCCGTCAGGTAATGTACCGCAAGGGCGAGGACGGCAGCCTGTCCCTCTTCAAGCTCAACCGTCAGGAGACCATGCGCTACTTCGGAGAGCTCTCCGAGCAGGAAATCGTCGGTGAAATAAAGCCCACCTTCCATTTCGGCGAGCAGAGCCGGCTCATATTCGGTGCCGCCTACAAGGACAAGACCCGTGACTACAACTCCATGAGGTTCTACTACAACCTGTCCGGCATCAACCCCGTCATCAGCGACATCTACACCCCCTCCTCCTTCCTCAACTCCCAGAGCATAGCCGACGGCCTCATCACCATCGACAGGGACGCCCAGCCCAAGAACAACTACTACGCCGGGCACCGTATCCTGGCCGGGTTCGCCGAAGTGGAGTACTATCCTCTCGAGAACCTCCTCCTCGGCCTCGGAGTCCGCTACGAATACTCACAGCAGTGGGTACGCTACTGGAACGACGCATCCCGCGAGAGCATCTCCCGCCTCAACAAAGGCGACTTCTTCCCCGCCCTCAACATCAAGTACACCCTCAACAACAGGCACACCCTCCGCTTCGCCTCCTCCATCACTGTTACCCGCCCCTCGTTCATCGAGATGGCCCCCTTCCTCTACAAGGAGTCCTACGGAAGCGCCGAGCTCCGCGGTAACGACCAGCTGACCAACGGCTACAACTACAACTTCGACCTCAAGTACGAGTACTTCTCCACCAACAACAAGCACATGTTCTCGGTAGGTGTCTACTACAAGATCCTGAAAGACCCCATCGAGCGCGTGCAGGAGACCTCCGGCGGAGCCATCGTACACACCTTCAGGAACGCCGAGCAGGGTATGGCCGCCGGTCTCGAGGCCGAGTTCCGCACCCAGCCCTTCAGGTACTTCACCGTAGGCGGCAACATCTCTCTGATGTACACCGATGTAACCCTCCTGGCCAACGGCGGTATCTATACCGACAGCCGCAGGGCCCTCCAGGGAGCCTCTCCCTACCTCGGCAACGCCTTCATTACCTACGCACCTGAGTTCGGCAAGGAATCATCCCTGTCCGTCTCCCTGCTCTACAACGTCCAGGGCCCCCGCATCCAGGCAGTCGGCATCTACGGACTCGGCAACATCATGCAGGCTCCCATCCACTCCCTCGATGCCAACATCACCTACCGCATCAACAAGCTCTGGAGCGTAGACCTCTCCCTGACCAACCTGCTCGACTCCGAGTACCGCTTCACCCAGAACGTGCCCGACCTCGGCACAGAGATGCTGACCGAGAGCTACAGGCTCGGCAGAGGCATCGGAATGGGCGTCAAGCTCGATTTTTAAAAAATTAAAAATTATAAACATTTCTAAATCTTTTAAAAATGAACAAAAAACTTTTCATTCTCGCCCTCGGAGCAGCTATGGTGGCTGTATCCTGCGAAAAGAAAAATCCTCAGATCATTGACCCCGAGGTAGACCTCATCGGCGACATCACCGAGAACCGCATCCTCGAAGAGGGTCAGACCTACACCCTCACCGGAGGCCTCCATGTAAAGGCCGGCGCCACTCTGACCATCGAGCCCGGTGTGACCATCGTAGCCCAGGATGACGACCAGGTAGACTACATCCTCATAGAGCAGGGCGCAATGATTGACGCCCGCGGTACCGCAAGCGCTCCCATCGTGATGACCTCCACCCGTAAGGAAGCCGGTGCATGGGGCGGCCTCCACATCTGCGGCAAGGCTCCCATCAACGCAGGTACCGGTGCCAAGTCCGAGATCGGTGACGCCTCCTACGGCGGAAACGACGCGCACGACAACTCCGGTACTCTCCAGTACGTCCGCGTAGAGTACGGCGGATACGCCTTCTCCGAGGAGAAAGAGGCCAACGGCTTCACCTTCTACGGTGTGGGTGACGGCACCACAGTGGACCACCTCCAGGCCATCAACGGCTCTGACGACGGATTCGAGTGGTTCGGCGGTACTGTAAACGTAAAATACCTGATCTCCACCAACAACACCGACGACTCCTTCGACTGGACAGAGGGTTGGTGCGGAAAGGGCCAGTATATGATCGCCCAGCAGATCTCCGACGAGTGCGACGCTCTCATCGAGGCTGACAACAACGACAATGACAACTATGCCGAGCCCATCTCCCACCCCGTTCTCTCCAACGTCACCCTCGTGGGCAACGGAGCTGACGGACGCGGTGTACGTCTCCGCGCCGGCACACAGGCCGAGATCTACAACGCCATCGTAACCGGCAAAGGCCGCGCCCTGACCACTGAGACTGAAGGCACCGAGAAGGCCCTCGCCGAGGGTACCTCCAAGCTCCAGTACGTATACCTCTCCTCCGGTGTCTCCAGCGACAGCGAGACTGTCCTCTACGACCAGAACGACTTCCTGGCCAACGACAACCACAACGAGGTAGGATACTCCTTCTCCCTGACAAACAATATCATGGGCACTATTGACGGCGGTCTCGACGCCTCCTCCCTCGACTCCTTCTTCGACAACGCAGCATACGTGGGCGCCCTCCCCTCCGGCAACGACTGGACCAGCGGCTGGGCCCTCTCCGCTGACGGCGGCAGCACAGGCACCGCCACTGTAGAGCTCGAAGGCGACATTACCGAGGACATGACCCTCAGGGCAGGTGTCAATTACATCCTTATCGGAGGCCTTCATGTAAAGGAAGGAGCCACCCTGACCATTGAGCCCGGTACTGTAATCACAGCCCAGGACGACGACATCGTAGACTATCTCCTCATCGAGCAGGGCGCCATGATCGACGCCCGCGGTACAGCCGACGCTCCCATCGTGATGACAGCCCAGAGGCAGGAAGCCGGTGCATGGGGCGGCATCCACATCTGCGGCAAGGCCCCCATCAATGCCGGTGCCGGTGCCAAGTCCGAGATCGGTGACGCCTCCTACGGCGGAAACGACGCCCACGACAACTCCGGTACTCTCCAGTACGTCCGCGTAGAGTACGGCGGATACGCCTTCTCCGAGGAGAAAGAGGCCAACGGCTTCACCTTCTACGGCGTGGGTGACGGCACCACAGTGGACCATCTCCAGGCCTACGGCGGCTCTGACGACGGATTCGAGTGGTTCGGCGGCACAGTGAATGTGAAATACCTCGTATCCACCGACAACACCGACGACTCCTTCGACTGGACTGAAGGATGGAGCGGAAAGGGCCAGTTCATGGTAGCCTACCAGATCTCCGCTGAGTGCGACGCCCTCATGGAGTGCGACAACAACGACAACGATGAGGTAGCCGCACCCATCTCCCACCCCGTTCTTGCAAACGTAACCCTCGTAGGCAACAACTCCGATGAGAACAAACGCGGTATCCGTCTCCGCGCCGGTACAGAGGTCGAGCTCTACAACGCCATCGTAACCGGCAAGCCCCGCGCCCTGACTACAGAGACCGCCCACACTGAGGAGGCTCTTGCCGACGGTACCTCCGTACTCAAGCACGTATATCTTTCCAACGGAGTATCCAGCGACAGCGACAATATCCTCTACACCCAGGACATGTTCCTCGCCGAGGCCAACCACAACCAGGTGGACTACACCTTCAGCCTGACCGACAACTTCTTCGGAACCATTGCCGGAGACCTTGACGCCAGCACCATCGACTCATTCTTCGAGTCTGCCTCCTTCGCCGGAGCCATCTCCGCCGACAGCAACTGGATGGCAGGCTGGACCAGATAACCCAAACTGCTTTTCGAAGCTGTCATACCTGTTTTTCACGGGAGGCTGCGAAGTGATTCGCCGGCCTCCCTTCTTTTTTGTCCGTAGTGGGGTGAAAATACCTAACTGTTGGTATTGTCTCTGTCAGGAAAGAGTGGTATTTTTGCCCGGATTTAGAGACCATTTGCAGCATGAAACTTTCGGATCTGAAAACAGGTGAAAGAGGTATTATAGTCAAAGTGAGCGGACACGGCTCCTTCCGCAAGAGAATCACCGAGATGGGGTTCATCAAGGGGAAGGAGGTCAGGGTAGTGCTCAACGCCCCTCTCAGGGACCCCATAGAATACGAGATCATAGGATACAAGATATCGCTCCGCAGGGACGAGGCCCGCGAGATAGAGGTCATCAGCGAGAGCGAGGCCAAGGCCCAGGCATCTCAGGACAATGCCGCAGAGCCGGAGGCATCCCGGAATTCTGCCGGTACCCCCGGACTGAGCAGCCGCGAACCGGACTGCTCCGATGCGGAGGACCTCGACCGGAGGATGCGGCAGCTCGCGGAGGAGCGCCGCCACACCGTACGGGTCGCCCTCGTAGGCAATCCCAACTGCGGCAAGACCTCCCTGTTCAACATTGCCTCCGGCTCCCACGAGAGGGTCGGCAACTACAGCGGAGTGACCGTCGATGCCAAGGAAGGGCGGTTCGAATACAAGGGCTACCATTTTGTCCTCGTCGACCTGCCGGGCACCTACTCCCTCTCGGCCTACAGCCCTGAGGAGCTGTACGTCCGCAAGAACCTGATCGACAATATCCCCGATGTAGTCATCAATGTGGTAGACGCCTCCAACCTCGAGCGCAATCTCTACCTGACGGCCCAGATCATCGACATGAACCTCCGCGTGGTCATGGCCATGAACATGTACGACGAGCTGGAGGCCCGCGGAGACAGGCTCGACACCGTCACACTCGGACATCTGCTCGGCATGCCGGTGGTACCCACCGTCAGCCGCAGCGGGCAGGGCATCGACAGGCTGTTCGACACCGTCATCCAGATCTACGAGCACAACGACCCAGCCCTGTCCCGCCACATCCACATCAACCACGGACAGGAGCTGGAGAACAGCATCGACCGCATCAAGCTGCTGATTCAGAAGAACGACGATATCCGCACCCACTATTCCACCCGCTGGCTGGCCATCAAGTACCTCGAGAACGACTCCGACGTGGAGTCCATAGTCGAGGCCCTGCCCAACCACGACGAGATCATCGCAGCCCGCTTCGAGGAGAACAGGCGCATAGAGGGACTGCTCGGAGGTACCAATGCCGAGGCCGCCATCGTAGACGCCAAATACGCCTTCGTCCAGGGCGCCCTCAAGGAGACCTACACTCCCGGACAGGTACGGAAAAAGCATACCATTACCGACAAGATAGACGCCGTGGTCACCAACCGCTGGGCCGCCTTCCCGATATTCATCCTGCTGCTGTACATCATCTTCGAGGCCACCTTCCGCCTGGGCGAATACCCGATGACCTGGATTGAGTGGCTGGTGGAGAAATTCGGGGCCTTCGTGGCCACCACCATGCCGGAGGGCATGCTGAAGGACCTGGTAGTGGACGGCATCATCGGAGGAGTGGGCAGCGTGCTGGTATTCCTGCCCAACATCCTGATACTCTATCTGTTCATCTCCCTTTTAGAGGACTCCGGATACATGGCCCGCGCCGCATTCATCATGGACAAGCTCATGCACAAGATAGGCCTGCACGGCAAGTCGTTCATACCCATGATCATGGGCTTCGGCTGCAACGTGCCCGCCATCATGTCCACCCGCACCATCGAGAACCACAAGAGCCGCCTGGTCACCATGCTCATCATTCCCATGATGTCGTGCGCCGGCCGCCTGCCCGTGTACATCCTCGTGGCCGGGGCCTTCTTCCCCCGCAACGGCTCGCTCGTACTCCTCGGCCTCTACGCCCTCGGCATCGTCATGGCCATCATCTCGGCCAAGGTGATGAGCCGCTTCATCAAGGACGACAACCTGCCATTCGTCATGGAGCTCCCGCCCTACCGAGTCCCGACCTCCAAGTCCGTCTTCCGCCACACCTGGGAGAAGGGCAAGCAGTATCTGCACAAGATGGCCGGCATCATCCTCGTAGCCTCGATCATCATCTGGTTCCTCGGCTACTTCCCCCATCACGACCGCTATGCCACCCCCGCCGAGCAGCAGGAGAACTCCTACATCGGCATGATCGGCAAGGCCATCGAGCCCGTCCTGGAGCCCCTCGGCTTCGACTGGAAGATGGGCGTTGGCATCATCTCCGGCGTAGCCGCGAAAGAACTTGTGGTCAGCACCATGGGCGTACTCTACAGCGGTGAGCAGGAGCGCTTCCCCTCAGCCGCAGGCGATTCCGGAACAGCATCCGCCGGTACCGTATCATCCCAAACCGCCGACGCGACTGCTCCTGTGACAGCCGGGGCTGAAACCGAAACCGTCTCCGGCGACACCATGCTGCAGAATGCCCTCGCCCGGACCACCACCCCGGCCGCGGCCCTCGCCTTCATGGTCTTCGTCCTGCTCTATTTCCCCTGCATCGCCACCTTCGTAGCCATCAAGAACGAGAGCGGCGGCTGGAAATGGGCCGTCATCTCCGCCGTCTACACCATCGTCCTCGCCTGGACCGTCGCCTTCATCGTCTACCGCACCGCCCTCCTGCTGCTCTGACACCGGAGCAGCACCGCACGACCGGCATCCACCACGACCGGGGTCACCGTCCGGCACCGCATGGCTTTCCTGCATTGCAGCATTACAGCATGGCCCTCACGGCCCTTCAAAGCCCTTAATGATGAATGCCCCCATTCCACGTTGCTTTTTAGTTGTATCATACATTCTTGATTACAAAGCATTTACCATTTTGCAAGAATTTTAAGTGAGCCGCTTTTTGCCCTAAACCGCCCCTTTTCACCTCATGTAGAATTTTTACATTATTGCAACATCTTCATTTTAAGCAATTTGCATTTCAACTAAAAGGTAACGTGAAGTTTAGTCTCCCTTTGCCTCCTTTTCTCCGTCTTTCCTTTCCTCACCCGTCACTTACTTTCAGGCATTCCCAACCTTATTATGCCACTGCGGTAAATTAATTTACCCCCGCCTCTTGATTATCTCGGATTGATTTCCGTAATTCGCAGCACAAACATCAAAATGAAGCAGTATGAAAGAGGCGAGCGAAAAGATGTACCATCTGGTCCTGTCTTCCGGTACTCCGGATGTGATATGCAGGGACGATCATGACTACACGGCATTGGAGAACAGCATTGCGTTGTCCGTTCTCAAGACATGCATAACATTGCTGGCCTACGCGGTAATGTCCACACACTGCCACATCGCGTTGGTCTGCACCTGTCCCGATGACTTTATCAAGATTCTCAAGATCACTTATACCAAGCATTTCAACTCAAAATACAGACGCCGAGGTATCCTGTTCGAAAGCGACACATATTGCCGGCCTGTAACGGGATACCTCCGCCAGCGTGTACTTCTCAGCTACATTCTACGGAATCCTGTCCACCATGGAGTTGCTGAAACCGCCTTCAAATACCCGCACTCCTCTATCGCCTCATACTTCAGGGACAGAGACAATGGAATTCTGCTGCCCGGAATCAGCAACTCCTGCTCAGGACACGGCAGGCTCAAAATAAAGAAAGGCACCGGATACGTCTACTACGACCTGGATGAAAACGGCAGGATACCGCTCAGATATTTCGTCAATGCAGGAAGGACTGAGTATCTGTATAGGACGGAGAGAAGTTTCATTCACCAGCTGAACCGCTGGAACACTGAGGATTGGGAACGCGAACAGATAAAGAAGTACCCTCAGGGCGAGATTATCACCCTGACTGGAGCCGAGCCTGGCTTCGAGCCTGAAATCGAGGATATGAGAGCCTATGAAAGAGGAGCCTGGCGGCTGCGTATCACCGACATGGAAGTGTGCGGATACATAGACCGCGTCCTGCTTCCGGAAATAGGCATACCGTCCTACACAATGCTTGACTCCGGACAACTGCCGTCAGTAATAAATGCAGTGCAGCGGAAATTCCATGTACCGGACGAGCAGATACTGCGCTGCCTCGGACTGCACGCTATGCCCAACGTCATCCGCTGACCCGACGGCACTACAGCTCCATGTCAGGAGGGGCCGGAAAACCCGCTGCCCATCAGGCTTCTCTCTCAGCGTCCATGCTCAGCAACACATCTCAGCCACCATTGCGCCGGCTCATCAGCAACCATTAGCCGGCCATTCTCTTCTTTCACCATTGCGGCGGTCTTTCTCATTCTCACGTTGCTTTTTAGTTGTGATGTATATGTTTGATTATCAGCAATATCTAAAAGAGGCGATTTGTTAAGTGTCCCATTTTTTGCCCAAAATCGCTTATTTTAGCGCCATTTAAAAAGTCTTTTATTTGCTAAATCTCATAGTAAGAGCAAGTTGTGTCGCAACTAAAAAGCAACGTGAGAATAAGCGCACGGGGAAGGGAGAGGGGGGCAGAAGAATCGAGAAGGTGGAGCAAGGGGAGTCAGGGCCCTGAACTCCCGAATACCTACAATGTGGGAAGGCCGTTAAGGCAAATACCTATTTATGAGGATTGACGGGCAAAGGGAGGGACAGTACCTTTGCACCCGTTATATCCATAATGTAGTGTTGTTATTTCAATCTTTGCTTAATTACTCATAAGTTTGGAAAGTTACGGACCCCTGCACCTGCGACAGGCCCCGGGGTCCGTTCTCTTTTAGGATGAAATGAAATCACTATATTTGTGGAAAATACTGCACAATGAGAAAGAATATGAAAATGGCCGACCTCATCGGCGCCGACTACCGACTGCTGACCGTCATCTACCGCCTGGGCATCAAGCTGGGCTTCGGGGAGAAGACCGTCGAGGAGACCTGCCGCGAGAGCGGGGTCAACTGCGACACCTTCCTCCTCATAGCCAACGTGTATGCCACCGAAGGCTACGTTCCCACGACGGAGATGATGACCGCCGCCTCGGCCATTGACCTGGTCAGATACCTCCACGCCTCGCACTCCTACTACCTCGACCATGAGATTCAGGACCTGAGCCGCATCTTCGAGGACCTGCTCCGCCCCTGCACCCCGATGCAGCGGGACGTGATCATGCGCTTCTTCGACGGGTACCGGGAGGAAGTGGAGAACCACTTCGCCTACGAGGAGGACATCGTCTTCCCCTACGTGCGCTCGGTGGCCGGCGGACAGAGGGTCGAGGGCTACAGCATGGAGACATTTGAAGAGAACCACAACAACATAGATGAGAAGCTCAACGACCTGAGGAACATCGTCATGAAGTACCTCCCCCCGGTGTGCGACACGGTCACCGCCATCAAGGCCCTCTCGAGGCTCTGCACCTTAGAAGCCGACCTGGAGAAGCATACCCTGATCGAGAACTCAATCCTCATCCCTATGGTTAACAGACTGGAAGGAAAATGTCAGTGACAAAGAAGAAAATACTGCTCATAACCCCGTCGCGGATCATCGCCCGCGGCATCACCTCCATACTCGAAGAGCACGGAGGCTTCACCGTCGAGACCGTGCTGACCGACCTCTCCCGCGAGAACGAGGCAACGGTCCGGGACAGCATGACGGACATCGTGATCGTAGACCCCATAATCTTCGACTTCGCCTCCCGCCCGGCAGGCCGCAGCCGCATCTCCGACCTGACCGACGCCGCGGTGATAGCCGCCCCGACAGCCGTCACGGACGACGAGACCATAAAGAGCTACGACGAGACCATCAGCATCTACGACACCCCGGCGGCCGTCATCAGCAAGCTCCGGAACTCCCTGGCGCAGTCATCCGGCGGCCCCCGGACCGAGAACCGGGAGGAACTCTCCGCCCGTGAGAAAGAGATCCTGGTCTGCGTGGCCCAGGGCATGCTCAACAAGGAGATAGCCGACCGCTTCCACCTCTCGATCTACACCGTCATCACCCACCGCAAGAACATCACCCGCAAGACCGGCATCAAGACCGTCGCCGGCCTGACGGTCTACGCCCTCCTGAACAACCTGATCGACCCGGCCTCGGTAGAATAGGAAATTTTGCTATCTTCGCGGCAAATTTTCCGTATGAAGACGAGACCACTGCTGACCGCTGCACTTACTGCAGTCCTCCTGCTGACCGCACCTCTATATACCGCTGCATCAAATAAGACCGACAGCTCAGAATTCCGTTTCCGGGGCTACACGGGAGGCATGATGCTGCACAGCGGCTACATACAGAGCGGCCGGTTTCAACTGCACAGCGGCAGTGGTACAGAACCCGTAACCATGCAGATCAAAGGCGGGGCCACCGGTATCGGCGGTCACGTCAAGTTCGCCTTCGGCACGCCCACCGACATGCTCCGCATCGGGACCGAGGGCCACAGTTCCAATGTCAGATACGCTCCCTCCCCCTCCTACGCCCATACCGGCTGGGGCGGCATCCTGGTGGACTACATCCGCCGCACCGAGGGCCGGGTACACCCCTTCATAGGCTGCCTCATCGGCGGCGGCGGGGTCAAGAACCACATCATCGCTCAGGGAGGCACCGGGGACTTCGTCATAGAGCCTCAGGCCGCCATGCACAAGTATGCCTTCATGGCCATTGCCCCTTTCGCCGGCATGGAAGTATCCCTGACCCCGAAACTCAGCCTGGTAGTCAAGGTCGACTGGCTCCTCAACGCCACATGCCGCCAGAACGACTTCTCCAGCGGTCCCAGGCTCTACGTCGGCATCCTCTTCAACCGCCTTCAGCGCTGAGGTCATCCGGACACGAACTCTTGCCAAAACCAACTTTTTTAACTACTTTTGGCAAGCTT
>DVGV01000016.1 GCA_018712545.1 Candidatus Coprenecus merdigallinarum | reverse complement strand
ACCTCGTTGGACCAATACTTCTCCTTGGTCACAGGGTCGGTCTTCAGGACAATGTCTCGCTTGTGTCTTTCTCTCATTGACTCGTTTGATTTATGCTCTCAAATCTGTCAACTTTTTTCAGTTCAAGTCAGTTTGCATTTGTTCTGCCGGTAGAGTATATTTGCGGGCTTGGAAACAGAATATGGGAAAGGACAGTCATAAACCGGTGGAGAGGCAGATACTGGCGGCGTCGTATGTCAGTATCGTCGGCAACGGTCTGCTCTCGGTGGCCAAGATAGTGGCCGGTCTGATAAGCGGTAGTTTCGCGGTGGTCGGCGACGGTATCGATTCGGCGTCGGATGTGGCTGTGTCCATAGTGATGATAGTGGCGGCAAGGGTCATGGGCCGGCGTCCCAACAAGAAATATGTCTACGGCTATGCCAAGGCGGAGTCGATAGCCACCAAGATACTCTCGATGCTGATATTCTTCGCCGGGGCGGAGATGCTGATCTCTGCGGTGGAGCATCTTTTCTCCCACGAGGAGAGGGTGATGCCCGGAGCGGTGGCCATATACGTGACCGTATTCTCGATAGTGTGCAAGCTGCTGCTCTCGCTGTATCAGACCAGGGTAGGGAAGCGCACCGGCTCGTCCATGCTGGTGGCCAATGGGGTCAATATGCGCAACGACATGATCATCTCGCTGAGCGTCCTGGCCGGCCTCTTCTTCTCGTTCATCCTGGACATGCCGGTTCTGGATTCGGTGACGGCACTGCTGGTGAGCCTGTTCATCATACGCTCGGCCATCATGATATTCATGGACTCCAATGTCGAGCTCATGGACGGAGTCAAGGACGTGTCGGTCTATCAGAAGATATTCGACGCCATAAGCAAGGTCGACGGCATCAGCAACCCGCACCGCGTCCGCTCCCGCAGCATCGGCGGCAAGTACATGATAACCCTCGACGTGGAGGCCGACGGCGACATGACCCTCAATCAGGCCCATGCCCTTTCCAACCAGATCGAGCGGAATATCCGGGAAAGCATCCCCGAGGTCTACGACATAGTCGTGCACATCGAGCCCTTCGGCACGCATCCGGAGGATGTTTTCGGGGTGAAATAGAAAACCGTCTCTTGGCAAGAGACGGCACATCCCGGCAAAACACACATAGTCAAGGGGATAAAAACAGGGATGTTTCTTCTTTTACAATTTTTGCGATGTTTTCGGTCGTTTTTTTTGCCAATGAGATAAAAATAACTAGCTTTGCGCTAGTGTTTAACCGCTGCAGTGCCGTCTCTTGCCAAGAGACGGTACGTCATAAATACCGGCAATATTATGTATTTACCTGATTCTCATAGTCTTGATAGAGAGTTTAGGAGCCAGGATATTGCCACCTCCCCACATAATGATGTTCAGGTAGATGATGAGCGCTGGTTTGCCCTCAGTGCGCCGTACCGTCGGGAGCTGAAGGCCAAGACCAGTCTGGAGCAGGCCGGTATGCAGTGTTTCATCCCTATGCGCTACTCTGTGGTCAGCCGCAGAAACGGTGAGAAACGTAAGGAACTGGTACCTGTGGTGCACAACCTCCTGTTTGCCCGCAGCTCCCGTGACGCTATACAGGATATCAAGCGCAACCTGGGATATCTTCAGTGGCTGACCATGCCCCAGGACGGTAGGAATGAGCCTATCATCGTGAGGGACAATGATATGGAGAATTTCATGAGAGTGTGCCAGACCCTGGACAACAGTCTGGTGTACCTTTCTCCCGATGAGGTCAATCTGCATATGGGCACCCGTGTCCGCATCATCGGCGGCATGCTGGACGGAGTCGAGGGTACCCTGCTCAAGGTCAAGGGCAGCCGCCGGAAGCGGGTCGTCGTGATGATTCGCGGCGTCCTCGGAGTGGCGGCCACGGAGACAGACGGATTTATCCAGGTACTTTAGTTCAATACACGGACAGCAATGACAGAGAAGGATTATCCTGAAACAACGGACAGCCGTGCCCGGAAGGTATGTCTCGGACTGCTTTCCTCCGTACCGCCTGACGGCTGTCATGGCCTGGACGGACAGGCCCTCGAAGCGCTCTCGCGCGGCATGTGCGCCTGGTGCGGGACATTCAGGGACGGGTGCGGCCTGACAGACAGTGCCCGGGAGCTGCTTTCCTCCATATGGCAGGAAGGGTTCCGGAGGATAGCCCTGTACATGGACCCTGATGCCGCGGACCGCAGAGTCCCGGATGCTGGCGGAAGTGTGCGTGAGCTTATCCTTACCATGCTGTCCCTCTATCATATAGCCTACAGCTCTTCTCCGGTGGAAACAGCCGGGGACGGGCGCTGCGACATGGCGGCCTCGGGTATTGTCGACAGACTGTGCCTGGGCCTGCGTCGCGGAGACCTGCACCTTGACGACGAGGAGGAAGCGCTGCTCGTACTCCTTATATCAAGTCTTTACACCTACGTTACTGACGGGGACAAGGATGAGGACGTGGCTGTCCGCTACGCCGTCACCGCTGCCGCCCGATGGAGCGCTGCTCCCGTACCCGCTGCCATGACGCAGGCACAGGAGCGTGTCCACATGCTCCGTCTGCGGGTGCTCGAGTTCTCCGACAACATCCTCGGGCCCGCTCCGGCCGTCCTTCCCCAGCCCCGCAGTCTCACCACCACCGAAGGCCTCGCCTCCCTCTGCACCCTCCTCTCGCGCCGTCTCAGCGACCTGCCCTCCCTGACCGCCGCTGCGACCACCCTTTCCGCCGCCCTTGCCTCAGCCCCGGACTCCATGTCCCCCCGTTATCTCTCCGCCGCAGCCTCCCTCCTCGAAGGACTGTGTGCGCAGAAACTCATGGAAGAGGAGCGGCTGGCGCTTGGCAGATGGGCTGGATGAAAAATAAACTTCTGCTTGTTATCTTGTTATTATGAAATCGCACCGCATCGCCGTAGCCGGCACAGGCTACGTAGGACTGAGCCTCGCCACTCTGCTGGCCCAGCACAACCATGTCACCGCCGTGGACGTGATCCCGGAGAAGGTGGACCTGATCAACCGCCGCAGGTCCCCGATCCAGGACGAGTACATCGAGAAGTACCTGGCGGAGAAGCCGCTGGACCTGACGGCCACCCTGGACGGCCGCAGGGCATACTCTGACGCCGAGTACGTCATCATCGCCGCCCCGACGAACTACGACCCGGTCAGGAACTACTTCGACACCTCCCACGTGGAGGAGGTCATCGACTTGGTATTGGAGGTCAATCCTTCCGCCGTGATGGTCATCAAGTCCACCATCCCCGTGGGCTACTGCCGCAGCCTCTACGTGAAGTACTGGAAGCAGGGCCTGAGGCGGCTGAACCTGATATTCGCCCCGGAGTTCCTGCGGGAGAGCAAGGCCCTTTACGACAACCTCTATCCGAGCCGCATCATCGTGGGCATACCCAAGATAATCGAACATCCGGAGTTCGCGGAGGAGAACGGGGCCATCGGGGCTCTCGCCGACATACCTTTCCTGGAGAAGGCCGCGCATACGTTCGCGGAACTGCTTCAGGAGGGCGCGATAAAGCAGGACATCCCCACGCTGTACATGGGCCTGAAGGAAGCTGAGGCGGTGAAGCTCTTCGCCAACACGTACCTGGCCCTCCGCGTGAGCTACTTCAACGAGCTGGACACCTACGCCGAGGTCAAGGGCCTGGACTCGTCTGCCATCATCGAGGGCATCGGCCTGGATCCCAGGATCGGCACGCACTACAACAACCCGTCCTTCGGCTACGGCGGCTACTGCCTTCCGAAGGACACGAAGCAGCTTCTGGCGAACTACGAGAACGTGCCCCAGAACATGATGACCGCGATAGTGGAGAGCAACCGCACGAGGAAGGACTTCATCGCGGGCCAGGTGCTGAGGATGGCCGGGGCTCACGAGTACGACGGCGGGTGGGACGCCTCGAAGGAGCACGAGACGGTCATCGGCGTATACAGGCTTACGATGAAGACGGGCAGCGACAACTTCCGCCAGAGCAGCATCCAGGGCGTGATGAAGCGCATCAAGGCCAAGGGCGCGACAATCGTCATCTACGAGCCGACCCTCGAGGACGGCAGCACGTTCTTCGGGAGCGTGGTGGTCAACGACCTTGCGGAGTTCAAGCGGTGTTCTCAGGCCATCATCGCGAACCGCTATGACCGGTGCCTGGATGACGTGAGGAACAAGGTGTATACCAGGGATTTGTTCGGTCGGGACTGAAGAAATGCCGAAACATTTTTACCGTTGTGGTAAAGCCGTTTGGAGGTCTCATTTTGAATAAGTAGTTTTGTGCTAAAATCAATAGCATGAAGAAAAAGGACAGCACATACGTCAGCGGCACCAGGCAGGGAGAATCTTCACAAGTACATGAACCTGTAATGGCATTTCGGCATACCGGGGATGAACTTTCGGAGATACTTCCTCGCGACGTGCTTTCAGATATCGCAGAGTATGCCGTGTCCGAGCACCGTGCCGGCAGATGTATTCCGCATACGCAGGTTGTCAATGCTGTCATGATGGAAAGAGGATGGAAATAGTGTGGTCGGATCTCGGCGCAGGCCTGTTCAGGGCCGTGCTGGAGTATGTGGAGGACAATTACGGAGAGAATGTGGCCCGGCAGACATTTCACAGGGTAACAGAAAAAGTAGAACAGCTTAAGTATTTTCCCGGTATAGGCGTGAAAGACTTCGACTTGGAGCCTACGGAATTCGGCTCCAGTGCAGAAGTACGTCATTTGATATTATACCCGAATATTGTTTATTATCTGATAGATGGGGATGAAGTACTCATTATAGCTGTCCTTCATGCGCTGCAGTCCAAAGAGACGGTAAGAAAGATTGTGGCAAGCTTTATTGAAAAATACAAATAAATTATACAAATCAAAGACAACGTATTGTATCTTCCATGTGACAGACAAAAGCGCATGGCATGTTTTGACCGCGTACAGCCGTAAGCCGTATTAACGGCATCGGTGTGGAGTTCAGATGTGTGGCAATCATGTACGCCACGGTGTTGGTGACTGGAGAAGCGGCCAGGCGCTTCGTGGAGGAGATGAGCAGAGTGGACAGTCAGCCATTGAAAGAACTTCCGAAAGGGTTCTATGATGAGTATAAACTGACACAGAAAATGAAATAGAATAGTCAGTATGTTCTCACTGTCCAATCCAGTTAAAATAAGTTTCAAAGGAGTGTACCTTACAAAAAACGTAAACAGTCGTATCCGCCAGTCTTTATAGGGCAGTTGGGAGTGGATACAGAGGCAATAAAATCTGGTAAGTTATGAAAGGAATCGTTTTGGCCGGCGGCTCCGGAACCCGGCTTTATCCGATTACGAAAGGCATCAGTAAGCAGCTGATACCGATCTATGACAAACCGATGGTGTACTATCCGATATCCGTGCTGATGCTTTCGGGTATCCGTGAGATACTCATCATATCCACACCGGAGGATCTTCCCGGCTTCAGGCGTCTTCTGGGTGACGGCTCTGCTTTCGGCGTGCGCTTCGAGTATGCGGAGCAGCCCTCACCGGACGGCCTGGCGCAGGCCTTCATCATCGGCCGCGAGTTTATCGGAAGTGACTCTGTCTGTCTGGTATTGGGAGACAACATCTTTTACGGCAGCTACTTTACCGTAATGCTGCGTCGTGCGGTTCTCCGTGCGGAGAACGACGGCCTGGCCACAGTGTTCGGCTACTGGGTGGCGGACCCGGAGCGTTACGGTGTGGCTGAGATCGACGCCAAAGGCAATGTCCTGAGTATCGAGGAGAAGCCCACGCATCCCAAGTCCAATTATGCTGTGACCGGTCTTTATTTCTATCCCAACGAGGTGGTGGATGTGGCGGCCAATGTCAAGCCGTCAGCCCGCGGGGAGCTGGAGATAACCTCCGTGAACCAGGAGTTCCTGGAGCGCGGCAGGCTCCGCCTGGAGACCCTGGGCCGTGGCTTCGCCTGGCTGGATACCGGCACTCATGACTCTCTTGCCGAGGCCTCGACGTTCATCGAGGTAATCGAGAAGCGTCAGGGCCAGAAGGTGGCCTGCCTGGAGGACATCGCCCTGCGCAGCGGGTGGATAACACCGGACCATCTCCGCGAGACGGCCAGGCCCATGAGCAAGAACCAGTACGGTCAGTATCTGCTCCGCATCGCCGACGAGGAGGAGCAGAAGCTGGCCAGGAAACATCATAACAAATAATAACATCTGACAATGGAATTCAAGCGCAACATACTGATAACCGGCGGCGCGGGCTTCATCGGGAGCCACGTCGTGCGCCTCTTCGTGAACAAGTACCCCGAGTACCGTATCGTAAACCTGGACAAGCTGACCTACGCGGGCAACCTGGCCAACCTCAGGGACATCGAGCAGGCCCCGAACTACGTGTTCGTGCGCGCCGACATCTGCGACTTCGGGACGGTCTGCGGCGTCTTCGAGAAATACGGCATCGACGGCGTGATCCACCTGGCTGCCGAGAGCCACGTGGACCGCTCGATCAAGGACCCGTTCACCTTCGCGAGGACCAATGTCCTCGGCACCCTGTCTCTGCTTCAGGCGGCCAAGCATTACTGGAACGGCGAGTGGGAGGGCAAGCGCTTCTACCACATCTCAACCGACGAGGTGTACGGTGCCCTGGAACTGACCCATCCCGAGGGTGTTCACTCTGACGTCAGCGCCCACGAGGTGTACGGGGACGAGTTCTTCCGTGAGACGACCCGGTACAGCCCCCACAGTCCGTACAGCGCGTCGAAGGCCTCGTCCGACCACTTCGTGCGTGCCTTCCACGACACCTACGGCATGCCGACCATAGTTACGAACTGCTCTAACAACTACGGTCCGTACCAGTTCCCGGAGAAGCTGATACCTCTTTTCATCAACAATATCCGGCACCGCAGGCCCCTTCCGGTGTACGGCAAGGGCGAGAACGTGCGCGACTGGCTTTACGTGGAGGACCACGCGAGGGCCATCGA
>DVGV01000015.1 GCA_018712545.1 Candidatus Coprenecus merdigallinarum | reverse complement strand
TTTGACACAAATATAGGTTTTTTTCTCATCTAAAAAGTATATTTGCAAAATGTTTTAAAAATATTGTATGCTCAACCGACGTTTAATAAGGATAAAAGTCTTCAAAGTTCTTTACAGCATGGTGACCTCAGGCTCTGATTCTCTGATAGAAGCCGGGAAGACACTGGATTATTCATGCGAGAAGACACTGCATCTGTACTACTTCATACTCAACTGTGCCGCAGCCCTTGCCGGAGCGGCCCGCTCCCGTATCGAGACAGGTTTGAAAAAATTCAATCCGACCCCGGAGGAACGCAACCCCAACCGTAAATTTGCGGACAACGCGGTATCCGCATACCTCTCCGCGGATCCACGTTTTGTCAAATTCTGCGAGGACCACGGACTGGTCTGGAACGATGACATGTCAGTTCTTGTCCGCCGTCTGCTTGCCGATCTGTCCACAAGGGATTATTTCCAGGAGTACATGGCCTCGGAGACCCGTTCGCTGGAAGAGGACTGCGGGCTGTTCATCAGGATATTCTCTGACCTGGAACTGTTTGAGGACAATGAGGAGCTTGCTGCCGCCCTCGAGGACATGTCCCTTTTCTGGATAGACGACCTGGGTTTTGTCCTCTCTGTGATTGTCCGCAATCTGGAGGTGCTTCGCGCCAAGGGAACGATGCCGGTGCCGGGAGTCTTCCTCAAGGACGATGACCGGGAGTTCGCGAAGGAGCTGATGAGAGCGGCCATGACCGGATACCGCAAGTATATGGACATAGTCGTGGCCAATACCAGCAACTGGGATCCCGACCGCGTGGTGACCACCGACCTGGTGCTGATCGTGCAGGGCATAGCCGAGGCCGTGCGTTTCCCCAATATCCCCCTGAAAGTCACCATCAACGAATATGTGGAGATATCCAAGTTCTACAGTACGGGCAACAGCAGGGTCTTCGTCAACGGTCTGCTCGACCGGATACTGCGGAAGATGGTGGACAGCGGAGAGGTGGTCAAGTCAGGACGAGGACTTATCGAAAATTAGAAATAATGCGTATATTTGTTAAATAAAAGATTGTAAAACTAAAAGAACACAAAAATGAATCTTCTTAACGCTTTTTTCCTCCTCCAGGCTCAGCCTGCGGCTCAGGGAGAACCTACTTTTTTGGAGCAGTATTCATTCCTGATACTGATGATTCTCATCTTCGTGGTGATGTATTTCTTCATGATACGCCCCCAGCAGAAGAAACAGAAGGAGATCGTAAAGTGGAGGGAGTCCCTGAAAAGAGGCGACAAGGTAGTGACCGTCGGCGGCATCTACGGCACCGTATCGGAGGTCAAGGACACTTTCCTTATCCTGGAGATTGACGCCAATGTCAGGATCCGTGTCGACAAGTCCTCGGTAGTGAAGGACATCACGGACGCCCAGAACAAGTAATCTGACATAAGTATGATTTCGGAAACCGGAAATAACAGCAAGGAGAAGGACAGAAAGGAGTGGCTGCTGCTGCTTCTTTCCATCCTTCTGGCATTTATTATCTGGCTGCTTCACAGCCTGTCGCTGGAATATTCCGTGTTTTTCGAATACAATGTGGTCCTGAGCTCGTCGCTCGAAAGCAGGGCCCGCAGCGCCGGATCCGAGGACGTCCTCATAGTCAGGGGCCGCTCGGAAGGATACTATATCCTCCGTCAGAGGATTGGCCGACGTAAGGTTCTGCGGGTGAGCGCCCCTGCATCCGCGCTTGTGCACAAGGGCGGGGATACGTTCTCCGTCAGCTGCGAGAGCATCAAGAGCAATATAGTGGAGGCCCTCGGAGGCAACGTGGACCTGGAGTTCATCGTCTCTGACAGCCTGGACTTCGCCTTCCCCAGAATCTCCAGCAAAAGGGTCCCCGTGGCCCCCAGGACGTCCATAGTCTTTGACGGCCAGTATATGCGGCTGGGAAGGATGGAGCTGCGTCCGGACAGCGTGGATATCTACGGCGACGCCCGTCTGCTGGAGACGATAGATTCGGTGATGACCGAGACCATATCGGCTACCGGGGTGCGCGGACCGATACAGGGTATCTCTCCTCTCGTTCCCATACGCAGGGTCGAGTTCTCTGAGAAGGATGTTTTCTACTCGCTGAATGTTGTCCGTTACATAGAAGAGTCCATGGACGTGCCTGTGAGGGCTGTCGGAGTTCCTGCCGGAAAGGACCTCATAGTCCTGCCGTCCACCGTACGGCTTACATTCAGAAGAGTGTTCAGCAGCACGCAGTATACCCAGGACAACTTTATGCTCGTGGTGGACTACGCCGATTTTATCAACACGATAGATTCCGAGATGGTGCCCAGGCTTGTTTCCAGGCCTGAAGGAATCATCTCATGGGAGATAAGCCCCCGGTACGTCGACTGCGTGCTGCTGGACGGCGGAGAGGGACAATGATGCGTACTCTGGCTGTCACAGGAGGTATAGGTAGCGGCAAAAGCTATGTTGTAAGGATGTTTGCCGCGCTGGGCGTGCCGGTCTATGACGCGGACTCGCGCACCAAAGGACTGTACGGTTCTGATCCGGAGCTGCTGGCCTCCCTTCAGTCAATCCTGGGGCAGGATCTGGTCAGGGACGGTGTCCTGGACCGTCAGTATATGGCATCCAGGATATTCTCCGACAGGGATATTTTATCCAGGGTGGAGGCAGTGGTATTCCCCAGGGTACTGAGGGATTTCATGGCCTGGAAGAATGCGAGGGAGATGGAGGTTGCGGCGGGATCCGGCGGGAATGCCGGATTTGTCATCATGGAGTCAGCCCTCTATCTGGAAAAGCCCGCCCTGGCCGGCAGCGCCGACAAGGTCCTCACGGTAGTATGTCCCGTGGAAACAAGGGTGGAAAGGGTGATGGTCCGTTCGGGCATGACCCGTGCCCAGGTATTGGAGCGGATGTCCAACCAATGGAGCGACGCTCGGAGGATTTCCCTCTCCGATTTCACCGTTGTCTCCGACTTCAGTCATCCCCTGCTGCCGCAGGTATATGACATCTATTTGAAAATGAATGTATAACGAAATAATCAATTCCTAATTTCTAAAAATTTCAAGACATGAAGACAGATTTGCAGCAGATATTGTCAATCACAGGAGAGCAGGGTCTTTTCCGTTACATCTCACAGGCCCGCAACGGTATGATAGCCGAGTCGTTCCTGACCGGCCGCCGCAGCGTATTCGGCCCCCACGCCAAGGTCTCTTCCCTTTCGGATATCTCGATTTACACCGAGGACGGGGAGACATCGCTCAAGGACGTGTTCCTCAAGATGAAGGAGATTCTGGGCGAGGACAGCGCCCCCGGTCCCAAGTCGGACGCAAGGGAGCTCAAGGCCTTTTTCGACAAGGCGCTTCCCGGATATGACGGAGACCGTTTCTATACCTCCCACATGAAGAAGGTCGTAACATGGTATAACCTTCTCAAACAGTACGCTTCCCTGGATTTCGAGGAGCATGCCGGATCCGAGGAGGAGGAAAAAGAGGAGGATAAGTAGCATGAGCGCCGGCGGAAAAAGAGTCCGGGTCGTGACGATGGGCTGCTCGAAGAACCGGGTGGACTCAGAACACCTGCTGATGCAGCTCGCGGCCGCCGGCTGGGAAATATCCCCCGAGGAGGATTCTCTCGTGGATGCCGGGGTGGATGTCCTGATTATCAATACATGCGGATTCATTTTGGACGCGAAGGAGGAGTCTGTCGATGCCATACTCGAGGCGGTCGAGGACAAGAAACGCGGAATCATCCGGCGTCTCTATGTAATGGGCTGTCTGTCGCAGAGATACAGGGATGAGCTGCCGGCTGAGATTCCGGAAGTAGACGGGTGGTTCGGCGCCTTCTCCACCGATCCTTTGCTCAAGGCCTTGGGAGTCATCCCCGATCCGTCGCTCAGGACGCGCCGTTACCTCACGACCCCGCGTCACTATGCCTACCTGAAAATCTCCGAGGGCTGTGACCGCAAGTGCTCCTACTGTGCTATTCCCGGTATACGCGGACCTCACGTCTCTGTCCCGGAGGAGAAACTTCTGGAAGAGGCTGACGCGTTGGCCCGCAGCGGAGTCAAGGAGCTGATCGTCATAGCCCAGGATACAACATTCTACGGCCTGGACCTCTACGGAGAGCGCAGGCTCGGCCGTCTGCTTGCCGGCCTTACCGCCATTCCCGGTATAGAGTGGATCCGCCTGCTGTATTCCTATCCTGCTGGATTTCCGCGGGATGTGCTGGATATCATGGCCTCCTCTCCCAGGATGTGCCGGTATCTGGATATTCCCCTGCAGCATTCAGAGGATCCGGTGCTGCGGGCCATGCGCCGCTCCATCGACGGACGGGGTACCCGCGAGCTGGTGGAGAGCCTCCGGCGGGAGGTCCCTGGCATTGTCCTGCGGACTACAATGATGGTAGGACATCCCGGAGAAGGGGAGAAGGAGTTCGATGACCTGCTGTCCTTCGTGCAGCAGTACCGTTTCGAGCGCCTCGGCGCCTTCGCCTATTCAGAGGAGGAAGGTACATGGGGGGCACAGAATTTGAAGAACATCGTACCTGAGAAAGTAAAGCAGGAGAGGCTGGACGAGCTGATGGAGCTGCAGGCCGCCATCTCGCTCAAGTACAATGAGAGCCGTATCGGAAGCATAGAGCGTGTGCTGGTGGATGCCGTCGGTTCCGACGGGCGCTCTTTCAGCGGACGCACATCCCTCGAGGCTCCCGAGGTGGACGGCGAGGTGCTGGTGGAGCGTGCGGACGGGCAGCCGCTGCCGGTTCCCGGCAGTTTCGTAAAGGTGAGGGTCACCGGTGCGGACGAATACGATCTCAACGCCGTATTGTTGGACATAGAATAATAGGACATAATATGAAAAGACGGATGCTCATAGCAGCGGTTCCGGTGCTGGCACTTGCACTTGCTTCCTGCGGGCCGTTGACTTATACCCTGCCGGTGGAGAAGCGCTCCGATGCGGCGGGAAATGTGGACTTCGGGGGCAAGCTGCCCGGAATCGTGTCGCTGGTTCCCAGGGGAGACAGCGACTCTACCCTTATGTCGGCCCTTGCAATAGGTATCGCGGAGGGACTTGAGGCCGACCTGGACCTGGATTCAGGAGCCGTCCCCGTGTACTCGATGTATGCAGATGAGGTCAACCTGGATGACAGGGCAGTCGTGGAGTATCTCCATGCGGCTGTAGGTGTCGATTTCCTTATAGTCACCGACTCCATGACAGTGGGTGAGCTTACGGTGGAGATACCTCAGGAGAAAGCATATGTCGACGGTGCTTTTATGCAGCAGAGCATCGTGTCGCTTCCTTATGCATTCAGGATACAGGTCTTTGACATCACCGTCAGCGGCCCGGTGGAGAGGCTCACCCAGGACGATGTGCTGCAGTGGACCCTGCTTTCGGATGCTCCGCTGACCAGGCTGAGGGCCGTGGAACGGGTAGGCAGCGAGCTGGACGGATCATTCAGGGCTATGGGCAGGAATGCTGCTGAGCGTTTTACTCCTAAGTGGGAGACCGTCAACATGATGCTTTATGTCTACGATGACAGGGACTGGACTGAGGCCTGCCGCCTGGCCTATCTGTTCGAATGGGAAAAGGCTATGGACATATGGTATAAGGAAGCGGAGAGCCCCAATCTCCGCAAGGCGGCCTGTGCTGCGCACAATCTTTCGGTCGCGTGCGGAATCCTCGGAATGGATAACATGGCGGAGGAATGGAAGGCCCGTTCGGAGGAACTGATGAAACAGTACTGATTAAAAACCAAGCACTATGATATTGTCAATGACAGGTTACGGAAAGTCAGAGGTGACTTCCGGTCAACGAAAATTTATTGTGGAGGTGCGCTCGCTCAACGGAAAGAACAGCGACGTCTCCATCAAGTCTTCCATACTGCCTAGGGACAAGGATTTGGAATTCAGGCAGTATATCACCCGCCGTCTGGTGCGTGGCAACATCGATGTCTTTCTGACATCGGAGACTGTCTCCGGTTCGGAGGCCCGCAGGATCGATCCGGATCTGTTCCGGGATTATTTCCGTCAGATGTCCGCCGTCGCGGAGTCCCTGAATCTGGATCCACGTCAGGACTATATGGCCTCCATGCTCGTGTCATCTGTACTCCGGATGCCCGACGTGGTGGCTGCCGACAGGGACGAGCTGACAGAGGGGGATGTCACGGCTGTTTCCGAAGCCATGCATGAGGCCGTGGATGCGCTGATTGCATTCAGGACCCGTGAGGGTGCTGTGCTCAAGGCAGACCTGCTGACCCGTGTGGACAATATCGAGTCCATCCTCGCTGAGGCCGAGGTCTTCGAGAGCGAAAGGGTACCGGCAGTCCGGCAGAGGATTGTGGCCCGGATGGAGGAACTGTCTCTGGCTCCGGACCATGACCGCCTCGAGCAGGAAATGATCTTCTACCTCGAGAAGCTGGACGTCAATGAGGAGAAAGTCCGCCTGCGCCAGCACTGCCGCTACTTCAGGGATACGATGGAGGCGGAGGAGTGCCCGGGTAAGAAACTGGGATTCATAGCACAGGAGATGGGGCGCGAGATCAACACTCTCGGTTCCAAGTCCAACCATGCCGGGATGCAGAAGTGCGTGGTGCGCATGAAAGATGAGCTTGAAAAGATCAAAGAGCAGGTGCTCAATATCTTATAACACTCAACCACAAAACACTAACTAACTTAATCAACCAACCGTACCATGAGACGCTTTTTCATCACAGCAATTCTGGCGCTCCTTCCCCTTGCCGTTTTCGCGGCCGAAGGGACTCAGAAGGAGGCCCGTCTGCTCCGTTTCCCCTCAGTGGGCGGAGACCGGATAGCGTTCACCTATGCAGGTGATTTATACACAGTCCCTATCGACGGAGGCACAGCCGTCAGGTTGACTTCCGATGTGGGATTCGAGATTTTCTCCAGGTTCTCGCCGGACGGCAGGACCATAGCCTTCACCGCCCAGTATGACGGCAACACCGAAGTTTATACGATGCCGGCGGAGGGCGGTGTCCCGAAGAGGATCACCTACACCTCCTCTGTAGTGCGGGACGATATCGGAGACCGTGTCGGCCCCAACAACATCGTCATGGGCTGGACACCCGACGGCCGGAGCATTATCTACCGCAGCCGCTGGTATGCGTTCTCCTCTCTCCGGGGACTGCTTTTCACTGTCCCTGCTGAAGGCGGGGAACCTGTGCAGATACCTACTACCGAGGGCAGCTTCTGTTCTTATTCTCCTGACGGGACCAAACTGGCACTGAACCGGATGTACCGTGAGTTCCGTACCTGGAAATACTACCGCGGCGGTCAGGCCGATGACATCTGGATCAACACGGTCGGAACGACGGAGCTGGAGAACATCACCGACAACGACGCCCAGGACGTGTTCCCGATGTGGATAGGGGACAAGATCTATTTCCTCTCCGACAGGGATCAGACCATGAATCTCTTCTGCTATGACACGGAGACAAAGCAGACCAGCAAGCTGACGGACTTCACCGAGTATGACTGCAAGTTCCCTTCATTCTCCCAGGACTGGATTGTCTTCGAGAACGGCGGATACATCTATAGGTATTCCGTTAAGGACGGCAGTTGCTCCAAGGTGACCGTATATCTCAACGATGAGGGCATTCTCGCCCGCGACGGGATCAAGACCTGGAACGGAGGACGCCGCTCGTCATTCTCTCTCTCTCCTGACGGCAGCCGCGTGCTGACCACCTTCAGGGGCGATGTCTTCTCCGTGCCCGCATCCGAGGGCGCCGTGTACAACTTCACCCGCACTCCCGGGGCGCACGACCGTGACGCCGTATGGTCTCCCGATGGAAAATGGATAGCGTGGTTCTCCGATGAGAGCGGTGAATATCAGGTATACATCATGCCTTATGATGACCCGGAAGGCAGGATATGCCTGACATCATTCGAAAACGGATATCCTTCGTCCCTGACATGGGCTCCTGACTCCAGGAAGCTGTATTTCACCACCGAGAAGAACCAGCTCCTGGCTGTGGACATTGACTCCCGGAAGCTGGAGACTGTCTTCGAGGGACGTTGGGGAGGAGTCCGCGGATTTGATTTCACCCGCGACGGTAACTGGCTGGCCTACGGTACATCGACCGAGTCCGGTGCCTCCGTCATATATCTGATGAACCTCGCCACCGGAGAGAGCACCCCCGTGACCTCCCCTTGGTACAGCTCCTCGTCACCTCTGTTCTCCGAGGACGGAAAATACCTGTTCTTTACATCTGCGAGGGAACTCCGCGCCATCTATTCCGCAGTGGAGTGGAATGCGGCATATTCCCTCGGAAGCTACATATTTGCCCTGCCTCTGACCAAGGATGCGGCTGATCCCACGGTAATCAAGGGTGACGAATATGTCCCGGAGCAGCCCGCAGCCGAACAACCGGACACTCCTGCGGCAAAAGGCAGGAAGAAGGATGCCGGAAAGAAGGCTGAGTCCGCCGCGGAACCTGTAAAAGTGGATTTTGAAGGTATCGTGGAAAGGGCGGTGGCCCTTCCTGTCGAAGGAGGCTATGCCCGTCCGCTCGGCGCATGGGACGGCGCTCTGTACTACCGCTCTTCCGGCGGCATCAAGAAGCTGTCCCTCAGTGATCTGAAATCTACCGACGTGACCAAGTACGGAGTAGTGGCCATGACGCCTGACCACAGCAAGGCCCTCGTCTCCGACAAGGGAAAATACTATGTGGTCTCCACCTCGGGATACCGCACCGGCAAGGCCGTACCTATGGACGACATCCGTCTGACTGTGGATTATCACGAGGAATGGGAGCAGATCTACAATGAGACATGGAGGGTATACCGCGACTATTTCTACGTCGAGAACATGGTCGGCCGTGACTGGGACGCCATCCACGACAAATATGCGGTGATGCTGCCTTACGTGCAGTACCGTCAGGACCTGACCTATCTTATAGGCGAGATGATATCCGAGCTGGCCACAGGCCACTGCTATGTGACTACCGGAGAGGCTCCCGCACCTGAGCAGCTGCCCGTCGGTCTGCTCGGAGCCCGCATAGCCAAGGACGGTACGGGCTATTTCCGCATCAACAAGCTTTACCGCGGGGTGACCTGGGGTGACGAGCGCCGCTCGCCTCTTGGAGAACCCGGACTTGGAGTGGAGGAAGGCGACTATATCCTCGCCGTGAACGGTATCCCTGCGTCTGAGCTCGGGACTGTCTACGAGGCCCTGGTAGGCCGTGTAGGCGTGACAACAGCCCTGAAGGTCAATGGCAGTCCTTCAGAGGACGGAGCACGCACCATCTATGTGGACCCGATAGGGGACGAGACCCAGCTGGCCTACTACGACTGGGTACAGAACAATATCAGGAAGGTGGAGGAGATGTCCGACGGTCAGATCGGCTATATCCACATCCCCGACATGAGCGTAGCCGGACTGGACGAGTTTACCCGCCTGTTCTACTCGCAGCTGGACAAGAAGGCCCTCATCATCGACGACCGCATGAACGGCGGCGGAAATGTGTCTCCGATGATTCTCGAGCGCCTGCAGAGAGAGGTGTACCGCATGAACATGTCGCGTAACGGCGGCGAGCGCCCCGGTACCATCCCCGAGGCTACCCACTACGGTCCCAAGGTCTGCCTGATCGACAAGTACTCCTCTTCGGACGGAGACCTGTTCCCCTACGGATTCCGTCAGCTCGGTATCGGCAAGCTTATCGGAATGAGGACATGGGGCGGTATCGTCGGCATCTCCGGTTCGAGACCATATCTTGACGGCCAGGATGTCCGCACCCCGTTCTTCACCTCTTACTCCACCGACGGTGACTGGATCATCGAGAACCACGGCGTGGATCCCGATATCGAGTGCGACCTCAATCCCTTCGAGGATTATCTCGGCAACGACGCCCAGCTCAACAAGGCCGTCGAGGTTCTTCTCGAGGAACTCAAGAACTGGGAGCCTCTGCCCGGAGTACCCGCTGCCCCTGTAAGGTAGAGGATGCCTCTGTAAACGAACAGCCCCGGACGCAGCTGAGCATCCGGGGCTTTTTATGCCGTGCCGGCGGGCATTCAGTTGAACAGCAGCCGGTCGGGGGCGCGTTCCGCGGTGAGCTTCCCTTCCCGTACCGTACGGTGCCCGTTGACGAACGTGTCCGTCACGGCCCAGTCGAAGGTCTGTCCCTCCAGGGGCGACCAGCCGCAACGGTATGCGATATTGGCTTTAGAGACAGTCCAGGGACGGCGGCGGACGATGACCAGGTCGGCGTGCCAGCCTTCCCGGATGTAGCCTCGGCGGTCGATTCGGAAGAGGTCAGCCGGAGAGTGGGACATCATCCGGACTACCTGTTCCACGGGAAAGCAGCCGTGCCCGGAGAGCTGGAGCATCATCACGAGGGAATGCTGGACAGTGGGAAGGCCGGACGGGGCGTGCAGGTAGTCCTGCATTTTCTCTGCGTAGAGGTGCGGTGCGTGGTCTGTGGCTACGGCCTGGACGCGGCCTTCGCTTACGGCTGCGGTGATGGCAGCACGGTCGGCGCGGGTCTTGACGGCCGGATTGCATTTGATCAGCGGCCCGTATTTCTCATAATCCCTGTCGTCGAACCACATATAGTGGACGCAGACCTCTGCGCTGATGCCGGGATGTGATCTGCGGGCCTCCGATATCATCTCTATCTCGTCTGCTGTGCTTACGTGGAGCACGTGCAGCCGCGTCCCGTGTCTTACGGCCATGTCCACAGCCTTGGAAGAGGAAAGAATGCAGGCCCTGCGGCTGCGGATGGCCGGATGGGCGCTGAATGGTATGGCGCCGTCACCGTATCTCTCCCGGGCTTCGGCAAGGTTGCGGCGGATGGTGGCCTCGTCCTCGCAGTGGACGGCAATCAGACGGTCCGGCAGGGAGAATATCTCCTCGAGCGTCTCCTGAGAATCCACGAGCATGTTGCCGGTGGAAGAACCCATGAAGACCTTTATGCCGCAGATGCGGTGCCGGTCGGAGCGACGGAGTTCTTCTATGTTGTCATTGGTGGCGCCGAGGTAGAATGAGTAGTTGGCGCGGGAGTCCCTTGCGGCGACGGCGTATTTCTCCTCCAGGGAGGCGAGGGTTGTGGCGGGAGGATTGTTGTTGGGCATGTCCATGAAGGAGGTGGTGCCGCCCAGTACTGCGGCGGCGCTCTCGGACGCTATGCACCCTTTGGCGGTGGCTCCCGGCTCGCGGAAATGCACCTGGTCGTCGATGACTCCGGGAAGAAGCATCGCATCCGGACCGCCCTCTATGATTTCATCCGCCGCTGAGGCTGCCTGCCGTACCTCCGCCTCATATCCTGGCCCGGAACCTGACATTACCTTAGAGATGAGGCCGTCGGCGAGCAGTACGCTGCCCTCGCGGACGCTGCCTTCGTTGACTATCCGGATATCCCGGACGAGAGTGGTTCCTGCCATTGTTATTCTGCCTCAGGGTTAGGGGTGATCTTTCTTAAACGCAGGGCAATGACTCCGCGGAACGCCTCTCCGAATATGGAACTGCTCATCTTGGACTTGCCCTCCTTGCGGTCGGTGAAGATGATGGGCACTTCCTTTATCCTGAATCCCAGCTTCCAGGCGTTGTATTTCATCTCGATCTGGAAGCCGTAGCCTTTCATCTCCACCCGGTCCAGATCTATGGTCCTGAGGACCTTGCTGCTGTAGCAGACGAAACCGGCGGTGGAGTCGTAGACCTTCATGCCCAGTACTGTTCGGACGTAGAATGAGGCTCCGTAGGAGATCATGATGCGGCTCAGGGGCCAGTCCCGCACGGCGATGCCCTTGACGTAGCGTGAGCCGACAGACAGGTCGGCGCCTTCCCGGGCGCAGGCGTTGTAGAGGCGGATGAGGTCATCGGGATTGTGGGAGAAGTCGGCGTCCATCTCGAAGATGTAGTCGTAGCCGTGGTCCAGACACCAGCGGAAACCGGCCTTGTAGGCGGTGCCCAGGCCCTGTTTGCCGGATCGCTCGATGATGAAGAGCGATTCCAGGAATTCGTCCTGCAGGCCCTTGACGATAGCGCCGGTGCCGTCAGGCGAGCCGTCGTCGACCACCAGTATGTGGAAATCGCCGTCGAGGGAGCGGACTTTGCGGATCATTTTCTCTATGTTTTCCTTTTCGTTGTAGGTTGGGATTATTACTATCTTCCGGTGTTCCATGATACATTTTGATTACACTCCTACAAAGATAAAAAAATATTAGTATCTTCGGCCAAAATTCCTATCCGGCCTTATATGAAACCTATCAAGATGTCGCTCCTGCTGAAGATTGTCATAGCCATACTGCTCGGTATCGGCTGCTCGTATTTCTTCCCGGATGCGCTGACACGAATATTCGTGACATTCAATTCGCTTTTCGGCAACTTTCTGAATTTCATCATACCGCTCCTCATTCTCGGTCTGGTCGCCCCCGGTATCGCCGAGCTGGGACGGGGTGCCGGCAGGATGCTGGGCGTCACGACGCTGCTGGCCTACGGCTCCACCGTGCTGTCCGGATATTTCTCCTATGCGGTGTGCGGACTGACCTATCCTCATATCCTGGAGCGCGGATCCTTTGCGTCCAGTGAGGCCCTTGCGGCCGCCGAGGGGATAGAGCCGTATTTTGTCATCGACATGCCGCCGCTTTTCGGAGTGATGTCCGCTCTTATTCTGTCCTTCGTTCTCGGCCTGGCCCTTGCCGCTGTCAGGGGCAGCGCCTTCCGCTCTGTGCTCAATGAGTTCCGCGAGGTGATCATGCTTGTGATCCGGAAGGTAATCATCCCCCTGCTGCCGCTGTATATTTTCGGTATTTTCCTGAAAATGGGAGCCGAGGGGACAGTGCTGATGGTCATAGGTCTCTTCCTGAAAGTGATAATCGTCATTTTCATCATGCATATCGTGCTGCTGTTCCTTCAGTTCTGCATAGCCGGAGCAGTGGCCGGCAAGAACCCTCTCGTCTGCCTGAAGAATATGCTCCCGGCATATATGACGGCCCTGGGCACCCAGTCCTCCGCCGCCACAATACCCGTCACCCTGGCTCAGGCCAAGAAAAATGGAGTGCGTGCCGAAGTGGCTGATTTCGTGATACCTCTGTGCGGGACCATACATCTCTCCGGCAGTACCCTGAAGATAGTGGCATGTGCCTTCGCCATTGCTTTCATGACTGGGATGCCGACGGATCCCGGACTCTATTCCGAGTTTATTTTCATGCTGGGAATAGCTATGGTGGCCGCTCCCGGAGTCCCGGGCGGAGCCATTATGGCCTCCATAGGCATCATCGGCTCTATCCTCGGTTTCAACGAGGACATGCAGGGACTGATGATAGCCCTTTATATCGCCATGGACAGTTTCGGTACCGCCTGCAATGTCACCGGTGACGGTGCCATTGCGCTGATAGTAGACCGGATATTCAGGAAATCAGCTCTCAGACGATGAAGGATATCCTGAATTTGGCGGTGTGTCAGTGCGGTGTGGTCTGGGAGGCTCCTGCCGAGAATCTCAGGCGCCTGGACGTCTTTATCGGCGGCTATCTGGAGCAGTGCCGGGAAGAGGAACGTCCCGACCTGATGGTCCTGCCGGAATTCTTCGCCACCGGCTTCACATCCGACACATCCCTCGCCGAGACCGTGGACGGGCCGTCACTGAGATGGATGAGAAAGCTGGCGGCTTCCTCGGGAGCGGCGGTGACCGGATCCGTCCCTACGGCAGAGGGCGGAAAGGTATTCAACCGCATGTACTTCGTCTGCCCGGACGGCAGGACGGAGCATTATGACAAGCGCCACCTGTTCAGGATGAGCGGGGAGAATGATGTGTTCACCCCGGGCGCTGTCCGCAGGACGGTAGATTTTCTCGGATGGAGGATAGAACTCAATGTCTGCTATGACCTGCGTTTTCCTGTATGGAGCCGCCGTACCCCGGAACATGACTACGACATCCTGCTCAACGTGGCGTCCTGGCCTGCCCGGCGCATGGACGCGGCCTCTATCCTGACGTACGCCAGGGCGGTGGAGAACCAGTCCTGGACGGTGTTCTGCAACAGGGTGGGGGATAGTCCGGAGAACAGTTACAGCGGAGGGTCGCTGATAGTAGACTTCAAGGGCCGTTCCGTGGGGAATTTCCACTCAGACGGCGTGACCGGAGCTGAAGGAGGGTTCCTGCGTGCGGGCCTTGATATACGGGAACTGCGCCGTTTCCGGGAGAAGTTCCCGGCCTGGATGGACGCAGACGCATTTACAGTTGGACAATAATCAATAATAACAATAACAGAAGATTATGATACGGAACATTTTTACATTACTGGCCGTCTCGGCCCTGCTGTCCTGCTCCTGCAGCGAGAGGACAGTGAGGGTGGAACTGGCGGCTACGAATGACACTCATGGGGCGTTATTCCCCAGAGGCTATACCGAAGACGTGAGCCATCGTGCCTCGCTGGCCTCGGTATGCGCATACATGGACAGTCTCCGCTCCGCAGAAGGAGAGGACCGCGTGATCCTGATCGACTGCGGAGACCATCTGCAGGGAGACAACGCGACCTATTATTTCAACTATGTGGACTCCACGGGAGAGGATCATCTCCTGAGCCGCGTGTTCAATTTCATGGACTACGACGCGGTGGTGGTGGGCAATCACGACCTGGAGGCGGGACATCCGGTATATGACCGCCTCCGGGACGGGCTGGACTGTCCCTATCTGGCGGCCAATGCGGTGAGAACGGAGGACGGTAAGGCCTATTTCGACCGTTATGCGGTGATGGAACGGGACGGACTGCGTGTGGCGGTCATCGGCTTTACCAATCCCAATGTGAAGTCGTGGATATCTCCCGACAAGTATGAAGGTATGGATTTCGTGCCGGTGGACTCAATGGCGGCATCGCTGGTAAGGGAAGTAAGGCGGCTGGAGAAGCCTGATGCTGTGATTCTGGCCGTGCACTGCGGACTGGGAGAAGTGGATGTGCCGTCTATTGAGAACAATGCGCTGTATCTTGCGGCCCATGTCCCCGGCATAGATGCGGTAATCTCCTCTCACGACCACAGGAGCCTGGCGACCAAGGTGATGGGCGCAGACGGGGACAGCGTCAGCGTGGTAGAGTCCGGTTCCAAGGCCAGAGGTGTCTCCAGGCTCAGTATCTCGGCAGTTAAGAGGGGAAACAGGCTGGTGTCCCTGGACATCACCCCGTCCGTAGCCGATGTGTCGCATCTTAAGCCTTCCGGGCGCTACATGGATGAGTTCGGAGAGGACTGGCAGGCAGTCTACGGTTTCTCCAACAGGGTGATCGGCCGGCTGACAGCGCCTCTCGACATGAGCTACAGGAAGGACCGCCGTTCCGACTACCTGGCTCTGATCCACTATGTGCAGCTTTCATGTCCCGGAGTCGAGATATCGTTCACGGCACCGCTGGTGTCCGAGGGCATAATGCCTGCCGGAGACCTCAGGTACAATGACCTGTTTACCCTCTATCGCTTCGAGAACCTGCTTTATGTCGTGGAAATGACGGGCAGGGAGGTGCAGGACTATCTGGAGGGTGCCTATGACAAGCGTATCACCGGATCGGACTATCTCTACAACTATGATACGGCCGGAGGCCTGATATACACCGTGGATCCCTCGAAGGAGAAGGGAAGCCGCGTGAGGATCGTCTCCATGTGGGACGGAACTCCGTTTGATGCATCCCGCAAATACCGTGTGGCCATGACTTCCTACAGGGCCAGCGGAGCGGGCGGACTGCTGGCCGAGGCAGGCCTGGACCGTGAGAAGATGAGTTCGAGGGTACTGGAGATATATCCCGAGATACGTGTGATGTTGTGCGAATTTATTGAGGAACAGGGAGATATCAATCCTGCTAAAATAGCGTCAGCGAAAAAGACAGGTTACTGGCGTTTTATTGAATAATTTTTGTAACTTTGTGGCTCCTGTAGACTTTATTATGGACGAAAGTTACAAAATAGTACTCGACGCTCACAAGAAGAAAATAGAGCTGCTTATATCCAGGTATGAGACAGTACTCGCCCGCAACAGGGAACTGGAGGATGCTCTTGGGCAGAGAGATGCTGAGATAAGGGCCTGCAGGGAGAATTTGGATAACAGTAATAACAAAATTAAAGAATTAGAACAGAAGATAGATAAACTTCAGGTGGCCGGTGCGTTTGCCGCCTCGGCCACGGACATAAAGGAAGCCAAGCAGAATATAGGAAGACTCGTGCGGGAGATAGACAAATGTATTTCATTGCTGAATGACTGATATGGACGACGGAAAGTATTTGTGCAACTTTACGATACTGGACCGGAAACTGGCATACAGACTGTATCCGGAAGAGGAAAGTATGATGCGGAATGCCGTGAGGAACATCTCCGACAAGCTCGCAGAACTCAAGCAGAGGCACAGCCTCAGGGATAACCAGGAGGCTCTCACGGTAGTACTGATTCAGTTTGCGGTGCTGCTTGAGAAAGCGAGGATGGAGGATGTGCCGGGCAGGATGATAAAAGATATTCAGCAGCTGGACAAGCAGTTGGACGAGTACCTTGAAAGTGATGCAATATAACGAGGAAGCCAGCCGTTAGATCGCTCTTTGCGAAAATCAACATTATTAACAATACTGAGCCAACTCGATGGATGAAGGCAGGCCTGGGTGACCCGCAAGGGGATTCGGTTTTACCGGACGTTGGAAGTCTGAGTCCGCAATCGGAGCTCAAATCCTAATTTTTCAGGTTTTTCTGATAAACAGTGTTCTAACGGCTTTTTTCTATTTTCTTATCTTCGTGTTGTAGTTCTTTATATTGATGAGAAAATTTTAACTCAATATATAAGACACGATATGATGAACATTACCCTAGTAATTATTTTATTGATTGTAGTGGCCGCTGCAGCTGCAGTCGTGACCCTGGTGGTCGTGAACATGGCCCGCAGGAAGCAGGCGGACAAGATTATACGCGATGCCGAGATTGAGGGAGAGAACATCAAGAAAGAGAAAATCTTTCAGGCAAAGGAAAAGTTCCTCCAGCTCAAGGGCGAGCATGAGCGTTACATCAACGAAAAGAATGCACAGATTCAACAGACTGAGAACAAGCTGAAACAGAGAGAGATGCAGCTCAAGCAGCAGCTTTCTGACCTGCAGCGCAGACAGTCGGAGGCGGAGGGTGTCCGCGAGAATCTGAAAGCCCAGATGGAAGTGGTGAACCGTAAGTCCGAGGAGTACGACAGGCTCCACAAGGAGGCGGTCGAGAAGATTGAGAGCCTGGCCGGCATATCAGCGGCAGAGGCCCGTGACATGCTTGTGGAGACGATGAAGGAGGAGGCCAAGACCCAGGCCATGTCCTATATCAACGATGTTATGGACGAGGCCCGTATGAACGCCAGCAAGGAGGCCAAGAGGGTTGTGATCAATACGATTCAGCGCGTGGCTCCCGAGACGGCTATTGAGAACGCCGTAACGGTGTTCAATATCGAGAACGACGAGATGAAGGGCCGTATCATCGGACGTGAGGGCCGCAACATCCGTGCTCTTGAGGCCGCGACAGGGGTCGAGATAGTCGTGGACGACACACCCGAGGCTATTCTGCTCTCGGCATTCGATCCCGTACGCAGGGAGGTCGCCCGTCTGGCCCTCCATCAGCTGGTGACAGACGGCCGTATCCATCCGGCCCGCATCGAGGAAGTCGTCGAAAAGGTGCGCAAGCAGCTTGACGACGAGATTATGGAGACAGGAAAGAGGACTTGTATCGACCTTGGAATTCACGGTCTGCACGCAGAGCTTGTCAAGCTGGTCGGCAGGATGAAATACCGTTCATCCTATGGCCAGAACCTTCTCCAGCACTCCCGTGAAGTGGCTAATATCTGCGCCACAATGGCCGCAGAGCTCGGACTGAATCCCAAGCTGGCCAAACGTGCCGGTCTGCTCCACGATATCGGAAAGGTGTCGGAGGAGGATTCCGAACTGCCTCATGCTATCCTGGGCATGAAGCTGGCGGAGAAGTACAAGGAGAAGCCCGAGGTATGCAACGCCATCGGAGCCCATCACGAGGAGGTGGAGATGCTCTCGCTCATCTCCCCTATAGTGCTGGTCGGTGACGCTATATCAGGCGCCCGTCCTGGTGCACGCCGCGAGGTCATCGAGTCCTATATCAAGAGACTCAAGGATATGGAGGCTATCGCGCTTTCCTATCCCGGCGTGACCAAGACATATGCCATCCAGGCCGGTCGCGAGCTTAGGGTGATTGTGGGAGCTGACCAGGTGTCAGATGTCGAGTCGGAGAAACTCTCCAACGAGATAGCCCGCAAGATTCAGAACGAGATGGTTTATCCCGGACAGGTCAAGATTACCGTTATCCGCGAGACCCGTTCGGTAGCTTTTGCAAAATAAATGTTACGTCCGAGAACAGCAGCAATACTTTTCCTGCTCCTGTCCGTCTCATGTGACAGGGCATGGAGAGGTGACGGTCCTCCGGATACGCTGGTCGGTACCGCATGGGTCGGGACCAACCAGGCCAGGGAAGAGAGGATTGATATCGTATTCGATGACATAGCGATGATGACGGATGTCCGGGAGGACGGTTCATTTACGGAAGAAGGTGATGCCGATATGGTGTTCTCAAGTCCGTCCGATACGTTGTTTTATTCCGGAACCTACATATATCAGCGGACGCCGTCCTCTTTGCCGCAGGATGTGGATTATGGCGAAGTTACCTTCCATTTGTTTGAGGAGGAGACGGGAGACAGCGTCGTCTGCAGGATGACTTTCCATAATATGAGGTTCTACCTCTCGTTCCGGGGTTCCTCCTATCCTACGGACAGAATTGAGGACTCGTGGGTCAGCAGCGGACAGTGATAATATCGTTCCAGTCAGTAGTATAACAGGGAGACAGGTGCTCCCTGTTCATTTTTATACCCTCCAGGGACTGGGAGGCCACTCCTATGGTGTTGCGCCCCTCCTTCCGGTTGATGCTGTCCATGACGCTCATCAGGCGGGAGTGCCGCTCGCGGTCCACGCTGTCGAAGAATGAGAGCTGGACCTTGCCCGCGGGGATGATGTCTCCCAGCATGACTCCTGCCCGTTTGTAGCCGTATCCGTCCCTGTACATTTCCCGTGTGGTGCGCATGACGGCGGTATTGATTTCCAGCGTACTGTCGGTGTCTGTCGGGAACTGGACGATGCGGCTCTCGAACTGTTCGCGAGCGCTGTCGCGGTGGAAGCGGTTGGTCATGATGAATACGGTGACATTGCCGCAGCAGGAACCTTGTTTCCGCAGTTTTTCCACGGCCATGGAGCAGAACATGGATACCTGGGCGGAGAGTTCGTCCAGGTCTGTAATCTCCTTGGCGAATGTCCTGGAGATCATTATCTGTTTTTTCGCCTGGGCGGTGTCCTCGAAGCTGATGCAGGGGATACCGTGGAGCTCCTGCCATGTCCTCAACCCTCCGATGCCCATCTCGGCATTGACCCAGGACTCGTCCCGGGTGTAGAAGTCCCAGGCGGTGCTCATCCCGAAATAGCCCTTGAACCGCTTGGTGTAGCGGCGGCCGATGCCCCAGATGTCCTCTATCGGGAATTTTTTCAGGACCTTCTCCACATCCTGCTGCCGGTGCATACAGCATCCGCCTCTTGTGGCCGGGTACTGCTTGCAGAGCTTCGAGGCTATCTTCGCCAGGGTCTTGGTGGGGGAGACGCCTACACTTACGGGGATTCCGGTGCAGCGGCGGCATTCCCTTGATACGGTCTTGGCCCAGAGGTCGAAGTCTGTGTCCGGACTCAGGCCGGTCAGGTCGATGAAGGACTCGTCTATGGAGTAGACCTCGATGGCCGGGGCGAAGCGGGAGAGGGTCTGCTGGACGCGGCGGGACATGTCGCCGTAGAGGGCAAAGTTGGAGGAAAATACGGTGACGGCTCCGGACTCTATGAGGGGGCGGAACTCGAACATCGGCTGGCCCATCTTGATGCCGAGGCGCTTGGCCTCGTTGGAGCGGGCTATTGCGCAGCCGTCGTTGTTGGAGAGTACGACTACGGGCCTGCCCTCGAGGTCGGGCCGGAAGACCCGCTCGCAGCTGACGAAGAAGTTGTTGCAGTCGGCCAGGGCGTACATGGCCGTCAGACTTTCTTGATGACGTACCGGACTATCCCCCAGACTGTCAGGTCGTCTCCCTCTCGGATGGTGATGGCCCGGTATTTAGGGTTGGAGGGCAGCAGGGTGACGCTTCCGTCGTCATGGATGGAGAGACGCTTGACGGTAAATTCTCCGTTGATGAAGCATACGGCGATGGCTCCGTCGCGCGGCTCCTCAGATTTGTCGATGACCAGGATGTCCCCGTCCCGGATGCCGTCTCCCTCCATGCTGTCGCCGCTGACGCGGGCAAAGAAGGTCGAGGCCGGGTTCTTGACGACCAGCCTGTTGATGTCCAGGGCCGTGCCGGGAATGTCCTCCGCTGGGGAGGGGAAGCCGGCGTGGATGGACTCGAAGAGCTTGATTTCCGGCTTTTTGTCCATTATTGGAGTTTGGCCAGGAACTTGTCCACCTTGATGATGAAGCGCTCGTGGGTGCCGTTCGCTATCTCGCCCTTGGAGTCCCGGGCGGTCACGTCGAAGACCAGACGGCGGCCGTCGATTTCCTTGAGTGTGGCTGTTGCGGTGATGGTCTCTCCGATGGGGGATGCCTTGATGTGGGCGATGTCTATCCTAGTGCCTACAGTCGAGAGTCCCTCTTCGAGCAGCCCGTTGACCGCATAGCAGGCGGCCATCTCCATGTAGGCCACTACGGCCGGTGTCGCGAATACGTCCAGTGTGCCCGAGCCCATGAGGGAGGCGCAGTTCTCCTTGCAGACCTTGGTGGTCGATGTCGCGGAAATTCCTACTTTGATATCTTCTGTTGCCATATACGTTTTATTTTAAAGTGTGCGCAAATTTATAAAAAAACATAATATGATTATCGCAAACATCACCCCTACGTCATCTGCTTTTCAGACGCCGGAGCAGCTTCACGGCATTGACAGGGCCCCTTCGCCCCCAGCCGCAGCGCGCCGCCTACAGTCTGTAATCAATCATCTCGGACATACAGCTGAATATCATACGATTACAAAATGCTGCAGGCAACAGACTGAACAGTACATAGGAGTACGTACCGCTTACCAACGCGCCTGGAGAGTGCTGTGGCATGGATGATTCGCGGTCAGCACCTTTTCCCCGGTACGAGTCTGTAGACTGATGATTCGCGCAAAGTGTTGTATGACAGCTTAGTTCGCAAAAAAAACAGAATTACAGACTATGAGGTGACTACCCGTAGTCTGTTTGTCGCGCACCATGTGTAAGTTTATATGAAATAGCAAGATGTGCAGAATATGGTTGAACAGACTGTATTGTATGTTGACGGATTCGGGTTTGTCACAATGCTGAGTGCTGTATACTGGCAGGGAAAAGGTAGATATGTCTTCGAACGAAATATTGTCGGGCAGATAACGCCTTAGTTAAGTAATTGACAAGCAGGCTATTAATATCCAGAGGCAACGCCGTAAGCCATTTGAAACGCTTTACGGCTGGAGTACCTAAGATTAAAGCATTGCAGCTCAGTTGGTTAATAATGACGTTATCTGCCCTACATTATTTCGTTGATTCCAAACTGACCCGAACCAATCACTTTAGAGATGTTTCTAAATCCGGCAAAGACTATATCAGAAGAGACGGAAGCGCAGAATGGAGAGGTGCGTCATATCGCTGTCAAGAGTGGTGGCGTATATGATACCTGGAGCCGCACTGCAGCTGATTTCTGAATATGAGGTTAGACCGGCAGGTCTGAATGCCTTGATGAGATTGCCGTCCCAGTCCATGACAAGCAGGAGAAGATTTTTGGACTCAGCATCGGGAACTGATGAGGTCATGCTGCCGTTGCTCCTGCGGATTTCTGTATTGTCATCAGGTATGCCGCTGTAAAGCAGGTAGATATATTCATCATTCGCGCAGCATGACTGGTAGGAAACCGCAGGAGGTATGTCTGCGAACATAATTTGGTTGTAGAACACTTTGTATTCGGGCATGATTTTGTCCGGTCCGCTCACAGAATGGAGCAGGCTAAGGAGATAAATTTGCGGTAAAATCAAGATATGGGAATACTGGAACAGCAGTCGGTGAAAGACAAGATTATCAGTCTGAGAGGACAGGATGTTATTCTGGACTTCGCAGTGGCGGAGATTTACGGAGTGGAAACACGCGAAATTAATCAGGCAGTAAGGAACAATCCTAAAAGTCGAACAATTCCGAAGGCATTTACAGAGAAGGGACTCTATATGTTGGCGACAATCTTGAAAGGTGAGAGGGCCGTGGAGGGAACTGTCGAGGACAATCGGTGAACTTTCGGCAAATCCCGATAAGTATGCGCAGAAGTCTTTGATGCAGAAAAGCGGGGACATCATGGCAGACCTGTTCGGTGAGGAATTGCATACCAGCGGGACTGAGACTGAGATAGAACTGAATTTTGCGGTGCTGAAACTGAGGCACTCGGTCAAAAGAGAGCGCGGTGAGAAATGAAAAATCCGGCGGAGAGCGGTGTCTCTGCCGGATTCTTCAATGTTTGCGCGGGAAGGCGGTTAGCGGACCTTAACGGCGGCTTCCATGCCGACCTTGATGGCCTGCTCGTTCATCGGGATGAGGTTGTGGTGACGGGGAGGGAGGGACTTCTTCAGTCCGGCTGTCACGTTCTCCATCTTCACGATCGGCTTAACCTTCAGGAAGGCTCCGAGGACGATCATGTTGTAGGCCTTGGCGTTGCCCATCTTGGCGGCCTCGTCTGCGGCGTCGATCCTGTAGATCTGGATGTCGGTACGGGTCGGGTGGTGGGTGATGCCGTTGGGGTCATAGACGAGCAGTCCGCCGGGCTTGATGCGCGACTCGAACTTGTCGAGGGACTGCTGGTTGAGGATGATGGCGGTGTCGAACTTGCTCAGGATGGGAGAGCTGATCTTCTTGTCGCTGAGGATGACGCTCACGTTGCAGGTACCGCCTCGCATTTCAGGGCCGTAGGAGGGCATCCATGCTACTTCCTGGTCCTGCATGATACCGGAGTAGGCCAGAATCTTGCCCATGGAGAGGACTCCCTGTCCTCCGAATCCTGCTATGATGATTTCTTCTTTCATATTTTATCTAAATATTTAATCGTTTATTACCTATCCTTCATATCTCCTAACGGATAAAAAGGAAACATGTTTTCCTCCATCCACTTATTGGCCTGAACTGGAGTAACCTTCCAACCGGAGTTGCAGGTGCTGACCACCTCTACGAAGGATGTTCCCTTCTTCATCATGGAGTTCTCGAATGCCTTGCGGATGGCCTTTTTGGTCTTGCGCACTGCGGCGGGGTTCTGTACGGACTGACGGGTCACGTAGCAGGTACCCTCGAGCTGGGCGATGAGCTCGGTGATCTTGAGGGGATAACCGTTGAGCTCGGCCTTACGTCCGTAAGGAGTGGTGGCTGTCACCTGTCCGAGGAGGGTGGTAGGAGCCATCTGGCCTCCGGTCATACCGTAGATAGCGTTGTTGATGAAGATGATGACGATGTTCTCACCGCGGTTGCAGGCGTGCATTACCTCGGCTGTACCGATGGATGCGAGGTCGCCGTCACCCTGGTATGTGAACACGTATTTGTCGGGCATCAGCCTCTTGGTGGCTGTGGCGAGGGCGGGAGCACGTCCGTGGGCTGCCTGCTGCCAGTCGATGTCCAGATAGTTGTATGCGAATACGGAGCATCCTACAGGGGAGATACCGATGGTCTTGTCCTGGATGCCCATCTCCTCGATGACCTCGGCGATGATCTTGTGGACTACACCGTGGGAGCAGCCGGGGCAGTAATGGAGGATGTTGTCTTTGAGTATGGGGGTTTTCCCGTAAACCTTGTTCTCAGGTTTGATTATTTCGTTAATATCCATCATGATTGCCTTTTTTACATAGTTTTTTTGAAGACTTCCAGGATCTCCTCGGGGTCAGGAATCATACCGCCCTGACGGCCGTAGAAGTTGACGGGTATGCGTCCGTTGACGATGAGTCTGATGTCCTCCACCATCTGGCCTGCGTTGAGCTCGAGGGAGAGGATGTTCTTGAGCTGGGGTACCAGGGCGTCGATCTCTTTCTTGGGGAAAGGATAGAGGGTGATGGGACGCAGCAGGCCGAGCCTGATGCCTTCCTCGCGTGCCAGCTCGACTACCTTCTCGCCGATACGGGACATACAGCCGAATGCTACGATGAGGTACTCGGCGTCGTCGGTCATGTAGGTCGAGTAGCGGACCTCGTTGGCCTCAATCTCGGCGTACTTCTTCTGGAGCTTGATGTTGAAGTTCTCCTGTACCTGAGGGTCGAGGGCGAGGGAAGTGATGGTGTTGCCGTGACGGCCCTTGTTTCCGATGGTTGCCCAGGAATCGCACAGGGCGCGGATCTCCTCCTCGGTGCGGCGGGGCTTGGCGGGACGCAGCTCCACTTTCTCCATCATCTGGCCGATGACACCGTCGCCGAGAATCATGGCAGGGTTGCGGTACTTGAACGCGAGCTCGAAGGCCTCGCCTACGAAGTCGTACATGTCCTGAGCCGATGCGGGAGCGAGTACGATGGGATGATAGTCACCGTGTCCGCCGCCCTTCACTGCCTGGAAGTAGTCTCCCTGGCTGGGCTGGATGGTTCCGAGTCCCGGACCGCCGCGCATTACGTTCACAACCACGCAGGGCAGCTCGGCGCCGGCGATGTAGCTGAGTCCCTCGCACATGAGGCTGATACCGGGGCTGGAAGAGGAGGTCATGACCTTCTTTCCGCAGCAGGCACCGCCGTATACCATGTTGATGGATGATGTTTCACTCTCGGCCTGGAGCACTACCATGCCGGTGGTCTCCCAGGGCTGTACTTTCATCAGGGTTTCCATCACCTCGGACTGAGGGGTGATAGGGTATCCGAAGTATCCGTCGCAGCCGCAGTCGATGGCTCCGTATGCGATGGCCTCGTTACCTTTCATAAGAATCTTTTCTGCCATATTCTCAAAATTTAGATTTTAACACGATAAACAGTAATAACTGAATCAGGACATACGGTCGCGCAGTTGGCACAGCCGATGCATTTCTCGGGATTGACCAGAGAAAGGAAGTTGTAACCCTTGCCGTTGACCTCATGGGACAGGGCAATGGCTTCGGTGGGGCAGTTTACGACGCATACGCCGCAACCCTTGCACCTTTCTTTGTCTACTACAATAGCTCCTTGTGTTGCCATAAAATTAGTGTTTGTTATTGGTTGAAGTTTAAAAATCCGAATGCAGCCACCACCCTGCTGCTGATATAGTCCCAGCGCAGGATGATGCCTATGATGAGCAGCAGCCCGATCCAGATGAATCCCTTGGCGGTGGAAGTCTGCTCAGAATACCAGTTCTTGAGTCTAGTGAATGGGTTGTTCATCTCGTTCAGGGTTTTATATTGCCGCGTCTGCTTTTTCTATCCTTATGCGGGCGTCCACTGCAGTGATGGACTTGGAGTTGCCCAGCAGGGGATTGATGTCCATCTCGTAGATCTCCGGAGCGGCGGCGCAGAGAGCCGACACGCGGCGGATGACCTCGTTGAAAAGTACCAGGTTGACTCCTTCCTTGCCGCGGATGCCCTTGAGAAGCTTGAAGCTCCTGAGTCCGCTGATCATCTCGTCAGCCTCTATCTTCGAAACAGGGGAGAGTGCGTAGCTGATATCGTTGAGAGCCTCCACGTAGATACCGCCCAGGCCGCAGAGGAGCAGATGGCCGAACTTCTCTTCCCTCTTGGCGCCTACGAAGACCTCGGTACCGCTGAGCATCGGCTGCAGGAGGACTCCAGTAGCGTCCTTGATGCGCATCATGCGGTAGAACTCGGAGGTCAGGGTATTGTCGTCAGTGATGTTGAGGGATACTCCGCCTACGTCCGACTTGTGGATGGGACCTACTACCTTCATGACCACGGGATACTTGATCTCCTTGGCGGCCTCGATGGCCTCGCCCAGCTCGCTCACCACGTACTCGCGGCTGCGGTTGATGCCGGCTGCGTCGAGCAGGAGCTGTACCTGGTCGGGGGCCAGATAGCCGTTGCCGTTGGAGTCGATGACCTCGCGGATCATCTTCTTGTCCACGGGCGGAAGGGTGCATCCGTCGATGGGCTTGGGCCGGTTCATGATCTTCACGATGGCCGAGCCGAGAGCCACCTCGTCGGGGAAACTGATGAAGCCCTTGTCGTGGAAGGCCTGGATCTCGTCGTGGGCGTTGACCACGGAGGGCAGGACGGGGTATATGGGTTTGCGGGAGTTCCTGATCTTCTCGCCTATGAGGTCGTATACGTCATAGACAGTGGTCAGGCCGGGATTGCCGAAGATGATGGTGATGGCGTCCACGTCGAAATCGTTCTCGCAGGCGTCGAGGATGTAGCCGAGCTGCTCTGCGGTGCCGGTGGCCAGGAAGTCGATGGGGTTGGCTGTGGACGAGCCGATGTAGAGCTTCTTGAGGAGTTCCTCGGCCTTCGGACCGGAAAGGCGGGGTATCTCGATGCCGTTGGAGGAGAGCACGTCGGTCTGCATGACTGCGGGACCTCCGGCGTGGGTGACGATGCCGACCCTGCGTCCCTGAGGCTCGGGGTACATCATGGCGGCGGCCACTGTCACCAGCTCGGTGCGGCTGTAGCACCTTATGATGCCGGTCTTGCGGAAGAGGGCGCTGACGGCCTTGTCGGGTGAGGCCATGGCGCCGGTGTGCGAGGATGCGGCGCGGCTGCCGGCCTCACTGTATCCGGCCTTGATGGCTGCGATCCTAGCACCCTTGGCGATGAGGGACCTGGCGTGCTTGGCCAGTTTGGCGGGATCGTTCATGCTCTCGATGTACAGCATGATGACGGGCGAGCTCTTGCCGTGCACGTAGTTCTCATCCATGTACTCGAGGGCGTCCTCGACTCCGATCTGGGCGCAGTTGCCCACGGAGAACACCTGGTTGAAGTGCAGGCCGAGCTGCATGGCGGCCTCGAGGATGAATACGATGGTCGCTCCGGAACCGGAGATGAGGGTCGCGCCCATGGGGTTGATCTTGGGCACGGGCTGGATGAAGGCTCCGATATAGTGCTGAGTCATCACGCCCACGCAGTTGGGGCCGATGAGGGCGGTGCCTGTGGAGTTGCAGACCTCGGTAATCTTTCTTTCCCACTCGGCTCCTTCCTTGCTGTCCTCCTTGAATCCGGCGGAGAGGATGATGATCGCCTTGCAGGCCTTCTTGTTGCAGAGGGTCTCCACTGTGGCCAGACACATCTTCGCGGGGATAGCGAGGATGGCGCAGTCCACGGAGGGAAGCAGCTCTATGTCTCTGTAGGACTTGACTCCCTGGGCCGTGTCGCACTTGGGGTTGACGACATACAGCTCTCCGGCATAGTGAGTGTTCAGAAGATTCTTGAGGGTGGCTCCACCCGGCTTGTGGACATCGTCCGAACCTCCGACGACCACAATGCTTTTAGGCGCGATTAACTCTTTTGTTATCATTGCATGCAAAATTCTATTTACATTCTGCAAATATACGAAATATATACCAAAAATATCTTATCTGCTTATAAATTTAATCAACAGCGCCTCCGCTTCTTAAAATTTTAAATTCTTTGCAAAAAATTCCGTATTTCCGCCACTTATTCCTATATTTGTTGTTTGCGACAGATGTGAAACGGATGATATGAAAGGCAATCTTCTGCTCAGGAACGTCCTTCTGGAGGGCTGTTCCTGCGACATTTATATAAAGGACGGGACAATCTCCCGCATAGGCTCCGCCCTTCAGTGCGGGGACGGTATCCAGGTACTGGACGGCCGCGGCATGAGCGTGCTGCCGGCCTTTGTCAATATGCACACCCATGCCGGAATGACCCTATTCCGCGGCATCTGCGAGGACATGCCCCTGAAGGCCTGGCTCGACGCCGTATGGAAGGCGGAGACGGCCCTGGACGACGACCTGGTCTACTGGGGGACCCGCCTGGCCTGCCTGGAGATGATCCGCACCGGCACCGTGGCCTTCAATGACATGTACTGGAGGATAGACCGCGCCGCTCAGGCCGTGGAGGACAGCGGGATGAGGGCCCATCTGACCTACTGCTTCCTCGACGGGGGCGACCCGGGCAGGCAGAGGTTCCAGAGGGAGGAATGTGAGGCAATGTACGCGGCGTCCCGTTCCTGGTCCTCCAGGGTCCGGTTCGGAGTCTCTATCCACGCGCACTATACCGTCAGCGACGACAATATGCTCTGGGCCGCGGATTTTGCCCGCAGCCGGGAACTTCTGCTGCATACCCATCTCTCCGAAACACGGACGGAGAACGAGGCCCATCAGGCCCGCTACGGTGTCTCTCCGACCCGCCGTCTGGCCGACATGGGGCTGCTGGGCCGCGACCTGACGGCAGCCCACACCCTCTGGCTGAGCGATGAGGACGTCCGGTTGCTGGGAGACTCCGGCACTACGGTGGTTCACAACGTCAACTCCAATCTCAAGCTGGCCTCCGGCTGGCGGTTCAGGTACAATGAACTGCGCGATGCCGGTGCCAATGTGACCATGGGTACGGACGGAGCCGGCTCCTCGAACAATCTCGACCTGCGCGAGGCCCTCAAGACCGCCGCCCTGGCCCAGAAGGCCTGGAGGGAGGATCCGGCAGCCCTGCCCCTGGACGAGCTGCTGGCCATGGGAACGGTCAACGGTGCCCGCGCCCTCGGCCTGAATTCCGGGAAGGTGGAGGAAGGAGCCCTCGCGGACCTGATCCTGGTGGACACGGCCTCGCCATTCTTCGTTCCGGCGCACAATTTCAAGGCCAATTTCATCTATTCGGCCAACTCCTCCTGCATCGACACCCTTATCTGCGGCGGCCGCATCCTCATGCAGGGCGGCAGGGTAGAGGGACAGGAAGAGGTCCTCGCCAGGGCCAGGGAGGAGACAGAAAGGTTTTTAAGGAAAATAAACGCATAAGATATGAACAACAGAATGACAGTAATAAATGAGGCGGTACAGTACCTCGAAGGCCGTCTCGGAGGTCTCAGACCCCAGGTCGGCATCATCCTGGGCAGCGGTCTGGGCAAGCTGGCGGACCGGATCGGGGCTCCTCTGACGATACCCTACACCGATGTCCCGGGCTTCGTGAAGTCCACGGCCATCGGCCACAAGGGCAATTTCATCGTCGGAACCCTCGGCGGGAAGACCGTCATGGCCATGCAGGGCCGCTTCCACTACTACGAGGGCTATCCCATGGACAAGGTGACCCTTCCCGTGCGGGTGATGGTCCGCCTGGGCATCAAGGCCCTCTTCGTATCCAACGCCGCCGGAGGAGTGAACTTTGACTTTCACGTGGGCGACCTCATGATTATCCGCGACCACATCAACAAGCTGCCCAACCCCCTCATCGGCCCCAATCTCGATGAGTTCGGCCCCCGTTTCCCGGACATGACCCGTCCCTACGACCCCAGGCTGATAGCCCTGGCCGAGGAGATAGGCCGCGAGAAGGGCATTGAGCTCAAGAAGGGCGTCTATCTCGCCGGTACGGGTCCGAGCTACGAGACTCCCTCGGAGTACAAGTATTTCCGTCTGATAGGAGCGGACGCGATAGGCATGTCCACCATCCCCGAGGTGATAGTGGCCAGGCACAGCTCCGTTCCGGTCTTCGGTATGTCCGTCATCACCAATGAGGCTCATGACGACTACGCTGAGGACTTCGAGAACAACGGGGACGACGTGGTGCGTGCGGCCGATGCAGCGGCGGACCGCATGACTGTGATATTTACGACTCTTATAGAGAGAATGCAGTTCTAGTGCTATGTCAGTGCAGCTCGACGACCTCTTTGCATACGACAGCGTGGCCCTGGCCCCGGACGGGGAGGGTGTGGTCATAGTAGACCAGACCCTGTTGCCCTGGGAGGAAAAGTTTCTGACCCTCAGGGACGAGGCCCAGGTCTATGAGGCCATAGCCCGCCTCAGGGTGCGCGGTGCGCCGGCCATAGGCATTGCCGCGGCTTACGGGCTGTACGTGGCATTCAGGCGGGAGGCAGTGGTGCCCGGATTTGATTTCAGGCATGCCTCCGATGAATTTTTCCGTATCAGCCGGTACCTCTGCTCAGCGCGTCCGACTGCCGTCAACCTGGCGGCTGCACTCGACCGTATGGAAAGGTGTTTCAAGGCTTGCGGAGCACTTCCCCTGCCGCAGCTGCTCGATGCGCTTCGCCGTGAGGCAGAGGCGGTAAAGTCCGAGGACATGGCCATGTGCCGCTCGATAGCCGAATACGGCGCCGCGCTCATCGACCGTCCTGACATGGGTATTCTGACCCACTGCAATGCGGGGCATTACGCTGTTTCGCGCTACGGAACGGCCCTGGCTCCAGTCTACCTGGCCCACAGCCGCGGGCTCGCACCCAGGGTCTATGCCGATGAGACCCGTCCTCTGATGCAGGGCGCCCGCATCACGGCGTTCGAGCTTCAGAAAGCGGGCGTGGATGTCACCCTCCAGTGCGACAGCATGGCGTCATCGCTGATGGCCTCCGGAAAAGTCGACCTGGTCTTTACTGGCTGTGACCGTGTGGCCGCCAACGGGGATACCGCCAACAAGATAGGTACCGGCGCCCTTGCGATCCTGGCCCGGTATTACGGAATACCTTTTTATATATTGGGCCCTACATCCTCGATAGACCCTGATACTGCCTCAGGGGATGGTATCCCGGTGGAGCAGCGCGGCGCAGACGAGGTGACGGACCTGTATTTTTCCAGGAGGACAGCTCCGGAGGGTGTCAAGGTCTACAATCCTGCATTTGACATTACTCCTGCGGAACTGATATCCGGGATTGTCACCGAGAGGGGGATTTACCGCCCTCCATATGATTTTACTTTCCTGAAATTTAATGAGAAGACAGTATGATAAGAAATTTGGTTTTCGATCTGGGCGGGGTGATAGTGCCCCTGAACCGTATAGCCTGCATCAGGGCGTTCAACGAAGTGGTCGGTTACAAGGACTTCGGTGACGTGCTGCGTTCCTACCGGCAGGTGGGTTATTTCGAGAAATTCGAGACAGGGCGGATAACGGCCCCGCAGTTCCGGGACATCATCCGCTCACGTGCGGTGACGACCACTCCGGACGGACAGCCCAGGGTGGTTACGGACAAGCAGATAGACTACTCTCTCAACTGTTTTCTATGTCCCATTCCCCAGGAAAGGATAGATACCCTGCTGCGTCTGCGGCAGGACTACAGGATGCTGCTGCTGAGCAATACCAACCCTATCGGCATGAACTATTGCCGCAGGCTCTTCAGGGAACGCGGCTATGATGTCAAGGAGATATTCGAACGGCTGTACCTGTCCTATCAGATGAAGGTGGCAAAGCCTGATCCTGCTATCTTCCGCAGGATGATCGCGGACTCGGGGATTGTCCCCGAAGAGACGCTTTACATAGATGATTCGCCGGCCAATGTCGAGGCCGGACGGGCACAGGGCCTGCACTCTGTGCTCTTCAGTCCTAAAGAAGACCTGTATGGCAAGATTTCTGAGTATCTCGAGCGGGAGCAACGGTAACTGTTATTATGTAGGTGATGAGCGTACGGCTCTGATCGTGGATGCCGGAGTCGGCTTCAGGACTGTCAAGTCCAGGCTCGCCGGCGCGGGTGTCGACATCTCGTCGGTGGAGATGATTTTCGTCACGCACGACCATGTGGACCATATCCGCGGGCTGGCATCCGTGGCCCAGCGGCTGTCAGTGCCTGTGTATGCCACTGCACGGCTGCATGACGCACTGTCGCGGCATAAGGCTGTCGGACCGGAGATAGGAGGTTCACGAAGGGTGCTGCGGCCGGGGGTTGAGACGGAGATGCGCGGAGTGAAATGCCTGACGTTCGAGGTTCCTCACGACGCCACCCAGACCCTGGGCTACCGGCTGGACTTTTTCGGGACGAAGTTTGTGTTCATGACGGACCTGGGCAGGGTGCCGGAATACGCCTATGACATCTGCCGGGATGCCGATTATCTGATTATCGAGTCCAACTACGATGTGGATATGCTCATGCGCGGCAGCTATCCCCCGGATCTGAAATCCCGCATTCTCGGTGATTCCGGCCATCTAAGCAATGATGACTGCGCCGCTGCCGTCCGCCGTCTCTGGCATCCCGGCCTGCGCGGCATATTCCTATGCCATCTCAGCAAGGACAACAACACCCCGTCCCTGGCATACGCCTCTGCTCTCAGTGCCGTCGAATCCATGGGACTATCTGTCCCCGATGACCTGCAGCTCGTCTGCCTGCCCCGCGCAGAGGTGTTTTCACTGGAATTTTAGTTATAGGCTATCAATCCTTTCGGGGGAAATCTGCTCCTGGAATGGTCTGATTTGTATTGGCTTTAAACGTTCGTTTTTTATTTACATCGGATGCCGATATGATATTTTCTGATTATCAAGCTACAAAGTCAACAATATCTTATTAGATTTGTAACACGTTTTAACGAACGTTTAAAACCAATAACTAACCATTAACTATTAAAGTTTTATGAACCACTTAAAAATCACTATCTTATGCCTTCTGTCGGCATTGTTCCTCATCGCTTCCTGCAAACCGGAAGAAAAAACCACTCCTCCTTCTTTGAAGCTGTCCCAGTCGGAAGTATCTGTCCCGGCAGCCGGAGGCACGGTAACGCTGGACTATACCCTTGAGAATGCTGTTGAAGGCAGCGTCATCACAGTTGAACCTGTAGAAGCTGTGGACTGGGTGTCTGGTATCGATGTGGCAGTGGCCGGACAGATTATTCTCACAGTAGCAGAGAATGAGGAGGAGGACAGCCGTACAGCGGAATTTACAGTAGCATATCCCGGCGCCGAAGATGCGTCTTTCAAGATTGTACAGCAGCCGGCGGATCCCAAGCCCGCTCCTTTTGAGATTACCGTGAAGGATGTGAAGACATCCAGCATTACATTTGACATCATTCCTCTGGACAAGGAGATGAATTATATATTCTTTGTGTCGCCTGCAGAATATGTGGCGGATTTCCCGGAGGACGATGACCTCTTCAATGACGATATGGTCTATTTCGAGGGCGAGGGCATCGATCTGGCGAGTGTGGCCCTCAAGGGCGACCAGATAGATTATGTCAAGTCGCCTGTAATGCCTGCCACGACGTTCACAGTGTATGCCTATGGCATCGACCTGGCAGCCAAGACCAGGCTGACGGATATCGTCAGGGTAGATGTTACCAGTGAAGAGATTAAGACTGTCGATGTGGACTTCGATGTCGACCTTGAAGTCAGCGGAGCGGCTGTAACTCTGTCGGTAGATCCGGGCTCTTATGACGGATGGTACTATGCCAATATCGTCGAAGGTCTTGACCCGGAACAGGTGGAGGATATGCTGACGACATGCTATCAGCTTTATCTCAATGATATTGCCCTTTACTTAGGTATGGGTATGGATCCCGAGACTATCCTGATTGTCTCCGGATACCAGGGAGCGTTGGCAAAAACATACAACCTCGAGCCTGAAAAAGAATATACGGCCATAGTGTTTGCCCTGGACGAGACACCTCAGCTGTGTTCCGAGCCTTACTGCCAGGTGTTCCAGACAGAGAAAGTAGAGCCTTCGGACAATATCATCACAATGACTACGACAGATGTCACAGCGCATACGGCGACACTGAACATTACCACTACCAACAATGATTCATACGTGTGGGTTCAGACCGATCCCGTGGGCTTCGAGGGCTACACCGATGAGGAGATTCTCCAGATGATCATCGATTACTATCCGATATACAATGTCTACTCAGGTGACAGGACCGAATATCTCAGCGGACTCAATGCCGATACTGACTACATGATACTCGCGTTCGGATATTCCGGAGGCACAGTGACAACATCCTTGTTCAAGCATATCTTCACCACTCCTGAGGAAGTGACCTCCGATGTCGCATTTCAGGTAAACTTTGACAAATGGTATTCCATTGAGGAAGTTGCAGAGCTTATGCCGGATGAGTACGGCTTCTATGTGGGCGGCTGGGACTGCGTCATGCCCATGGAAGTGGAAGCTGACTTCGAGTCCATCGACAAGTATTATTACTATATGTATGAACTGAGTGCACTTTCCAGCATGTCCGACGAGGACATCAAGATGGACCTGATGAACAATTATGCAATAACTGAACCGGCCACGGTTTTCATCATGTCGTATGACCAGCAGGCGGTGATTGCAGGATTTGCCATTGACAAGAACGGAGCCTATACAAAAGTATGGCGCAGCAAGCCGTTTACAGTAACTGAGGAGGATGCGTCACACGATGCGGATGAGTTTGTCAGCTGGTACAACGGAGTGTTCGGCACCAAGGCCTTTTCCCATTCATTCGACAACACTGTGAGGGTGATGGAGAAGTAATCATTTCACTCCTTTGGAAGGAGCCGGGTATTTCTACATATCCGCCACTCCTTCCGAAGGAGTAAACATCTCTTCTTAATCCGCATGGGACAGCGTGGCCCGGAGCAGTACGGGCTGATGGTCTGAGTACTTGTATTGCAGGTCGATGGTGCGGACCGTGTCTGCCCGGACGTCAGGGGAGATGTAGAAGTAGTCGGTGACGGTGAGGACGGATTCCGGACCGTAGGGAACGTTGAGGTGGCGCAGGGTCCTGGCCGAGGGGTCCCAGGCGATGCGGCCGGTGCCCTGGAGGAGGGCAGTGTCGAGAGCGACGGTGGTAAAATGCGGGTCGTCGGTCTCGGCCGCCGAGGGGGTGTAGTCAGGCGGAAACTGGTTCCAGTCGCCGCCGATGATGAAGGGGGTGCCCTCCGAGGCGAGGCGGGCAGTCAGTCCTCCCAGCCAGCGGGTCTCAGCGGTGCGCATGCCTCCGGTGTCGTAGGCGGTGTTGTGGGTGTTGCCGATGAATATGCTGCTGCCGTCAGCGAGGCGGAAGGTGGCCGTGAGCAGGCAGCGCTTGAGATTGAACATGCTGACGGGCCAGGGGAAGCGGGAGGGGTACTGCCACCTGACCACCTCCTCCGGGGCAATCCTGGACATCAGGACCACTCCGCTGGCGACCCGTCCCATCGGCGCCTTCAGGGGGATGGGGACTAGGAAGGATTTGTAATTGTATCCCAGGAAAATGTGATAGTCGGGGAAGGCTCCGCGCAGCATTTCCACCTCGTTGATGCGGTAGGTACGTCTGGAACATTCGTCCACTTCCTGCAGCAGGACGATGTCGGGGCTGTGGCGGCGTATCTCCGCGATGATGCCGTCAATATTGGCCTGTGTCCGTTCCCTGGACGTGCGTACCTGCGTGCCGCCGTCGTAGAAGAAGTCCATGTCGTCCCCGAGACCGCCGTAGCCGATGTTCCAGCAGAGGATGGAGAGGGAGTCGGGGAGTACTCCTGCCGCAGTTCCGGAACGATCTCCGGAACCGGAGCCTGAAAGCCTGGATAAGTCCTGCAGCACCTCCCTTTCGGCCGGCCGGTAATCAGTGATGACAGCTGTCAGCAGGAAAGCCAGGAATGCGGCCGCCACCGCAGCCAGAACATAAAGTACGATATGCATTGCGCGTCTCATTTTCATAAAATTAAAAAGGCTGTGCCGGGAATCACTCAGCACAGCCTCTATTTATTCTGTCAGAAATTTACAACTTAGGGCCTGCAGCTACGAGAGCCTTTCCAGCCTCATTGCCGGTGAACTTCTCGAAGTTTTTCACGAAGCGTCCGGCGAGATCCTTGGCCTTAACCTCCCACTCCTCAGGAGTAGCGTAGGTGTTGCGGGGATCGAGGATGTGGGTGTCCACCTGGTCGAGCTTGGTAGGGATGGCAAGGTTGAAGTAAGGGATGGTTGTGGTCTCAGCCTTGTCCATGCTGCCGTCGAGGATGCGGTCGATGATGGCGCGGGTATCCTTGATGGAGATACGCTTGCCGGTACCGTTCCAGCCGGTGTTCACGAGGTAAGCGGTGGCGCCTACTTTCTCCATTCTCTTCACGAGCTCCTCACCGTACTTGGTGGGATGCAGGGAGAGGAATGCAGCTCCGAAGCATGCGGAGAAGGTGGGGGTAGGCTCGGTGATACCGCGCTCTGTGCCGGCGAGCTTGGCGGTGAAGCCGCTCAAGAAGTAGTATTTGGTCTGCTCGGGGGTCAGCTTGGAAACGGGAGGGAGTACTCCGAATGCATCGGCGGTCAGGAAGATGACCTTCGATGCGTGGCCGGCCTTCGATACGGGCTTAACGATGTTGTTGATGTGGTAGATAGGGTAGGATACGCGGGTGTTCTCGGTTACGCTCTTGTCGGCGAAGTCGATCTTGCCGTTGGCGTCCACAGTCACGTTCTCGAGGAGAGCGTCGCGGCGGATGGCGTTGTAGATGTCGGGCTCGTTCTCCTTGGAGAGGTTGATAACCTTGGCGTAGCAGCCGCCCTCGAAGTTGAAGATACCGTCATCGTCCCAGCCGTGCTCGTCGTCACCGATCAGGCGGCGCTTGGGATCTGTGGAGAGGGTGGTCTTACCTGTACCGGAGAGACCGAAGAAGATGGCTGTGTCGCCGTCCTCGCCGCAGTTTGCGGAGCAGTGCATGGAAGCGATGCCGCGCAGGGGGAGGAGGTAGTTCATGTAGGAGAACATACCCTTCTTCATCTCACCGCCGTACCAGGTGTTCAGGATAACCTGCATCTTCTCGGTGAGGTTGAAGACTACCGCTGTCTCGGAGTTCAGACCGAGCTCCTTGTAGTTCTCTACCTTGGCCTTGGAGGCTGTGAGCACTACGAAGTCAGGCTCGCCGTAGTTGGCCAGCTCCTCATCGGTGGGGCGGATGAACATGTTCTTTACGAAATGTGCCTGCCATGCCACCTCCATGATGAAGCGGATCTTCTGACGGGTGTTCTCGTTGGCGCCGCAGAAGGTATCCATCACGTAGAGCTTCTTGCCTGAAAGCTCCTTGGAAGCGAGGTCCTTGAGGACTTTCCAGGTCTCCTTGGTCACGGGCTTGTTGTCATTCTTGTATGCGTCCGAAGTCCACCATACGGTGTCCTTGGATGTCTCGTCCATTACGAAAAATTTATCTTTAGGCGAGCGGCCGGTGTAGATACCGGTCATTACGTTTACGGCACCGAGCTCTGTCAGCTGACCTTTCTCATAACCTGTGAGTGAGGGGTCCATCTCAGCTTTGTAGAGATCATCGTAGGAGGGGTTGTAGATGATTTCGGGAGTTCCGGTGATACCGTACTTGGTCAAATCGATTTTAGCCATTGTGTTACGTTGTTAAGTTTATTTAAATAATCAATATCCGTAAAAAATCTTGTGGTCCACACGCACCGTATGCAAATATTTTGCCAAAATATTCATTATCTTTGCCAAAGTGAAAGAAATATTAAGAAAATATTGGGGATATACGTCGTTCCGTCCAAAGCAGGAGGAGATCATTGCCTCCGCACTGGCTGGAGAGGACGTGCTGGCCATCCTGCCGACGGGGGGAGGAAAGTCGCTGTGCTTCCAGCTTCCGGCCATGATGAGGGAAGGGCTTGCCATCGTCGTGTCCCCGCTTATCTCCCTGATAAAGGACCAGGTACAGAATCTCCGCGCCCGGGGCATCAAGGCCCTCGCCGTCCATTCCGGCATGACCCGCAGGGAGATAGACCTCACCCTCGACAATGCCGTCTACGGCGATTACAAGTTCCTCTACCTCTCCCCTGAGCGCCTGCGCACCGAGATTTTCCGGAAGAGGGTGCAGAAGATGCAGGTGAGCTTCCTGGTGGTCGACGAGGCGCACTGCATCTCCCAGTGGGGCTACGACTTCAGGCCGGACTACCTTCAGATAGCCGATATCAGGGAACTGCTGCCCGGGGTGCCGGTAATCGCACTGACAGCCACTGCCACTCCGTCAGTCGCGAAGGATATCGAGGAGAAACTGCATTTCCCCAAGGACAATATCATCTGCTCCGGCTTCGAGCGGCCCAACCTATCGTATATAGTGAGGAAGACCGAGGACAAATTCGGGGCGCTGCTGTCTGTGTGCGGTGCCGTGCAGGGTACGGGGATAGTGTATGTACGGGAGAGGAAGGCGGCGCGGGACATCGCGGCATTCCTGCAGTCGCAGGGGGTGGATGCGGGGTTCTACCACGCGGGGCTGAGCAAGGAGGAACGGAATGCCGTGCAGGAGCGGTGGAAGAGGGGAGAACTGCGCGTGATCGCCGCCACCAATGCCTTCGGCATGGGCATCGACAAGCCGGACGTGCGGTTCGTCTGTCACTTTGACGTGCCTGAGGCCGTGGAGTCCTACTACCAGGAGGCCGGCCGGGCCGGACGTGACGGGCTGCGCTCATGGGCCGTGCTGCTGTGGAACAAGTCGGACCTCAAGCGTCTCGAGGCCATATATCAGACCACTTTCCCAGGCCTGGACTACATAGCGGACATCTATCAGAAGATGTACAAGTTCTTCAACATCGCCTACGAGGACGGGGCCGGAGCCGTCTACAAGTTCAACCTCATGGAGTTCGTCCGTCACTTCCGGCTCAACGCCGCCACGGCCTACAACGCCATCAAGTACATCGAGACCGCCGGCTACTGGAGCGTCACCGACGAGATAGACAACCCGACACGCATCATGTTCACCGTCAACCGGGACGACCTCTACCGCATCCAGCTTGCCGATCAGGCCCTGGATACCTTCGTGAAGTCCCTGATGCGCATCTATCCCGGCCTGTTCTCGCATATGGTCGCGATAGATGAGGACTACATAGCCCGAGTGACCATGCTGCCGGTCCGCACTGTCAAGCTCAGGCTCCTGCAGCTCTCCCGCTCCCATGTGCTGCGCTATGTGCCCAGGGCCCGCTCGCCTCTCATCTGTTTTGCCGGCGAGCGCCTTACGCCGGGCAACCTGTACCTCTCCGAGAAGAACTACGAGCAGCGCAAGCGTCTCTTCAAGGAACGTCTCGATGCCGTATATACCTACATCTCTCCCATGAGCGACCGCTCCGCCGCTCAGTCGGCATGCCGTTCCCGCAGGCTCTCGGCGTATTTCGGACAGGAGCAGTGCCGGCCGTGCGGGATATGCGACCTTTGTGCGCCTGAGCAGGCGGGACTGCTGTTCTGAGCGAATTCAAAACAGCTTTCTCAGATCCATCGAAAGAAAATCTTCCGCACTGATGCCTCCATCACCTACAATAAATGCCGCTTGCGGGTTGAATATCTTACGGAATTTATCCAACCCTTCCGTCCGTTTCTCCCCGTTGCTTTTCACCTCGATGGCGACCACCGAACCTTTCTTGCGCAGTATAAAGTCCACTTCATCATCCCGCTCACGCCAATAGAATACTTCAAAACGATGTACGAAGGCTTGGCTTACCAACCAGGCGCCGATGCCCGACTCAAAGATACGTCCCCATGACTTACGGTCAAGTATCGCCAGCTCAAAAGTCTGCGGACTATACACCATCTTCAAGGCATTGTTGTACACCTGAAATTTGGGGATGCTGGCGCGTCTCCGGGCCATATCTGTACTGAATTTCTGAAGACCACGCAGCAATCCGCTTTCATCCAGCAGATTGATATATCCGGCCAAGGTCACTGTGTTTCCGGCATCTTGGAGCGAACCTAACATTTTATTCAAAGAAAGCAGCTCCCCAGAATAGGCAGCACCCAACTCAAAGGTCTGGCGAAGCAGGGCTGGCTTGCTGATCGGTGTATCCATCAGAATGTCTTTATTGATAGTAGCCTCAATGATAGCCGACTGGATGTATTGCCCGAAACGGTCTTCATCGCCAATCAAAGTAGCAGCACCGGGATAGCCTCCATAAAACAAGTATTGGCCAAGTGAAAAGCCGAAGCATTCCTGCATCTCCCGATAGCTCCAATGACTCATGCGTATTTCTTCAAACCGCCCTGCCAAGGACTCGGACAACCCCTTCTCCAGCAATATACGGCTGCTTCCTAAAAGCAATACTTTGATATTGCGGTCGTGAAACGTATCATCGTCCCATTCCTTTTTCACCGCCTCGCTCCAGTCGGCAATCTTCTGTATCTCGTCAATTACAAGGATGATGCTCTTCAATTCCCGATTCTCCATCAAGCTGCGCACAGCTGCCCAGCAATCTGAAATCCACGCACTCTTCGTAGCCGGAACGTTGTCGGCAGAAAAAAACTGATAAGGCATGTCCAGATCTTGAAGCACTTGCTTGACTACAGTGGACTTGCCTACCTGACGGGCGCCCATCACCACTTGGATGAACTTCCGCGGTTCTTGTAGTCTATCTGTAATTACTTGGTATTCTGCTCGTTTATACATAGTATTACATTTTACTCAGCAAACTTAGTATTTTTACTCAATGCAAAGATAACAAATATATTCAAGTAATTCCAGCATCTCGATAAGGTCAGGTGTGACTTCAGCCATGGCGACGCCGATGATGGGAACATTGCAGGCGGACCTATGCAGTCCCCTTGCCATCCGGTTGAGGGGAGCCAGGACATCCCTGTTGCGGGCGGTGGTGGCCCAGGTATGACGGGCGCAGATGTCATAAAAAGATGTGCCGTCTCTGCGTAGGAGACGGCACATGGTTGATAAAGAATTAAGTATCAAGAGAAAATCTTTCAAATTCTATAAATTTTACAACTTTTATTGAATTATTATTGCAGTTGATATGAAAAAAATACTAGATTTGCACACTAGTAACAAAGATGTGCCGTCTCCTACGCAGAGACGGCACCCCTCCCGGACCCGCAGAATGGCTGTGGTGTCCGTGAAACTAGCTGAAAGACTTTAACTTACACGTCTTTTGGTGTCCCTTTTCATTATACATACTTAGAAATTGCATGGAAGACAGCACCTCTTCTGCAGAGAACGGACACAAGTGGTACGTGATGCGTGTCACGTATCAGCGCGAGGTGGCGGCCAAGCAGAGTATGGATGCCCTTGGCGTAGAGACCTATCTGCCCGTGCAGACTCTCCGCCGGCGCAATGCCCGCGGCCGTTTCTGCAAGGTGACGGTCCCTCTGGTGCATAATTTCCTTTTCGTGCACTCCGAGCGCAGCGTCATAGACGGTATCAAGACCTACAGACTGCCTTACCTGCGTTATGCAACCTGTGTGCGTGACGGGCAGAGAGAGATTATGGTAGTACCTGACCGCCAGATGGAAAGCTTCATCCGTGTGATCGGAGAAGGAGACAAACCGGCTCTCTTTCTGGATCCGGCGGCTGTCAATCTTTCCCTGGGAGACCGGGTCCGTATCATAGACGGACCTCTGGCGGGAGTCGAAGGCACGTTCATGCGCCTGCAGGGAGGCCGCGGCAGGAGAGTGGTAGTGAAAATCGACATGGTGGCAGCAGTCGCCACTACGGAACTGACTCCAGCGCAGGTGGAGAAAATCTAGAAACCTATCTGAATGCAGACAAATACCGACAACTGCATACTGGCTGAAGCCGCCGACCTAGTCGCCCAGTGGCGCAGGGCGGCCTCCCGCTGCTTTGACGGCGACCCGGACCTCGCCGGCAGACTGAGCCTCCGCCGCGAGCGTCTGTTCGACGACCTCCGCACCCGCCTCGCCTCAGCCGAAGGCCTCACCGAACGCTGCAGCCTCATCTCCGCGATGTTCGCAGTCACCCTCGATGCCGCCTCCGTTCCCGATCCCGACCGGGAGCGCATCTGCCGCACCCTCGCCCAATCCATCCTCGCCACTCCCGAGTGCACCGCCCTCCTGGATGCCTCCGCCCCCTCCGATGATCCGCGGGCAGCGGCTGTCCGCCGTCTGGCTGAGGATTTGGGGTGGCCAGAGTGAAAGTTTCTTTACCGGGATGGTAAAGAGGGTTGGAGATTTGCGGAGGAATGAGCGGAGTTCCAGAAACAAATACTATTGATGCGATTTTAACGCATAAATAGTATAAGTGAAAAACTTGATGATGAGTCGGTCATCTGCATATACTCTTTTACCTTACGATGCGGATTCTCAGCGACAGTTTCCGCAGCTTTAGAAAAAATACAACGCGTAATACCTAAATTACTCTGCTGGAACAGTTGGACCATTGAATATAAGGAATTCAGACGAGGACAATGATTCTGATTTTCTGCGCGTGTTGCCGTTACAAATTGTTCGTAGTGAAAAATCGACTTTATCAAATAAAAATCTGAATAGCTATGAAAGGAATCGTCCTGGCCGGCGGCTCAGGCACCCGGCTTTATCCGATTACGAAGGGCATCAGCAAGCAGCTGATCCCGATCTATGACAAACCGATGGTGTACTACCCGATATCCGTGCTGATGCTTTCGGGTATCCGGGAGATTCTCATCATATCCACCCCGGAGGACCTTCCCGGCTTCAGGCGTCTTCTGGGTGACGGCTCTGCTTTCGGGGTGCGTTTCGAGTACGCGGAGCAGCCCTCTCCGGACGGCCTGGCGCAGGCCTTCATCATCGGCCGGGAGTTCATCGGAAGTGACTCCGTCTGCCTGGTATTGGGTGATAATATCTTTTACGGCAGCTACTTCACCGTTATGCTGCGCCGCGCGGTTCTCCGTGCGGAGAACGACAGTCTGGCCACGGTGTTCGGCTACTGGGTGGCGGACCCCGAGCGTTACGGCGTGGCGGAGATAGACGGCAGGGGCAATGTGCTGAGCATCGAGGAGAAGCCCACGCATCCCAAGTCCAATTATGCGGTGACCGGTCTCTATTTCTATCCCAACGAGGTGGTGGACGTTGCGGCCAATGTGAGGCCCTCTGCCCGCGGAGAACTGGAGATAACCTCCGTGAACCAGGAGTTCCTGGAGCGGGGCAGACTCCGCCTGGAGACCCTGGGCCGCGGCTTCGCCTGGCTGGACACCGGCACTCATGACTCTCTGGCCGAGGCCTCTACGTTCATCGAGGTAATCGAGAAGCGTCAGGGTCAGAAGGTGGCGTCGCTGGAGGACATCGCGATACGCAGCGGCTGGATCACACCGGCCCACCTGCGTGAGACGGCCAGGCCCATGAGCAAGAACCAGTACGGTCAGTACCTGCTGCGCATCGCGGACGAGATGGAGCAGAGGGAGGCCAGGAAACATCATGACAAATAATACATCTGACAATGGAATACAAGCGCAACATACTGATAACGGGCGGTGCGGGCTTCATCGGGAGCCACGTCGTGCGCCTTTTCGTGACCAAGTACCCCGAGTACCGTATCGTAAACCTGGACAAGCTGACCTACGCGGGCAACCTGGCCAACCTCAGGGACATCGAGCAGGCCCCGAACTACGTGTTCGTGCGTGCCGACATCTGCGACTTCGAGGCGGTGTGCGGAATCTTTGAGAAATACGGTATCGACGGCGTGATCCACCTTGCTGCCGAGAGCCATGTGGACCGCTCGATCAAGGACCCGTTCACCTTCGCGAGGACCAATGTCCTTGGCACCCTTTCCATGCTTCAGGCGGCCAAGCATCACTGGGACGGGGAGTGGGAGGGCAAGCGCTTCTACCACATCTCTACCGACGAGGTGTACGGCGCCCTTGAGCTGACCCATCCCGAGGGTGTTCACTCGGACATCAGCGCCCACGAGGTGTACGGGGACGAGTTCTTCTGCGAGACCACGCGATACAGCCCCCACAGCCCCTACAGCGCCTCTAAGGCTTCTTCGGACCATTTCGTACGGGCCTTCCACGACACCTACGGGATGCCTACCATAGTTACGAACTGCTCGAACAACTACGGCCCCTACCAGTTCCCGGAGAAGCTGATACCTCTTTTCATCAACAATATCCGGCACCGCAGGCCCCTTCCGGTGTACGGCAAGGGCGAGAACGTGCGCGACTGGCTTTACGTGGAGGACCACGCGAGGGCCATCGA
>DVGV01000014.1 GCA_018712545.1 Candidatus Coprenecus merdigallinarum | reverse complement strand
ATGGATTTTGGTTTTTCTCGAAGTATGGGCGGGGGTGTTTTGGATAGATACTGTGTCCGTGTGCTCAGCCTGTATAAAAGAAACCCTCCAGTTGTTTGCCGGAGGGTGGTATGTGTCAATTAGAATACGCCTACTGTTCAAGAATCATCTGTACTTCTTCTTTCAGTTTAGGCAGGTGGTTTATCACTATGCTCCAGAGAATATCAGCTGTTTAGTCGAATCCACACTTTTTCGGAAATAAGGGTTCCTAATCGTCTGCTCCTCCACCAAGTCCACCTCCCTGCCGAAAAGGTCCTGCAATGAGTACTTGAAGTCGAAGTAGTTGTCGAAGTAGTCCTCCACCTCGTCTTTCTTGAAATCCACGACCATATCTATGTCGCTTCCGTCATTGAATCTGTCGGTTAGTACAGAGCCGAACACAAACAGCCTGTTCACCTTGTACTTCCTGCACAGGGCGGCAATGCTCTTTATATGACGTTCTATCAGTTTCATCTCTCTGCAAATATAGTCTTTTTATGCTGTAAATGCCAATTCCATACCAACTTTCAGTTGCTGCCGAAGATAGTATCTTTAAAGTTTATTTCTTCTAAGGCCTATTCCTTTATCAGATTACCGACCTCTGCTAAGAACTCCCGTACAGGCTCAAACAGCGGCTGCATTTCTTCTGCAGTTGTAACATAGACGCAGTTGTAATCGCTTTTTTCATTGACTAATTGACTATAATCCGGCGTTCATCTTCCTGTAGTCTCATACCAATACTATTCCGTCCTGTTCAACATTCTTGTAAAATGGAGTGAACGAGCATTTTCCCCATTCCTCCTTGGTATAGATAACAGGGCTTATCAGCTCCCCGACATCCCAGCTCAGTGCGGCAAAAGGGTAAAGCACGTTGTCATAATCTCCATGCTCTATCTTCGGCTTGTCCAGAAGTATCAGCAAATCCCAGTCGGACTCCTCATCTGCCTCATTCCTCGCTCTGGAGCCGTACAGTATCAACCGCGCTCCTTTCGGGAGAACTTCCTTGGCTATCCGCTTTATCTCCTTAAGTATGTCGCTCGATTTCATAACTCCGTGGCTTATATGGCAAATATAACACTTTTATCTGTAAACAGGATTATTTAAATTAAAAGAAAAACCCGGGTAATTCCGATTTCCGGTGCAATTGTCAAAAATTGCGTTATCCTGAACGGTCAGGACAGCATCTTCTCTGGAATGGCGTGAACAATGGTAACCACGGGAGCAGAGCCATATCGTAATAGGCGAATAATCAACACCTTGCAGAGAGCCGGTGCTCTTGCCGCGCCCTCAGATAGCGACTAAATCTTCTCGTCAAAATCGTAACTGTCACATATTAAGCACATTGCATTTACGGGGTGCTTCTCTGCTTTCCATTGCTGCACCCTTCCGTATCACCTTCGAAGGTTATCATTTTATTGCCCGACACATACTCTTTTGCAGATGCTCCCAGATGCGCCTGAAAATGTTAGTGCTTTTGTTGGTGCCGGAAAGAAAAAAGGAGTCGCAGACATCACTGCAACTCCTTGGTTTTGAGGGTGGACCCGGCTGGGCTTGAACCAGCGACCCCCTGATTATGAGTCAGGTGCTACTAACCGACTGAGCTACGGGTCCTAATCACTATCTTTGAATCAGAGCTGCAAAGATAGTGTTTTTTTCTTATCGTCAAACTTTGATTTCAACTTCGACTCCACTGGGAAGCTCGAGTTTCATCAGAGCGTCTACGGTGCTGGGTGTCGAGCTGTAGATGTCGAGGAGACGACGGTAGGAGTTAAGCTCGAACTGCTCGCGCGACTTCTTGTTGACGAAAGTCGAACGGTTCACGGTGAATATCTTCTTGTCTGTAGGAAGGGGTATAGGACCATTCACGACAGCACCGGTAGCCTTCACCGTTTTCACGATCTTGTCCGCGGACTTGTCCACGAGAGCGTGATCGAATGATTTCAGTTTTATTCTTATTTTTTGGCTCATTGCTTTTAATTTTAATCTGGTTATTCTTCGTCCTCGTCATACTTGCGGGCTCCGCCGGCCTTTTCGATAACCTCCTTGGCGAGGTTGGCGGGAAGCTCTGCGTAATGCGAGAATTCCATAGTACTGGTCGCACGTCCCGAAGTGATGGTACGGAGGATGGTGACATAGCCGAACTGCTCTGCAAGGGGCACCTTGGCCTTGACGATCCTCGCGTTGCCCTTCGAGTCCATGTTGGTGATCTGTCCGCGGCGCTTGTTGAGGTCGCCGATGACGTCACCCATGTAATCCTCGGGAGTAACGACTTCCAATGACATGATAGGTTCCAGAAGAATAGGATTAGCTTTGGGCAGGGCATGCCTGAATGCCATGCGGGCGCAGATCTCGAAGGACAGGGCGTCGGAGTCCACGGGGTGGAACGATCCGTCGAGCAGAGTGACCTTGAGCGAGGGAACCTCGAATCCGGCAAGGACACCGTTGGCCATTGCGGACTTGAAGCCCTTCTCCACTGCGGGGATGTACTCGCGGGGAACGTTTCCTCCCTTGACCTGGTCGATGAACTGAAGTCCTGTGACTCCCTCGTCGGCAGGTCCGATCTCGACGATGATGTCGGCGAACTTACCGCGGCCGCCGGTCTGCTTCTTGAATACCTCACGATGCTGTACGGTGGAGCGGATGGCCTCTTTGTAGTTGACCTGAGGCGCACCCTGGTTGATCTCCACGCCGAACTCGCGTTTCAGACGGTCCACGATGATCTCCAGGTGGAGCTCACCCATACCGCTGATGACGGTCTGTCCGGTCTCATGGTCGGAGCGCACGGTGAATGTGGGGTCCTCTTCGGAAAGCTTGCCGAGGGCGATGCCGAGCTTGTCGAGGTCCTTCTGGGTCTTGGGCTCCACGGCCAGTCCGATCACGGGATCAGGGAAGGTCATGGACTCCAGGACGATGGGATGGTTCTCGTCGCAGATGGTATCACCTGTACGCAGCTCCTTGAAGCCTACTGCGGCACAGATGTCGCCGGCCTCTACGAAGTCGATGGGATTCTGCTTGTTGGAGTGCATCTGGTACAGACGGGCCACACGCTCTTTCTTGCCGGAGCGGGTGTTGAGCACGTAAGTACCGGCATCCAGTCTTCCTGAATATGCCCTGAGGAATGCCAGACGGCCCACGAAGGGGTCAGTGGCAATCTTGAATACCAGGGCGCAGAAAGGCTCTTTGGAATCGGGACGGCGTACCTCCGGCTTGTCATTGGTGGGGTTGGTGCCTTCCACCTCGGGAACATCCAGAGGAGAGGGCAGATACCTCATGACAGCATCCAGGAGGAACTGTACACCTTTGTTCTTGAATGAGGAGCCGCAGCACATGGGCACGACTGCCATCTCGATGGTAGCCTTGCGGATAGCGGCGATAATCTCATCCTCGGTAATGGTGGCAGGGTCATCGAAGAATTTCTGGAGAATACGGTCGTCATACTCGGCGACAGTCTCCAGCAACTTGTTCCTCCACTCCTCTGCCTCAGACTGCAGGTCGGCCGGAATGTCCTTTATCTCGTAATTGACGAGCTCCTTGCTGTCCTGATCGTAGTAGATGGCCTTCATGGCTATCAGGTCTACGATACCTGCGAATTTGTCCTCCGCTCCGATGGGGATGCAGATGGGAAGAGGGTTGGCGCCCAGCTTCTCGCGGATCTCATCCACTACGGCGAAGAAGTCTGCTCCTACGCGGTCCATCTTATTGACGTAGGCGATCTTGGGAACATGGTACTTGTCAGCCTGACGCCATACGGTCTCAGACTGAGGCTGTACGCGGCCTACTGCGCAGAATGTCGCTACAGTTCCGTCAAGTACGCGTAGAGATCTCTCGACCTCCACGGTAAAGTCCACGTGGCCCGGAGTGTCTATCAGGTTGATCTGGTAGGTCTCTCCGTTGTAATGCCAGAAGGCTGTGGTGGCAGCGGAAGTAATGGTTATACCCCTTTCCTGCTCCTGGACCATCCAGTCCATGGTAGCAGCTCCGTCATGCACCTCACCTATCTTATGAGTTTTTCCCGTATAGTACAGGATACGCTCGGACGTGGTAGTCTTTCCGGCATCGATGTGAGCCATGATACCGATATTTCTGGTGTATTTTAAATCCCTTGCCATCAGCTAATCTTTAAACGCTAAAATCTGAAATGGGCGAAGGCCTTGTTAGCCTCTGCCATCTTGTGCATATCTTCTTTTCTCTTGTAGGCAGCACCTTCACAGTTATAGGCTGCCATAATTTCTGCGGCCAACTTTTCCGCCATGGAGTGACCGGAACGCTTGCGCGAGAAGACTATCATATTCTTGATCGCGAGAGAGACTTTTCTTTCCGGACGCACCTCGGTCGGAACTTGGAAGTTCGCTCCACCAACCCTGCGGCTTTTTACCTCCACCTGAGGGGTGATGTTTTCCAACGCTTTTTTCCAAATGTCGAGAGGAGCCTTGTCAGAATCTTTCATCTTCTCGCCCACCATGTCGATGGCGTCGTAAAAAATAGAATACGCGATACTCTTCTTACCCTGGAGCATGAGGTTGTTCACAAACTGTGTGACCAGAACTTCATGATACTTGGGATCAGGAAGTAGAATCCTCTTTTTAGGCTTCGATTTTCTCATTTTTTGATACTTTAGGAAAAATTAATAAAATGTTTACTTCTTAGCGGCTGTCTTCTTCGGTCTCTTGGCTCCGTAGAGTGAACGGCTCTGAGTACGTCCCTCCACGCCAGCTGTATCCAAAGCGCCCCTAAGGATGTGGTAACGTACACCGGGAAGGTCCTTCACACGGCCGCCGCGCACCAGCACGATGGAGTGTTCCTGAAGGTTGTGGCCCTCACCGGGGATGTATGCGTTGACCTCTTTCTGATTGGTAAGTCTTACACGGGCTACCTTACGCATAGCCGAGTTAGGCTTCTTGGGAGTGGTGGTGTAGACACGCACGCACACACCTCTCTTCTGAGGGCAAGCATCCAACGCGCGAGATTTACTCTTCTCGACGATAACCTCGCGTCCTTTGCGAACTAACTGTTGAATTGTTGGCATAAATGTTTGTTAATCTAAACTTTACATTATTCCCGTCAAATTAAACGGGCTGCAAAGATACATAAAAAACCTATTCTGCCTAATTTTTTTGCCGACTTTTGATGTTAAATATTAGTTACGGAAGTCGCGGAGCCAGCGGCAATTCATGACTCTCCGTCAATTTTGACGAATTGCAATTATCCGGATTTGCAAACTTCATCCGCAGATATGACATTTGCAGAAAAGACAGTATTAATTTAAATTTTCCTACGAGGAATTCCTGGCCAAAAGTGTCCTTATGAAAGGCGGGATAGACGACTCGGCAAAAGATCTCTCCCCTGACACGGAGTACATCGTCTATGCATACGGCACAGGACTTCCCCTACGCCACCATATCCGCAGTTCCGAGCAGTGATGACGTGTACTATCTGATGGATGTCTACAACGGCACCGGCACCCCGGAGGAAGTGACCGAAGCCTATCAGGACATGCTTAATGAGGTTCTGTATATGGTATCCGCTTTCGGAATGTCCGTCTATGACTAAATGATGGACACCGCTTTCATCGGCCCCGCCACTTCGGACCCCATCCAGGTAGGACAGGTCATGGAGTTCACAGCATTCGCGGTAGCCGTGGACGTAAACACCGGAACACTGACCTCCGTAGCCTCAACAAAAGTCTGCGAGCTCGATTTCGGATTCTAAAGAGCATCACAGAGACAAGATATCAGAACCTATAGCCTATGCTTATACCGGGATAGTTGTAAGTCTCCAGGCCCGTAAAGCCTGGAGACACTACCTCGGTGCTTCCGAGCGGCTGTGTACGGCGGCGGCCGTACAGATAAAAGTCCAGCGGGAAGTCGATAGAGATATCGATGTAGTCGCCGTTACCCAGGCCGATACCCACACCCAGCTCGGGCGAAAGGTAAAGCCCCATGCCGAAATTGTTCACAAGCTCACCGTTCAGCCCCGTAGAACCGTTCTTGCTCACATGGAGTCCGCCGCCGCAGCCAAGGTAGGCGTCCACCAGTTTCCGGGATACATAGGACCACCTGAACGCAGCACCGGCCTTAACAATGCTCCCGTCCTCGAAGCCGAAGCGGTACTGAGCCTCACCCCCTATGAAGATATTGCTCCTGTCGTACACAACACCGTGAGTGGTGCGGACGTTGAAATTAAGCGGCGCGGTGTATCCTATGGACACTGTTCCCCGGTACACCTTCTGACCGTCCTTTTCCTCTGCTGATATCGTTGCAGCGGATAAAAATAATGCCGCCAGTATTAAAAATTTGGCAATCGTCTTTTTCATATTCATATTCATAATTCGTTGGGTATTTCATATGTTACACCTGCAAAAATATAAATACAACCTCCTCCAGCCAAATTACATTAGTGACGCAAGATACACAATAAATAACTGAATATTAATTCTTTATGTCTTTTTACAAAGTGACGCTCCCACTATTTGCTGCATACTCTTGCTGTCTTTTTTTCAAATACGTAGACAACCTACCGGATATGCCCATTTTCCTGGCGAGACGATACTTCTTGGAATTAAGACTAGGCACATCCGATCTCATCATAATGCTTACGGTTACTGTGGTAAATCCGCAACACATCAGAGTAATCAACTTTCGCTCATTATCATCAAGCCATGGATAGTCATTCACTATTCCGTCCATAAATCCGGGGAAAGCCGCATCCAGCATTTTTTCCACACGCGGATACACACTGGATTCTGAAATAATATTTTTTAAAGCTCCTCCAACTTTCTCCGATATTTTTGATGAACCCTCATAAACGTAGCAGATATTGGCCAGATTTTCCATTATACCAAGTAACTCCCCGTTTAATGACAACAATTCCATATTGGATGAAACTTGACAGAGCAAGGCTCTTCTGAGTTGGCGGACGTCCTCTTCATCTTCGGACAATCTTTTGACTTTCTTCAGCTCGTTTCTCAGCATGTCCGCTTCCTGCTGCCCGGCATGAACCCGGCTTACTAAAGCCGCTGACTCCTCCTTGACCCTATAAAGCTCAACCTGCATGGCACGGACATCTCCCAGGGCCTTTGCATAAGTCAAATCTTTTGACCTCATCCTTGCCTTTAAAAAGAAATACAGAGCAGTAACACACAGCAGCAGCATTAACAGCACCACTGCCAACACAGTTCCTTTCAGCCTAACTGCCTGGAGGTTATTTTTTAGCACTTCATTATCATACCTCCGCTCTACTTCTTGCAGATGGTTTTCATAATTCCTGCGCATTAATTCTCCTGCTATACGGCCTGCTGATGCATTATTGACATATGCACTTTCCCAGTCCTGCACCGCAACAGACAATTCAGACCGCAGCGACAGCAACAACAGACTGTCTTCTACTGACCGGGGGAATATACGCCCTGCAAGCAGAAGGGCACTGTCCAAGATTCCCTGATTCATGTAACTTTTAGCAGCACTCATCGTCACCCCATTATATATCTCACACTCCGCATCATTCGAAGGACTGACTCCATATTCCGAGAACATTGCACGGGCACTTCCTATCACAGAACTATCATCTCCGTAATGCTTATACATATACACTCTTGAACGGTAAGCCGTTATACCACACAAACGGCTACCTGTCTCACGAGCAAGTTCCAGACTTTTGGACAAATGCATCTCCGCCGAGTCTTTGTCGTTCTCTATTAAAAGCATTCCCAATGATATATGGGCAAATGCCTCCCTCTCTTCAAGACCAGCTTCCCCAAAACACTCAAGGGCTTTTCTGTACCTGAATACGGCCTCTTCGGAATGGACAACACTATTCTGGTACAGTTCTCCTATACGCGTATGCAATAATCCTTGCTGCTCAAGATCTCCGGATTTCTTCAATATCTGCTCCGCATCCTTATATACCTTCATCGCCCGGTCCGTTATTCCCTGCTCTGACAATACGGCTCCGGCCATAATCAGTGACCGCGCCAGCCTATCATCCACTCCACGGCGATCATAGTACACCGCTGACTCGAATATAGATGTATCCTTATCCACTGGAAGGTAACACTTATAACGGGCCTCCGTCTTCAACAGAGCCCAGTAGGCACGGTCGCATTCCATGAGACCGGAGATTTCCGCGCTGTCTATAACAAGAAGGGTGTCCAGCGCCGCCTGAGGGTCGGTCATCATCAGGGAATCGGCAGCCGACAGCACCCCTTGGATGCGGCTCCGGCTGCTGGTCCTGTCTGAGCAGGAGACTATTGTAAGACATAGGACGGCAGCGGATATAATTATCACCGATAAACTTCGCCTCATACTAGAACATCTCGGCGAGCATGCAGCGTGCGGAGCCTCCTCCGTGGGTCTCGATGTAGTCGAGCTGGGGGGAGAGGAGCTTGTAGTGTGCGCTGAGCTCGCGGCTCTGCTCCGTGGTGAGGCTCTTGCGGGCGGTGGCGGACATCACGAGGACGGGGCGGCCGGAGGGACTGCTGAGCTCGAGCATGTTGCCGGCGAAGCTCTCCAGCTGGTCAAATGAGATGTCCAGGATCTTCCTGCCGCTGCCGGTGATGGAGGCCAGGACCCTCTCCCGGTCCTCCGGACGGATGGACTCGGTGCAGATGATGCAATAGGCGGTGCCGAGGCTCATCAGCACGTTCGTATGGTAGACGGCGACTCCGTTGCGGTCGTAAGCTTCGAAAAATACCGGAGTATAACTCATCTGTTTACAGAAATCCGCGAGCACCTGCTCAGAGGTACGGTAGGACTTGCAGGCATAAACAATTCTGTTATCCCGGTCGAGTATCATGCTTCCGGTCCCCTCGAGAAAGAGATTATCATTTTCCCACCAGGTGAGGTCGATGAGACGGCGCACCTCGAAATTTTTCCGAATGACATCCAGAACCTCCGGCTTGCGCTCATTCCTCCGGTTGGGAGCGGACATGGGATAAAGGACGAGGGTGCCGTCCTCGTGGGTGCTGAACCAGTTGTTGGGGAAAATGGAGTCGGGGGTGTGCGGATGAGGGGTGTCCTCTGCGATGACCACGTCTATCTTATTGGCCCTGAGGAGGGCGACGTAGGAGGTGAACTCGCGCAGGGCGTTCTCCTGGGCTGAAGACTCGCGGCCGGGACGGGAGAATGCGTTGTTGCCGCCCGTCTGCGGGTTGAAGGCGAAACGGGCGGGCTTGACCATCAGTACCTTGGATGTCGTCTGCATGGTGATATCTTGTCTTTAGAGATGTTCGAATACGTCCTTGATGATGCCGGCGGCCTCGCGCAGCTGCTCCTCGTTGATGACGAGAGGGGGCGCGAAGCGGATGATGTGCCGGTGGGTGGGCTTGGCGATGAGACCCTTATCGGCCATTGCCAGGCAGATGTCCCAGGCCTCGAGACCCTTCTGCGGCTCGGTGATGACGGCGTTGAGCAGTCCCTTGCCGCGGACGGACTTAAAGAAGGGGGAATTGATCCCGGCCATTTCCTCCCGGAAGATCTTGCCGAGCCTCTCGGCATTCTCGGTCAGATGCTCGTCGCGGATAACCTCGAGGGCCGCTACCGCCACTTTGGCCGCGAGAGGAAAGCCTCCGAAGGTGGAGCCGTGCTCGCCGGGCTTAATGGTCAGCATGATCTCGTCGTCGGCCAGGACTGCCGAGATGGGGAGCACACCGCCCGAGAGGGCCTTGCCGATGGTTATCATGTCGGGACGGATGCCCTCATGGTCGCAGGCGAACATGCGTCCGGTGCGTCCGATACCGGTCTGGACCTCGTCGGCGATGAACAGGACGTTGTGCTTCTTGCAGAGGTCGTAGCACTCCTTCAGATAGCCGTCGTGGGGCACGTAGACTCCGGCCTCGCCCTGGATAGGTTCCGCTAAGAAAGCAGCTACCTTGTCGCCCTTTTCCTCCAGGACCTTGCGCAGGGCCTCGCTGTCATCGTAGGGAATCGAGATGAAGCCGGGGGTGAAGGGACCGTACTGGGAGTAGCTGTCCGGGTCGGTGGATATGGATACGATGGTGATGGTGCGGCCGTGGAAGTTGCCCTCGCAGGTGATGATGAGGGCCTCGTTCTCGGGGATGCCCTTCCTGACATATCCCCAGCGGCGGGCCAGCTTCAGGGCGGTCTCGACGGCCTCGGCACCGGAGTTCATGGGCAGGAGCTTGTCGTAGCCGAAGAACTTGGTGGCCATCTCCTCATAGGGTCCTAAGCAGTCGTTGTAGAATGCCCTGGACGTGAGGCAGAGCCTCTGGGCCTGGTCGCACAGGGCCTTTACTATCTTGGGATGGCAGTGTCCCTGGTTGACAGCCGAATAGGCCGACAGGAAGTCATAGTAGCGCTTGCCGTCCACGTCCCATACGTAGACGCCCTCGCCGCGCGAGAGGACTACAGGCAGAGGATGATAGTTGTGGGCTCCGTAACGGTCTTCGAGATCGATGTAATGCTGGGCTTTGGGTGATATGTTCATAGGATAGGAATTTTTATTTTCCGCAAATTTAACATTATTTTTGTGAAATGAAACTGCTGAACCGAAAGCTGGAATTTCCGAGCACCTATGTAATTATTTTCGCCGTGACGCTCATAGCCGCGGCCGCAACCTGGTTTGTCCCCGGCGGGGAATATGTGACGGGGGACGACGGGGTGACCTTCGTCCAGCAGGAGTCCGTGCCGCAGACCTGGCAGATCATGACCTCGCTTTACGAGGGATTCACGGCTCAGGCGGGCATCATCGTCTTCCTGCTGATCATCGGCGGGGCGTTCTGGATCGTCAATTCGGCCAAGGCGGTGGATGCGGGGATTCATTCGTTCTTAGCTTTCACTTCGCGGTTAGAGAGGTTCCGGGTGCTGCGGGCGGTCGGCGTGAACAATATCGTTCTGGTGCTGATCATGCTGCTGTTCTCGGTCTTCGGGGCGGTCTTCGGAATGAGCGAGGAGACCATCGCTTTCACGGTGCTGATAGTGCCGCTGGCCATCTCCATGGGCTACGACTCGATAGTCGGGGTGTGCATGGTGTATGTGGCGGCGCATGTGGGCTTTGCCGGGGCGGTCCTCAACCCGTTCACGGTCGGGGTGGCGCAGAATCTCTCGGGACTGCCGATGTTCTCCGGCTTCGAGTACCGGCTCGTGTGCTGGGCGGTGCTCAATCTGGCCATGATCATATTCGTGCTCCGCTACGCGCACAAGGTGCACCGGGACCCGCAGCGGTCTGTGATGTATGAGGCGGACGCCCGCTGGAGGGAGAAAGCCGCCGACGCCTCCTCCAAGCCCGACGTGCTCCGGACCCGCTCCTCCTGGATAGCCTTCGCCCTGTCCTCGGCGGCCGTGGTGCTCTTCTCCATTTTCTACGCGGACGACTGCACTATAAGCGTGGGCAACGGCACCTACCGCGCCGCGTGGCTCCTACCCTCCGTGTCGCTCTGCTATATTGTCCTGTCCTTCATTGCCCTGAGGCGCAATGTCCGGTATTTCATCCTGACCATGCTGCTGTTCTCGGTGCTGTACCTCATCGTCGGGGCTCTCGGCTATTCGTGGTACATTGAAGAGATTGCGGCCCTGTTCCTCGCCCTCGGCATCCTCTCAGGCATTGCCGCCGGGTACAATGCCAACCGCATCGCCCGGGAGTTCCTCGAAGGGGCGAAGGACATCTTCTCCGCCGCCCTCGTCGTGGGCCTGGCCGCCGGCATCATCCACATCCTCGAGAACGGCCGGGTGATCGACACCATACTCTACTCGATGGCCTCCGGCCTCGGAGAGGGCAGCAAGATCGGCTCGCTCTCAGCCATGTACGGCATCCAGACCGGTATCAACCTCTTCATGCCCTCGGCCACTGCCAAAGCCGCCCTCACAATGCCCATCATGGCCCCCTTCTCGGACCTGATCGGACTCTCCCGCCAGGCCACCGTCCTCGCCTTCCAGTTCGGCGACGGTTTCACCAACATGATTACCCCCGTCTCAGGCGTCCTCATCGCCGTCCTCGGCATCGCCGGCATACCCTACGCCAAGTGGGTCCGCTGGGTCTGGAAGTTCATCCTGGTGCTCATTGTCCTGGGCTTCCTTCTGCTGCTGCCGACAGTGCTGCTGCCGCTCAACGGGTTCTGATCTGACTTGGTCAATTACCCCCGGCCCGCCCTTCCGCCAACGGTATGCTGTGCTGCGGGGTTATCTCACAAATGCCTGCAAATCAAGCATTTGCAATTACAACGTGTTCTTTTCGCAGCTTTCTGAGCCTTCGCGAAGCGCACCCTGATTTGTAAGAGCCTGATTCCCGAGCGCTTACAAAACACCCCCGCTTCCCTACTTACCGTTGCTGTCCAAATTTTGTGGACACGGATGCAACATTTCCACTATTTTAGCGTTATTTAATCGAAAACTGACTTATAGCACCACCTACCATGCACTCATTCCTCAACTTCCTGAAGAAGAACAAACTCTACACCGCCATCAACATCACCGGCCTGACCGTGTCGATGGCCTTCGTGCTGCTGCTCGCCTGCTACGTGACCAAGCAGCTGCGCACCGACTCATTCCAGCAGAACGCTGACCGTATCTACCTGGTGGCCAGCGAACGGCAGTACGAGAGCGCGTACTACCTGCAGACCTACCTGCGGCAGCGCTACCCGGAGATAGAGAAGACCACTGCGTTTGCCGGCCAGTCCTCCATGGAGATACATTCCGGGGACAATATGGTGCTCGGGACGGTCGGCATCGCGGACTCGACGTTCTTCGACATGTTCTCGTTCCGGCTGACGGAGGGAAGCAATGAGGCATGGAAAGGGTCGGTCAACAGCGCGGTCATCAGCCGGACGCTCGCCCGCACCCTCTTCCCGGGCCAGGATCCTGTAGGGCAGCCGGTGACGGTAATGATGATGGGCTCCGAGGTGGATCTCAATGTGGCGGCAGTGATGGAGGACATCGACAACTCGACCATCCCCTACTGCGACATCATGGTCCGCGGGGAATGGCTGCCCCGGCTCAATCCTTCGCACAATATGGGTCTGGGCAACTCCGGCTCGGTCCTCACCTTCATCATGACCTGGCCCGGGGCGGACATCGTCTCCAAGACCGCCGACATGCTGGAATATTTCAAGGAGCACTGGTGGATATACAAGGGCGGGGCAAGCAAGGAGGTGGTGCTGATTCCGCTGGACGAGCTGTATTTCCACGGCGGCTCGACTTGGAGCGGCCTCCGGGTCGGGGACAAATCCCTGGTCATGCTGCTGCTCTCGGTCTGCATTGTCCTGCTGCTGTTCGCGGTGCTGAACTATATCAATCTGACAACGGCCCAGGCCGGTTTCAGGGCAAGGGAAATGGCGACGAGGCGGCTGCTCGGGGACTCCCGGGGGCAGGTCATCGGCCGGATGCTCGGGGAGACGGGCATACTCTGCGTCGCGGCAATGCTCCTGGCCGTACTGCTGGCGGAGGCGCTCTCTCCGGCGGCATCCCGGCTCTTAGGCTATGACTTCTCCATCTTCGGGGAGGCCTCAGCGGCAAGCATCGCAGCCGTGGTGCTGCTCACGGCGGTGCTGAGCGTGGTCTCGGGCATCATTCCGGCTGCCATCATCTCTGCCTCCAGGCCCATCGACGTGGTACGCGGCACCTTCCGCACCCACAACCGTACCATCTACAGCAGGGTGATGATAGTGGTGCAGAACGCTGTCACGGCGGTAATGCTGGTGGCGGTACTCACCATGGCACTACAGATAAGGGCTATGATCAATGCCCCTCTAGGGTACAATACCGAGAACATCCTCAACGTCAGCACCGATATCTTCGACGATATATCCGGTCCCTTCGTCTTCCGGGACAGGCTGCAGGAACTCAGCTGCGTGGACGCCGTCGGACTGGGCGAGGGCACACCCCTGTACGGCACCAACAACCTGACCATGCACTACAACGGCGGCCTGGTATCCTTCCAGCAGTTCCGGGGAGATGACGCCTACTTTGAGATACTGGGCATCCGTGAGAAACAGGACAACCACACCGCTGAGGCCTCCTGGTGGTTCAACGAATACGCCTTCCGCGAGATGGGCATCGATGAATCCGCACCAGAGGCCGTCTTCGAGGGCGGCAACAGATTTCCCATCGGAGGCATCTACTACGACTTCAAGATCCGCCCGCTGCTCTATGCCCAGTCCTCCGCCATGATTTTCAACTACCACACTTATCCGAGGGAAGGGTTCCCGTGGACGGTTCTGGTCAAGGTCAACGGAGACCCCGCCGAGGCATACGAGCAGATAGCCGCTGTCTTCCACGAGCTCCGCCCGGACCGCCAGTTCGAGGCCTCCTATATTCAGGACGAGATAGAGGAGAATTTCTCCACCCAGAAGCAGACTCTCAAGATAGTCCTCATATTCACCGTAATAGCCGTACTGCTCTCCTCCCTGGGCCTGCTCGCGATGAGCACCTACTACATGCTGCAGGAGCGCAAGAACGTAGCCGTCAAGAAGATATTCGGAGGAGAGCGCCGCCGCATCCTGCTCAGCCTCATCCTCTACTACCTCAGACTGGTGCTCCTGGCCTTCGTCATTGCCATACCCATTGCATGGCTGTTGATGCATTCCTGGCTGCAGGACTACCTCTACCACATCGACCTGCACTGGTGGATCTTCGCCATAGCTTGCATCCTCACCCTGACCATCTCCACCCTCACCGTCCTGTGGCAGAGCATCCGGGCCGCCGACACCAGTCCGGTCGACGCGCTGCGCAAGGAGTGACACCGCCGGCCGGAATCGGGTCATTTTCCTACGTGGGAAGGGCCATAGTCAAAAAAACGGAGGAGTGGCCATACCGCAACGGCACCGAATCGCGGGATCTGCTGCCGTTGTGGAAGGAGGAAGAAGATGCAACACGCACCACAGAGCCTATAACAAGGGTGCTACGGAAATACCTGTTCCGCAACGGCAGGAAAACACGGGAAATGCTGCCGTTGTGGCATAAGAATAAGCGCTAAAACGCTTCCGAAAGATGCTCTGCCGCCAGCTTGTCGAATACTTCCGGATAATCTATCTGCTTCCGCTCGCCGAGCCGTACGATCACCAGTTTTTTCTCCGGCAGGATAAAGATATACTGACCGTACAGACCCTCTGCATGATAGCCGGGACCGAGCTGGCACCCGGTAGAATTGTTCCCCTTTTTCCATCCGAGCGTATAGAACATCCTCCCGTCTTTGGGAACACCCAGCTCATCGAACCTCTCCGCCACCTCGTGCCAGTCCCCGAAGAATTCGGATGTACCCTCGCTGTTCACTATGTGCCTGGAAGTATTGTACCAGCAATAGGCATAGAAATAATTCAGATTGTCCCTGCAGATGCTCTTTTCCACCCAGGCGGAGTCGATGATCTGCTGTCCGTTCCAATTGCCCTTGTTCAGGTAGAGCCGTCCTATCTTGGCAAGGTCGATTGCGCAGGTAGTGATGCCGCCGTAGCTTTTCGCCACCCGGTGACGGGAGTCGTCGAGGCTCACACTGGCATCATACTCCATACCAAGCGGTTCCCATACCTTCTCCTGCATATACTCCGCGTAACTGCGCCCCACAGCCCGCTCGATGATCAGGCCGAGAATCTGCGAATCCATACTGCTGTAATAATGCTTCTCGCCTGGCCGCGTACTGAATCTCAGACGCTTAACAACGGCCATGGCGTTGGGTCCGTAATACAGACGGGCCATGCCGCTGAACGGGTTGACTGAGTAGTTCTCGTTGAATTTCAGGCCGGAGCGGCACTGCAGCAGATGTTCCACAGTCAAATGCCGGAACATCGTATCGGCATCCAGCAGCTCCGGCAGGTAATCGGTCACCGGGTCATCCACACTCCGGATGTATCCCTCCCGTACAGCCACTCCGCACAGCAGGGAGGTCAGGGACTTGGATACCGAGAAGACAGTGGTGACGGTCGAGCGATCAAAACCCCCGTAGTATTCCTCGAACTTTATCGTATCGTTCTGGATGACAATAATAGAGCCCGGTCCTCCGTCCTCCATCAGCTCTCCGAGCGTCACCGGCCGCCCTGGATATTTCAAGGCAGTATCCACATACAGGTCCGCATCCCAGACAAGAGTGTCCAGCAACCTTTTCTCCGGGGCCTGCTCGGCAAAATGCCAGGGCCGGCTGCTCCTACGGACCGTATCCTGGGGAAATACGCGGTAATCATAAACATCCTCACTTCCGTACGCCACCGCACGGTACAGGACACAGGAGGGGCAGAGGGCCGCAGCGCAGGCCAAGAGGACGATGCTAATCGCCGCTGTCTTCAGTGCTGTCGTTTTCATCGGCATTGTCTGCTTTTTCGGATTCTTTCTTACGGACATCGGACCAGCTGAGATTCGGAAAGGCCTTAAAAAATTCAACGATAACGTTTTCAGATGAATTACTCTCACTAAGGCACACTATCACTGCGTTGTACTGCGGCAGCACATGTATCGTCTGTCCCAGGATACCCACAGCCATATATCCTCCCGTAACATACGAGCCTTCCCAATGGCCTCCGCGTCCGTCCTTCTCATAGAAATAATACACTCTTTTGTCTTCCGGCACACCCAGTTCATCGAAACGCGCAACCACTTCCAGAGAATCGGAGAATGACTGCGTAGCAGTATCGGCTCTCATGATGTACTCTTCATCCGGATACCAGCCATACGAATAGGCATACTGTATGGACAGTCCTTCCTTGTCCCAGCATTTTTCCACCCAAGCCGTATCCAGTATCTGCACTCCGTTCCAATTGCCCTTGTTGAGGTACAGCCTCCCTATCTTGGCCAAATCCCTTGCACAGGTATTGATGCCTGCGTATGCCTTGGGAGAGCAGTGCTTCGCGTCGTCCAGACTGATATAGGCGTCGTACTCCATGCCGAGCGGCTTCCAGATCTTCTCCTCCATATATTCCGCATAGCTCCGCCCAGTAGCCCGCTCAATCAGGACTCCGAGGATAGCCGTGGTCATACTGCTGTAATAGTGACTGTCGCCAGGCTCCTCCTTGAACCTTAGATTGCGTATCTGCTTCTCCTGATTGACCCCATAGTACAGACGGGCCATCGCAGTAAACGGGTTCGGTGCGTATGTCTCCTTGAATTTCAGGCCGGCACGCATATTCAGCAGATGCTCCACAGTCAGTTTACTGAACATAGGGTCGGCATCCCTCAACTCCGGGATGTAATCCGTCACCGGGTCGTGCACGCTCTTGATGTAACCTTCCCGGACTGCCACTCCGCACAGCATGGACGTCAGAGACTTGGATACTGAAAAAATGGTCGTCACACTCGAGGTGTCCAGACCCTTGTAATAATGCTCGAATTTTATCGTGTCGTTCTGCACTACGACAATAGATACTGTCGAGGTGTGCTCCCTCATGACGGAATCCGCTGTACGGTAAATCAATGTATCTACACCGTCAATCCTTATCCACTGCTCACGATAGAGATCCATAATCCGGTCCTCCGGTGCCTGCTCGGCAAAGCGCCAGACCGTATCGCCACGGTGTATCGTATCCCTCGGGAATGCATCGATGTCGTAAATGTCCTGCACCCCGTAATGAACCAGCCGGTGAAGGACACAGGAAGGCAGCATCAGAACAGCCGCTGCCGCTGTCAGTAGAATCAGGAGTTTTTTCATGTTTTTGGTCGCTAAAGTATTAATACACCACAAATTACAACAATAATCATGCCTTTTCACATAACTTATTGATCCTCAGTCATATGACTAATTCTCTAAATTCCCTAATTGTCTATTATTCACACACAAAGTGTCTAATTTTTTGAAAATTGTCAATATTTTTGACATCATAATTGAATACCGCAACGGCACCGAATCGTGGCTTTTGCTGCCGTTGCGGCATGGAAACAGAAGGGCAATGCCGTCCAAAAGGCCTACTGCAGGGGTGCTGCGAAAAAGACACTTCCACAACGGCACCGATTCGCGGGATTTGCTGCCGTTGCGGCAAGGAGACGGAAAGGCAATGCCGTTCAGAAGGCCTACTGCAGGGGTGCTGCAAAAAGGGCACTTCCACAACGGCACCAAATCGCGGGAAACGCTGCCGTTGTGGCAAGGAGACGGAAGAGCAATGCCGCTCAGAAGGCCTGCAGCAGGGGTACTGCAAAAAGGGCACTTCCACAACGGCACCAAATCACGGCTTTTGCTGCCGTTGTGGCAAGGAGACGGAAAGACAATGCCGTCCAGAAGGCCTGTAGCAGGGGTACTGCAAAAAAGACACTTCCACAACGGCACCGATTCGCGGGATTTGCTGCCGTTGCGACATGGAAACGGATGGGCAATGCCGTCCAGAAGGCCTACTGCAAGGGTGTTGCGAAAAAGCCACTTCCACAACGGCACCGAATCGCGGAATTTGCTGCCGTTGCGGCAAGGAGACGGATGGGCAACTCGGACAAAGTTGGTAGGAAGTGCCTCTGAAGTGAGCCGGTTTATAACGAAACCAAGAAGGTGGATGTGAAACAGCGCTTTGATCGGCACCTTCCAGCTGAGTAACCGGTACCGGTCCGCTCAAAAGGCCCGTAGATGCGCTTTGTATCCAATGCTGCAGAAAAGGTGCCGACGGATGTGGCTTTTCACCGTCACCTCCTCGGCAGGGAACCTGGCAGGACCGCCGAGAGCCACCTCCGATGCGGATTGGCACATAACGAAAATGAGAAGGTGGTGGCAATATACCGTTTCGCCCGGCACCTTCTGATGGGGAGGATGTCATAAACGGCACAAAGGCTACGACAGAACGTCTGGAGGCGATTCTGGATTTGCACACCTTCGGAAGGTGAGTAGAAAACGCTGGAAAACTGCACACCTTTGGAAGGTGGGAAAAGGCGGCTGGAAACGGAAACGCGGGCACAGGCGCTACAGAGGGCCTCTGGCGATTGCGCACCTTCGGAAGGTGAGACGAAAATGCGGGAAATCTGCACACCTTCGGAAGGTGGGAAGAGGCGGCTGGAAACGAAAACGCGGGTACAGGCGCTACAGAGGGCCTCGGGAGATTACGCACCTTCGGAAGGTGAGACGAAAATGCGGGGAATCCGCGCACCTTCGGAAGGTGGGAAGAGGCGGATGGAAACGGAAACGCGGGTACAGGAGCTACAGAGGGTCCCGGGCGATTACGCACCTTCGGAAGGTGAGACGGAAATGCGGGGAATCTGCACACCTTCGGAAGGTGGGAAGAGGAAGATGTGAGGGACAGAAGTGGCTACACGTTGAAGAGGAAGTGCATGATGTCGCCGTCCTCGACGACGTAGTCCTTGCCTTGGACGGCGAGCTTGCCGGCGGCGCGGCATTCGGCTTCGGAGCCGTATTTGACGAAGTCGTCGTACTTGATGACTTCGGCGCGGATGAAGCCTTTCTCGAAGTCGGTGTGGATGACTCCGGCGGCGCGGGGAGCCTTGTCGCCCTTGTTGATGGTCCAGGCGCGGACTTCGGGCTCGCCGGCGGTGAAGTAGGTGCGCAGGCCGAGCAGGTCGTAGGCGGCGCGGACCAGGCGCTCGATGCCCGAGTGCTCCAGGCCCAGCTCCTCGAGGAACATCTGGCGCTCGTCGTAACTCTCCAGCTCGGCTATCTCGGACTCGATCTTGGCGGCGATGACCAGCACTCCGGCGTTCTCTCCGGCGACGGCCTCACGGACGCGGTCCACATAGGCATTGCCGCCGGCAGCCGAGGCCTCGTCCACATTGCAGACGTAGAGCACGGGTTTGGCGGTGAGCAGGAAGAACTCATGGGCTATCTTCTCCTCCTCCGGATTCTCCAGCACCACGGTACGGGCGGAGCGGCCGGCCAGCAGGGCCTCGCGGTAGCGCACGAGCACCTCGCAGGCCTTCTTGGCATGCTTGTCTCCTCCCGTGGCCTGTTTCTGGAGCTTGCCCAGACGGCTCTCGACGGTCTCGAGGTCCTTGAGCTGCAGCTCGAGGTCGATGATCTCCTTGTCCCTCACCGGGTCCACGCTGCCGTCCACATGGGTGACGTTGGGGTCGTCGAAGCAGCGGAGCACGTGCAGGATGGCGTCGGTCTCGCGGATATTGGCCAGGAACTGGTTGCCAAGGCCCTCACCCTTGCTGGCGCCCTTGACCAGGCCGGCGATGTCGACTATCTCCACCGTTGCAGGCACTACCCGTTTGGGATGCACCAGCGACTCCAGCACCTGGAGCCTGGGATCCGGCACCGTCGTGGAGCCGATATTGGGCTCGATGGTGCAGAAAGGGAAGTTGGCAGCCTGGGCCTTGCCCGAGCTGATACAGTTGAAGAGGGTCGACTTACCCACGTTGGGGAGTCCTACTATACCGCATTTGAGAGACATATCTAAATCTACTTTAATATTTTACAAAACCATAAGCTGCGCCACTATCACCCGCAGGAACATCGCCAGGGGGTAGACGGTAGCATATACCACGGCTATTCTCGACTCCTCGAACGTGTTGTTCATAAAGGCCAGCGCGGTGGGATTGGTATGGGAACCGCAGACCAGTCCCGAGATGGAGAAATAGTCCAGCTTGAAGGCCACACGGGCGATAATGCACACTATTATCAGAGGGATGACCGTTATCAGGAAACCGTAGAGTATCCACATGTATCCGCCGCCGAGCACAGCATCCACAAAGCCCTCGCCGGCTCCCAGACCTACAGCGGCCAGGAAGAGAGCAATGCCCACCTCGCGCAGCATCATATTGGAGCTGGCGGTAGTATAGGTCACCATCCCGAAATTAGGGCCGAAGCGGGCTATGAGAATCGCCACTACCAGGGATCCTCCGGCAAGTCCCAGTTTCAGCGGCTGAGCCAGACCGGGCAGCATGATGGGTATGGAACCGACTATTATACCGAAGAAAATACCTATGAATATCGGTATCAGCTTGGGTTCGCGAAGCTTCTTGGCCTCGTTGCCGACCAGAGCCGCCACTTTTGCTATGGCTTTCTCGCCACCGACCACCATGATGCGGTCGCCCAGCTGCAGGTGCAGGTCAGGGCTGGCCGTCAGGTCGATGCCCGCACGATGAACTCTGGTGATATTGAGGCCGAACTGCGCCCTGATATTGAGCTCTCCGAGACTCTTGCCGTTGATCTCGCTGTTGGTCACCACCAGACGGCGGGATACCAGGTTGGTGTCAAGCTTCTCCCACTCGCTCTGCGCCATGTCTATCTTCTTGCCGACAAAGGCGCTCACCACCTCCGCATTGTCCGCAGAGGTTATGATCAGAAGCCTGTCGCCCTGGTTGACTACTGACTCGGAGGTAGGAATCTCCATCTTGCCGTCCGCATGATACTGACGCGAGACTACAAAATGCCGGTTGAGAAGATGGTCCACCTCGTAGATGGTCCGGCCGAAGATAGCTTCATTGCGCACCTCGACGGCAAATTTGCAGGCGCTGTCCTTGGATGTCTCCTGCATGGCTATCTCCGATTTTTCCTTCTTGATGTTGATACGGAATACGGCCCTTACCCCCAGAAGGGTGAGTATAACGCCGATCACACCGAGGGGATAGGCCACCGCATAGCCTGTGGCTATCGTCTGGTCCACAGCTCCGGTGATATCGGCGACTGTCTGCTGCGCCGCACCGAGACCGGGAGTATTGGTCACGGCACCTGACATCACTCCGACCATCGTCGGCATAGGCGTACCTGTAATAAAATGGATGGCTACCGTTATGCCCACTCCGAGCACCACGATAAGCACGGCCAGCATATTGAGCCGCAGTCCTCCTTTCTTGAAGGAGGAGAAGAAGCCGGGTCCTACCTGGAGACCGAGGGAGAACACGAAGAGGATCAGGCCGAGGTCACTTACGAACCCGCGGACCGACGGATTGATGGTAAATCCGAAATGGGACAGGATGATACCGACGAAGAGTATCCACGTCACCCCGAGGGATATGCCGAAGACCTTGATCTTGCCCAGCATAATCCCCAGCGCAATTACAATGGAAATAATCAGAATCGCATGCGCCACGCTATCTGAGAACAGAAGGGAATCCAACCAGTTCATACCTAATTCTCAAAAATGGAGCGCAAATGTAGCACTTATTTGCGATTGACCGGAATATTTTTCTCAAAAACGACTCCCTCCCTGTAGGCCTCGAGCAGGGCGGTCAGGTCCCGTATCTGCTCCTTGAGCTCCTTACCCACGTCTGTATCACCGACTTTCATCCTATTGCCGAGATAGTCCACCACAGTGGTCATGGACTTGATGTCCACCCCGTCCCGCACAGCCCTGTCGATGGACTTGAAGGGCTCGTGCTGGGCCAGCGTAAGACCGTGGGAGTTGAAAATCAGGGTATAGCCGGCTATACCGGTGGTCGACTGATAGGCCTTGGAGTAGCCGCCGTCGATGACCAGCAGCCTGCCTCCCGCCTTGATAGGAGACTCGCCCTTGGAGGCCTTGACCGGCACATGACCGTTGATGATGTGGGTGTGCTCGCCGGTAAGTCCGAACTCGGCCAGAATCCTTTCGCAGATCTCCCGGTCGTCCCGGTACTGCAGGTACCAGCCGTGCTTCTCCTTGTGCGTCTCCTTTTCGGCGATGAAATACCGCTCGAAGGTGGTCATCCTGTTCTTGTCGAAAGGAGGAGCGTAGGGTCCGCACCAGAGGAACCACATGAAGTCCCGGGCGTAGGTGCGGTATTTCTCGTCCTTGTCCTCGTAGTAGGCGGCACGCGCCACCTTGTCCACCATGTCGAAGAGGGCCTTGCCCTTGTAGGGCTTGCCGAGGATGTTGATCTCGTGGAAGGAACCGTCCTCGTTGAGGGGCATGGCGCCGTGGAACAGGAGATTGGAGTTGCGCACGAGATAGAGCGAGCCTTTGGAGTAGAGGCAGCGGATATGCCGGTCGAGCAGGGCGTTGTTGGTGAAGCTGCCCATAAGCTTGCTGACCACCCCTTTCTCCTCGGCCGTCAGCTTGTAGGGATGGGCCGGGTCTACGGTGGGGAAATTCATGTCCTTCATCGCATAGTCCCTGTCCCCTATCCGCACCGTTCCGGAGGCAAAATCTATCTTGTCCAGCAGGTTGCGGTCAGCCATCCCGAACTCCTTGCGCCGACGGATTATCTCCCCCTCCAGCTTGAACTGGATAATGGTTATCGCCTTGTGCATCTGGGCAATGAGGCGTACCGTCTTCTCGTCGAAGGTGGCACCGGAATCCAGCTTCGGCTGGAAAGAGGCACAGGGGTCGTCTCCGTAGGTATCCATGGCGAAGGTGGCCAGGGGCAGGAGGTTGATGCCGTAACCGTCTTCGAGGGTCTCGAGGTTGGCATAGCGGAGGCTGATGCGCAGGACATTGGCCATGCAGGCGGCGCTGCCTGCGGCGGCTCCCATCCAGAGCAGGTCGTGGTTGCCCCACTGGAAGTCCACGTTGTGGTACTCGCAGAGCAGGTCCATGATCTTGTGCGCCCCGGGACCGCGGTCGTAGATGTCGCCGATGATGTGCAGCGAGTCGACAGTCAGCCGCTGGATGACATAGGCCATGGCGCTGATGAACTTATCTGCCGAACCGGTGGCTATGATGGTATTGAGGATAGCGTAGATATACTCGTGCTTGTTGCTGTCGGTCAGGGACTCATGTATGAGTTCCTCGATGATGTAGGAAAATTCCGGAGGCAGGGCCTTCCTCACCTTCGAGCGGGTGTACTTCGAGGCCGAGGCCACCAGCACCCGCACGAGGTTCACGATAGTGACCCTGTACCACTCGGCCATATCCTTCTCCCGGGCCTTGACCAGCTTGAGCTTGCGCTCGGGATAATAGATGAGGGTGCACAGCTCCTTCTTCTCCTCCTCCTTGAGCTGGAAGCCGAAGAGCTCGTCCACCTTGCGCTTAATCGCCCCGGAGGCATTGCGCAGCACATGCTGCACCGCGTCATACTCGCCGTGCAGGTCGGTCATGAAATGTTCCGTACCCTTGGGCAGGTTGAGAATCGCCTCGAGATTGATAATTTCGGTAACTGCAGCCTGAATCGTAGGAAAGCTCCTGGAAAGCAACTCCAGATACTTGATGTCCTTGGTCATATAGCAAACGGTTTACTTGTTGATTCTGTAGTTGAGTCCGGCCGAGCCGAGCCAGCTTATAAGCTCATCCGATGCCAGGACGCTGTATTTTCGGGAAATAAACTCTGCATTGATCCTTTCCTTTGTATCGAAGACGTTGAACGTCACGTGCGCCCTGCCCTTATTCCGGCTCAAGGCCTTTTTCAGTTCCTTGCGCAGCTGTGCGTCTATCCTTTCCAGTGGAAGGTCTATTATCACGTCCTTGACCATCGATTCCCGCACATTGGCCAAAAGGGAGACGGCGCGGACCTTGGTGCGGCCGCCGTTGATTTCCAGGACTTTATTGTCCTTGTCCCCGACATTCCTGAACCGCGGGGCGACGTAGACCCGCATCAGCAGGAACTCGTGCGGACGGAGATAGCCGCTGACCGCCTCATAGTCCTTGTCGAAGAGGGCAAATGTCGTTGACCCCTTGAAGTCCTCTATCGTCAGGCGGCAGAATACCCCGTTGCCGTTGGCCTTGGGCCTGACCTCCACGCTGCTGACAAGCCCCGCAATCCATTGGTCCTTATCGAAATCCTCCCGGTTGCGGCTCGTGCTCACCCTGTCCACGTAATCATTCCAGGAAGGCAGGTCCAATGTAGTAAAATGCTCTATTTCAAAGCGGAAGCGGTCGAGGGGATGGGCCGAGATGTACATTCCCACCAGCTCCTTCTCCTTCTTGAGGATCTCTATCTGGTCCAATTCCGGAAGGACCGGGAGCGGAGGACGGGCGGTATCTATCGGAGCGCTGTCCCCGAAGAGGCTGCCTTTCATGGACTCAGCCGACTTCTGGAACAATGAGCCGTAGCGGATCAGCAGGTCCAGGCAGGTCTCCCCCTTTCCGGCCTCCACCGCAAAGGAGCCGCGGTTGATCTCGGGGAAGGAGTCAAATGCTCCGGAGTATGCGAGGGCCTCGACGCCTTTCTTATTGACGGAGGTGGAGGGAACGCGCTCCATGAAATTGAAGATGTCGCTGAACGGACCGTTGTTGCGGCGCTCCTCTATGATGCTGTTCACCGCCCCGATGCCTATGCCCTTGATGCCGGCCATGCCGAAGCGGATGTTGCCGTCCTTGTTGACGGTGAACTTGGTGTAGCTCTCGTTGACATCCGGGCCAAGAATCTTCATGCCCCCCCGGCGGCAGTCGTCCATGAACTTGGTGATCTCGTCGATGTTGTTGAGGTTGTTGCTCAGGACGGCGGCCATGTACTCGGCGCGGTAGTGGGCCTTGAGGTAGCCGGTCTGGTAGCCGACCCAGGCGTAGCAGGTGGCGTGGGACTTGTTGAAGGCGTAGGATGCGAATGCCTCCCAGTCGTTCCATATCTTGTTGAGTATGGCCTCGGGATGTCCGTGCTCCAGACCTCCGGCGAAGAACTCGTCCTTGAGCTCGGCCATGACCTTGATCTGCTTCTTTCCCATCGCCTTACGCAGCTTGTCGGCCTTACCCTTGGTGAAGCCTGCCAGCTTCTGGGACAGCAGCATGACCTGCTCCTGGTAGACGGTCACACCGTAAGTGTCGTGCAGGTACTCCTCCATGTCGGGCAGGTCGTACTCGATCTTGCTCCGGCCGTGCTTGCGGGCTACGAAGTCGGGGATGTAGTCCATAGGGCCCGGACGGTAGAGGGCGTTCATCGCGATAAGGTCCTCGAACCTCGAAGGCTGCAGCTCGATGAGCCATTTCTGCATACCTTCGGACTCGAACTGGAACACGCCTATCGTGTCGCCCCGCGAGAACAGCGCATAGGTCTCGGCATCGTCTATCGGTATGGTGTTGACATCCAGGTCCACTCCCCGGGACTGCCGGATGTTCTCCACCGTGTCTTTCAGTATAGTCAGGGTCTTCAGCCCGAGGAAGTCCATCTTCAGCATGCCCGCCGACTCGATGAGGCTGCCCTCGAACTGCGAGACGAGGATGTCCTTGCCGGTCTCCTTGTCCTTGGCCGTACTCAGCGGGATGAAGTTCGTAAGGTCATCGCGGCCGATGATGGTGGCGCAGGCGTGTACGCCGGTGTTGCGGACCGTACCCTCGAGGCGCTCGGCGTACATAAGGGTGTCGTGGACCAGCTGGTCGCCGCTGTTGAAGGCCTCCTTGAACTCGGGCACCTTCTCCAGGCAGAGCTTGATCGTCGGGTCCACATCCTTGGGCTCCATCACCTTCTTCTTCTGCCCGGGATGGTCGGGGTCATCCACCTCCTTCTCCTTCTGCACGGTAATCTTGCGCGGCACCAGCTTGGCCAGGCGGTCGGTCTGGTCCAGGGCCAGCTTCTGGATACGGCCCACGTCACGGATAACGCTCTTGGTGGCCATCGTACCGAAGGTAATCACGTGCGAGACGTGGTCCTTGCCGTACTTGTCCTCCACGTACTTGAACACCCGGTAGCGGCCCTCGTCGTCGAAGTCGATGTCGATATCGGGCATGGAGATACGGTCAGGGTTCAGGAAACGCTCGAACAGGAGGTCGTACTTTATCGGGTCAATGTTGGTAATCGTAAGGCAGTAGGCCACCACTGAACCGGCAGCGGAGCCTCGTCCGGGCCCCACCCAGACACCCATGTTGCGGGCCGCCTTGATAAAATCCTGAACTATCAGGAAATAGTCGGGGAATCCCATCTTCTTGATCGTCGCCAGCTCGAAGTCAATCCTCTCCCTCGTGGCCTCGGGTATGTCCTCCCCGTAGCGGCGGTGCGCACCCTCGTAGGTAAGGTGGTGCAGATAATCGTTGGAATCGGTAAATCCCTCCGGGAGGGGGAATACCGGGAGAATGGGGTCATGGTTGAGGTTCAGCACCTCGCATTTGTCCACGATCTCCAGGGTATTGGATATCACCTCGGGATGGTCGGCAAAGATGGCCGACATCTCCTCGGTGGACTTGAGGTATTCCTGCTGGGTGTAGCGCAGGCGCTTGGGGTCGTCGAAGTCGGAGTTGGTGCTGATGCAGATCAGGCGGTCATGGGCCGGGCCGTCCTCCTTGCGCACGAAGTGCACGTCGTTTGTGGCCACCACCTTGATGCCCAGCTTCTCCGCTATCTGGAAGATCACCGCATTGACCTGCTGCTGATGCTCGAAGGTGCTCTTCTCCGCTCCGGGCACGTCGGTCTCGTGGCGCTGCACCTCCAGATAATAGTCGTCACCGAAGATGGACTTGTACCACGCCGCTATACGCTCCGCCTCCTCCGGCTTTCCCTCCATGATGGCCTGCGGCACCTCGCCGCCCAGACAGGCCGAGCAGCAGACGACCCCCTCGTGGTACTGCTCTATCAGCTCGTGGTCGATGCGCGGCTTGTAGTAGAAACCCTCGATGTAAGCCTTGGACGAGAGCTTGATGAGGTTGTGGTAGCCGTCCATGTTCTTGGCCAGCATGATCAGGTGGTAGGAGCTCTGGTCCTCGCGGCCCTTGCGGTCGAAACGGCTCGCCCCGGCCACATAGAACTCCGAGCCCACGATGGGCTTCAGCGGAACACCTTTCTTGGCCACCGTATCCAGGAACTCCTTCACACCGAACATGTTCCCGTGATCAGTGATAGCCAGGGCCGGCTGACCGTTGGCCACGGCAGTATCGATCAGGTCCCCTATCTTGGACTGACCGTCCAGAATCGAATACTGGGTATGGACATGCAGGTGGGCGAATGACATAACTCCGTTGATTTTTCAAGTTGCGTCCTGCAAAGGTAACATTATTTTCGGGCGGATTTTAAGTTGAACTTCAAATTTGTCCACAACATAAATAATAGTCTTACCCATCATCCGTCTAACTTCGACACCCGCCCATGTAGATCGGGAAAGACTTAGCTTCTACCGGTGCAGCAGCCAGTCATAGACCGGTCGGACTGAAATGGAAGGACAGTCTTCAGTTGCGGCAATGTCCTCATATTCGTGGTCAGTGAGCAACAGCAATTCCTTGCAGCCGGTACGTCTGGCGGCAAGACGCAGACCGGAAAGCTCGCGGCGGCGTGTCTTGGGGTTAAGGATATCGTATGAGACCTGAACTGCCTGCAAGACAGCCCTGTCCCGGCACAGCAGAAAATCACATTCACCGGAGCGGTCGCTGAAATAGTAAATGTCCAGCCCGGCCTGTCGGCAGCGGCGCTGCAGCTCAAGATACACCACCGTTTCCAGCCGCCAGCCGAGATTGTCCGCTGCCATGGCTTCGGGCCTGTTGTTCATCAGCGCCACGTCTATCGGATAGAGTTTTTCGCCTATAACCCTTAGTGAACTTTTATAGGAGAACTTGTGAAGTTCAGTCAGAAGATATGCCTGCTTGAGGTATCCGACATAATTCCGTGAAGTATGCTCGGATTTGAAACCGAAGTCAGCCTGCAGCGCTCTGTCAGAGACTATTGTTGGAACAACGTTCAGAAGATGGTGAGTCATGAGCTCAAAGGCTGCTTTGTACACTACCTTGAAACGCTGCTCGATATCCCTTTTGAGGATACTGTCCACCAACGCAGTTATATAGCCTCTGGTATCCGGAAGAGACTGCACTTCCGGGAAACCGCCCTGCTTCAGATAATCATCAAAAGCCGCCCGGCGCAGGGCCACGGCCTGAGTCGTCAATTTCTTAGTGTCCACATTCCTGAACTCACAGTACTCTGCAAATGAAAATGGATACAGCGGTATGGGATTGTGCCTGCCAGTAAGATGAGACGCCAGCTCTCCGCTCAGCAGCTTCGCATTGGAACCCGTGACAAGGATATGCATACCTGTGCGCAGAAGCCTGTTGACAAACAGATACCATTCCGGGATATTCTGTATCTCATCTATGAACAGATAATTGAAGTCTCCGTGAATCTTGTATAGAACTTCAAGAACATTGTTCAGGTCAGAACCTTTCAGTTCAGCCAGACGCTCATCATCGAAATTGGCGTATGCATATTTCACCCCTGCCTTTTTCAACACATTGAAACACAGGGTAGATTTGCCGCTCCTCCTCACGCCTATTACTACCTGAGCCTGAGTGCTGTCCAGATTCACCAAAGACTCCTCCATCCTGTCGCAGAACTTCAAAGCCTTCTTACGCTCCATCTCCTCCGCCTGCTCTGTCAAGACCATTTCGAGTATACGAGTATCCATAATCCTTGAATTTTTCTTGACAAATATAGCGAATTTCTACCAAAACGCGCATTTCGACATATTTTTAACATTCCAAAACGCGCATTTTGACATATTTTCCACTCTTCAAAACGCGCACTTTGACACGTTTTACTTCCGCTCGAAGATATAGAGCTTGTCGGCGCGGCGGACACGGGAGGGTACGGGGATGGAACAGGCGACACCCTGGGGAGCGGTGTCGGAGGGGACGAGGTCAACGCGGATCTCGGGGATGTCCATCTCGACTACTCCGGTGGTGGGGCCGATGATGAGTATGTGCTGACCGACTTTCAGCGGGGCGGCCTCGACCAGGATCTCGGCCACTCCGAGATTGGAGAAATAATTGTTCACCTTGCCGGCATAGACCTTCTTCATGGTCGCACTGCTGCCGTAGACGCTGCTCCACTCGCCCAGACGGGCACCCTGGTAGTAACCGTCCCAGAAGCCGCGGTTGAACACCTGCGAGAGCTGGTCCCGGAACGAGGCCCCGAACTCCGAGGTGAAGGTACCGGCCTCCACGGCATCGGCGGCGGCCCGGTAGGCGCTGACCACCTTCTGCACATACTCCGCCGGACGGGCGCGGCCCTCGATCTTGAACACCGATACGCCGGCTGCGGCCATCTTGTCCAGAAATTCTATGGTGCACAGGTCCTTGGGGGACATGATGTACTTGTTGTCTATCTCCAGTTCGTAGCCTGTCTCGAGGTCAGTGACGCGGTAGCCCCGGCGGCAGAGCTGGAGGCAGGAGCCGCGGTTGGCCGACTTGCCGTTCTCGTGCAGGCTCAGATAGCATTTGCCCGAGACGGCCATGCACAGGGCCCCGTGGCAGAACATCTCGATCTGCACCGGACGGCCCGAAGGCCCGGTGATGCCCTCCGAGGCGATACGGTCGCTGATGGTCCTGACCTGCTCCAGGTTGAGCTCCCGGGCGAGGACCACCACGTCGGCATACTGCGAGTAGAAGCGCAGGGCCTCGGTGTTGGAGATATTGAGCTGGGTGGAGATATGTACCTCCAGACCGATGCGGCGGGCATACTCTATAGTGGTGATGTCTGAGGCAATGACGGCCGTGACTCCCGCGGCCTTGGCGGCGTCGAGGGTGCTGTAGGCCTTGGGCACGTCCTCGTCGTAGAGAATAATGTTCAGGGCCAGGTAGGTCTTGACATCGTGCTCCGAGCAGTAGCGGACTATCTCCGGAAGGTCGGCCAGGGTAAAATTGTTCGCGCTGTGGGACCGCATGTTCAGGTCCTCCACCCCGAAATACACCGAATCGGCTCCGCCCTGCACCGCGGCGGTGAGGGCCTCGAAGCATCCGGCCGGGGCCATTATCTCGAGTCTGTGTCCCCTGCTCATTTGCGGCGGTAGGTTATCTGGGTGGCGAACTCCTCGAGCAGGGAGAGCTTCTGCGCCCCGAGGGACAGGGTCTCGACAGTCTCCATTGCCTTATGGAAATAGTGTTCTATGGCTTTCTCGGCATTGTCCTTGACTCCTATTTCAGTGAACAGCTGCTGAGCCGCCGCGATCTTCTCCGCCGCACGGTCCTCCCCCATCCGGAAGATCTCCCCGAAACGGGTCTTCTGCTCTCCGGACGCCAGACGGGCCGCCTCGACGTAGAGCCAGGTCTTCTTATTGTTCACGATGTCCCCGCCGATATTCTTTCCGAACACGGCCGGATCTCCGAAAGTATCCAGATAGTCGTCGGTAATCTGGAAGGCCAGACCTAGGTCGTAGCCGTACCGGTACAGAGCCTCTGCTGACTTCGCATCGGCACCGCCGAGAACAGCCCCTAACTTGGCCGAACCGGCTATCAGCGCCGATGTCTTCAGCCCTATCATCATGATGTAGTCGTCCATCGTCACCACCGGCATGGTCTCGTAGTTCATGTCGTACTGCTGTCCCTCGCAGACCTTCCGGGCTGTGTCGCTGAACACGGCCAGCACGGTCTGGAGCTTGTCGGCGGGAGCCTTGCACACGTACTCGTAGGCCTGTATCGACATCACGTCTCCGGAGAGAATCGCGATGTTCTCGTTCCACTTGCGGTAGACTGTCGGCTGCCCGCGGCGGATATCGGCCCGGTCCATGATGTCGTCATGAATCAGGGTAAACGTGTGGAACACCTCCAGTCCGAGAGCCGGATAGACCTGCTCTGACTCTATCTTGTCGGAAAACAGCGAGCAGGCCAGCAGGGCCAGACGCGGACGGATCCGCTTGCCCCCGATGGACATCATATATTCTATAGGTGTGTAGAGCTCAGCGGGCTCACCCTTCAGGTCGAGGGTGCATATCCCGTTGGAGACTATCTTGTCGATTTCAGCTAAACTGTACATGGTACTATGGATTTTCCTTTCGCACAAAGATAGTGAGAAACCGGGTGTAAAGGAAATTTATTTACTTTACCGAGGTGCTACAGTATATGTAGCCGTCAGGTAGACTTTGTCGCCTCAGTCAGGCGGAGTCTTCTCAACTATTTTTTGTCGGGCTGGAAACACCCTCAACAAACCATTGGAAATCAGATGTATCGATTTCAGACCTTACGCCGTAAGCCTTTTGAAAACGCTAAGCGCTTCGGCTCGAAAAACGAACATATTGTCAATCAGCGTTTTAACAAAATTGTTCGCTCCCCGACATTATTTCGTTAAGGAACATAACCTATTTAATTCGCGTCGCAGGCAGTTATACTCTGGAAAGCTACACAGCCAAATAATTTGTATCTTCGCGGCGCAAAACAAAGCACATGGGCGAGAACAGAATACATACCGGAACCGCGACAGTAGTCAAGAACACCGGCAGCCACTACCTGCTGTCGGAACTGCCGCAGTGGAAACCGCTGAACGCAGTAGTCAGAGGCAAACTGCGGCTGAGCGGCTCTACGGCCACGAACCCGGTGGCGGTAGGCGACCGCGTGGAATACTCCGTGCCGGTGGATGCCGACGGAAATCCCGTGGACGAGGGCACCATCACCAAGGTCCTCCCGCGGAAGAACTACATCATCCGCAAGTCCACCAACCTCTCCCGCCAGTGCCACATCCTCGCCTCCAACATCGACACCGCCTACCTCATCGTCACCCTCGACTGCCCCGAGACCAAATGGCCCTTCATCGACCGCTTCCTGGTCACCTGCGAGGCCTACAAGGTCCCCGTCACAATACTCCTCAACAAGACCGACCTCTACGTCACCGAGGAGCTGCAAGCCAAAAGCGAACTCTTCCACAGCATCTACACCGACGCCGGTTACCCCATAATGGACATCTCCGTCCTCACCGGTCAGGGCGTGGACACTCTCCGGGAGCAGTGCAACCGCGGCGGCATCTCCCTTTTCAGCGGCGTCTCCGGAGTGGGCAAGTCCTCCCTCATCAAGGCCATCGACCCCGCCCTCGACCCAAAGACCTCTGAAATATCGGACAAATACCGCCAGGGCCGCCACACCACCACATTCTACGAGATCTACCCCACAAGCGGCGGCGGCTTCATCATCGACACCCCCGGCATCAGGGGCTTCGGCCTGGTGGACATCGAGCCGGAGGAGATCTCCACCTATTTCCCGGAAATGCTCCGCGTCGCCGACAACTGCCGCTACAAGCCCTGCACCCACACCCATGAGCCGGGCTGCGCAGTCCTCGAGGCAGTGGAGAACGGCACCGTCTCCCCCGAACGCTACATGTCCTACCTCGGAATGCTCGAGGAGGAGGGAAAATACAGATAGCACGACAATATGAAAAGACATACGGAGAACAGCGCGCCCAGATCCATGAACAGCCGGATCCTGCACCTCGCGGTACCCAGCATCCTGGCCAACATCACCGTCCCCCTCGTGGGAATGGTGGACATCGGTGTCTCCGGCCGCCTGGGCAATGTGGCTGCTATCGGGGCAATAGCCGTAGGCTCAATGCTCTTCGACCTGCTCTACTGGAACTTCGGATTCCTCCGCGTCGGCACGGGAGGCCTCACGGCCCAGGCCTACGGCCGCAAGGACCTTCCCGGGGCAATGCGCTACTTCGTCCAGGGAGAGGCGACAGCCCTGCTCTCAGCCTCATTCCTGATATTGATCCAATGGCTTTTCGTCGAGGCTGCCTTCCTCTTCATCGACTGCTCGGCGGAAGTCCAGGAACTGGCCCGGAAATATTTCTTCATCAGGATATGGGACGCTCCGGCGACCCTCTCGCTGATGGTGTTCAAAGGCTGGTTCATAGGCATGCAGAATACCGTCTTCCCGATGGCGGTGGACATGACGGTCAACGTGGTCAACCTCGGCATGAGCATCTTCCTCGGCCTGCACACCCCTCTCGGCTTCGCCGGTGTGGCCCTCGGCACGGTCATCGCCCAGTACACCGGTCTCATCCTGGCCTCCGTCCTGATGCTCACGCACTACGGCAGGCTGCTGCGGCACGTCAACATCCGGCAGCACGTGAAGTTCCGCTACATGAAGTCGTTCTACGTCCTCAACGCCAACCTCTTCCTGCGCTCGCTCTGCTTCATGCTGATATACTGCGGATTCACCTCCCTGGCCGCCCACTACGGAGACGTACAGCTGGCCGTCAGCACCATCATCATGAAGCTGCTGATGCTCTACTCCTACATCCTGGACGGATTTGCCTACGCGGGCGAGGCCCTAACCGGCCGCTACATCGGAGCCCAGGACAGACCGTCCCTGAACAAGGCCGTGCGGCTGCTCTTCACCTGGACAGCCGGCCTGGCCGTCATCTCGACCGTGGCTTACGGCGTGGGAGGCCAGTGGATGGTAAGCCTCATGACGACAGAGGCAGCCGTTACAGCTGCCTCCAAACCGTATATGATATGGCTGATAATCATGCCCGCATTCAGCTGCCTGGCTTTCATGTGGGACGGCATCTTCATCGGAGCCACCGCCGCACGGGCCATCCGCAACGGAATGATCTGGGCCTGCGCCTCCTTCTACGTCTGCTACTTCGCCTTCCGCGGCCTGATGGGCATCCAGGCCCTGTACATGGCCTACTTCGCCCACCTCATCGCCCGCGACGTCTACATGACCGTCACCGCCCGCAGGCAGGTCTTCTCCAGAATTACTCCTCAGTCTCCGGATCAGACTGCTGCACAGGTATAGTGCCGTCCCACTGCTCCAGTGCCTGCTGAAGCTGGCTGTCCTGGCGGAGGGCGGACTCGGCGCCTCCGGCCCGGAGATAGAACTTCAGGGCTATCTCATCCTCAAGGAGAGACTTGACCGTGGACTTGTTGGCCTCGAGGAAGTCCTCCTTTGTCAGCGAGATGCGCTCCAACAGCCCGTCCATTTCCTCTTTAAGGCCGTCGAGAGTACTGTCCAGACCCTCCCGTTCCGCAGCCTCCAATACCCTTTCCATCTCTATCTGTGACTCCGTCCTGGCGTCAAACTCCTTCTGGGCCGCAAACTGTACGAAATCGGCATATTCCTCATCAGTCAGCAGGAACTCACCGGCCGGAGCGATGGAATCGTGGGTGTTGTAGTATTTTATGGCATAGTCGCTGATGACATTACTGTATATCAACGATATAACCGGACGACTGTAATATTTGGGCTCCACCTCGATATCCGGCGTGATTCCGCCCCCGTCATATACTGTTCGGCCGAGGCGGGTCTTGAATGCCTTTTTCAGGGAATCCGGGACATATCCCACACTGCCGTCCTCATTGCGGTGGCTGTAGTCTATGGCTTGCACGCAGCGTCCGCTGGGAGTGTAGTACTTGGCCGTAGTCAGCTTGAGCGAGGTGCTGTAGCCTGCCGGCCGTATGGTCTGCACCAGCCCCTTGCCGTATGTACGGACACCGGCTATTGTTGCCCTGTCCATGTCCTGAAGAGCTCCGGCCACAATTTCAGAGGAAGAAGCCGAGCCCGAATTGACCATCACCATCAAGGGCAGGAGGGTATCTACCGGAGGCGTTTCAGTATTGTACTGAAAATCAGCGGCAGGATACTTGCCCTTAGCCGATACGACCAGTGTCCCCTGGGGAACGAAAAGAGAGACAATGTTCACCGCCTCGTTCATCAGACCGCCGCCGTTGCCGCGCAGGTCCAGCACCAGACGCTTCATTCTTCCATCCGCCTTGAGATCCTCCAGGGCCCTGCGGACATCCTTGGAGCCGTCCACGGTGAAACCGCTGATCTGGATATACCCGGTGGTATCATTCACAAAACCGTAATAGACCACATCCGGTACATGGATCCTCTCACGGGTCAGAGCCACGTCCACAGTATCTCCGCCACGTCCCCTGACCACTGTCATATTGAGCACTGTACCGGGACGCCCGCGCATTCTCTCACTGCATTGGTCTGCTGTCAGGTCCTTGGTATTGACGCCTTCTATCGCCACTATCGTGTCACCGGGATGAAGTCCCGTCTTGACGGCTGCAGAACCCTCATAAGGTTCCGCAATAATGATATACCCCTGCGGAGTCTTCTGAATAAGGGCTCCCACACCGCCATAACTGGCCGTAGTCATGATATCCAGATCCTCCTCATTCTCTTCCGGAATGAACACCGTATATGGATCAAGGGTGGCCAGCATCGCATCTATCCCCCTGTGCAGCAAGTCATCAAGCTGCACAGTATCGACGTACTGAGACTGCAGCGTCCTGAGAATCATGGACTGTATCTCCATATATTTGCCAGTGTTGAAATCCTCTGACTGGGCGGAGAGGGAGAATGCGGCCGCCATCACTGCCGCCGCGGACAGCGCCGCTCTCCTGAAGGTAGTATTTGCAAACTTCATCTTACGTTATTGTGCGTTTATGTTAATTCTACGGTCTCAAAACAAATTATATGCCGAAAACATCAGCCCCGGAGTCCAGACAGAAATCCAGATCCTTCTTTATCTGCTCCACATCCATGTGCTGGCCTATGAACACTATCTTCTGCATGCGGTCTCCGTAGTACTCGTCCCAGTCGCGGGCGAAACCGGGATCCCGGGCCTTGAGCTGTTCCAGTTCGTCCTCCGGGGCGGTGGCATACCACTGACCCGCCTCCTTGAGCTGCTTCTGCCTTCCGGCCTGCTCGAACATATAGGACATGTCCGGATCCTGGGTAAAATAGCAGATGCCCTTGGCGCGGATCACCTCCCGGGGCCAGTGCTTGATGACGAAGTTGTCGAACTTGTTTATATCGAAGGCAGGGCGGCGGTAATAGACGAATGTGCCTATGCCGTACTCCTCGGCCTCGCCCTCATCGTGGTCATGGTCGTGATGGTGGTGGTGATGTTCATGTCCGCGGGCCTCCGCCTCCTCCTCTTCGGTGGGCGTGGACTCGATGCCGCGCACCCATCCGGCCGAAGCGGCCACCTGGTTGAAGCTGAACATCCGGGTGTTGAGTATCAGGCTCAGGTCTATCTCTCCGTAATCGCACTCAATGATGCGGACAGAGGGCTGGACAGTGGCGATGATACGGCTGATACGGGACCGCTCCTCAGGCGTGACCTCCGAAGCCTTGTTGAGCAGGACTATGTTGCAGAACTCTATCTGTTGAAGAATCAGGTTCTCGATATCCTCCTCGTCCAGGTTCTCCCGCATGAGGCTGTCCCCGCAGGCGAACTCATCCTGAAGTCTCAGAGCGTCCACCACGGTCACTATGCAGTCCAGACGGGGGAAGATGCCGCAGTCCTCCAGCCTCGGATCCATCCTGGGCATCGTACAGATAGTCCTGGCTATCGGCTCCGGCTCGCAGATACCGCTGGCCTCTATGACTATGTAGTCGAAACGCCGCATCTGTATCAGCTCGGTAATCTGGTTCATCAGGTCCGTCTTGAGTGTACAGCAGATACAGCCGTTCTGCAGGGCCACCAGGCTGTCGTCCTGAGTGCCGACCACCCCTCCGCGCTGAATCAGGTCCGCGTCTATGTTCACTTCTCCGATATCGTTCACGATGACGGCGAACCGGATACCCTTCTCATTGGAGAGGATGCGGTTCACCAGTGTTGTCTTCCCGCTGCCCAGATATCCGGTAAGGAGCAGCACCGGGATTTCCTTTCTGTTATTCATATCTGTTTTAATACTTGATCAATAAAACGGCGGTCATTGCTCAGACGGGGCACTTTGTTCTGACCTCCTGTCTTTCCCCTGCCTTCCATCCAGCGGTAGAATGTTCCTGGGGACACAGGAGTCAGCTCCAGCTTCGTCATGGTCACATCCCCGCTGCGTTTGGCCTCGTAATCCGAGTTGTGCCGGCAAAGGGCCGCATCCAGCTCGTCCCTGAACTGCTGCAGCCTCCCGGGTTCCTGCACGGCCTGCTGACTTCCTGCAGAAAACTCTACAGCCCACTGGTGGGCTCCCTTGGAATGGTTCTCGTCCATGAATACCGGTGCCACCGTATAGTCCGTCACCTCGACTCCGCATGCACGACAGGCCTCCGAAAGTGCTTCCTCGGCGTTATGAATCATCAGCTCCTCACCGAACACATTGATGTACAACTGTGTGCGTCCGGTGATGACAATCCGGTGAGGACATAGGGACGTGAAGCGCACGCAGTCCCCTATCAGGTACCTCCACAGTCCGCTGCCGGTGGTTATCACCATAGCATAAGTCTCACCCGTGCGCACCTCGTCGACGGTATAGACCTCGTCCGACTCCCCGGACATTACTTTATCCAGCGAGCGCATGGGTATGAACTCAAAGAACACCCCGTTGTCCATGGTCAGGGCCATGCCCTTCTGCGACGGGTCGTCCTGCAGGGCGAAATAGCCTTCCGAGGCATTGTAGTTCTCCAGATAATGCATCCGGTCCGAAGGGATGAGGCGGCGGTACTGCTCCCGGTAAGGTTCGAAACTGATGCCCCCATGCATGAAAAGCTCGAGGTTAGGCCATATATCCGTCAGATACTGAGCATGATTATACTCCAGCAGCCGTTCTATCATAATCAGGTTCCAGGACGGTACGCCCGAGAAATTGGTCACGTTCTGCTTCGAGCACACCCGGCAGATGCCCTCTATCTTCTGCCTGAAATCCGGCAGCATGGCGATGTCCCGCGACGGGGTGCGCACGATCTCTGCTACGGACGGGCTGTTGCTCAGCAGGATGGCAGACAAGTCCCCGTTCCTGGCGCCTCCGCCCGAGAGCTCGTCCACCTTGACGCTGCCGCCGAGGGTGAGGGCCTTGCCGTTGAACAGACGCGAATCGGGATAGCGGCGGATATAGGCCGCCAGCATGGTCTTGAAGCCGCGGTAGTGACAGCCGGAGAGATTGGCCGGAGTCACCGGGATGTACTTGCTCTTGTCCGAGCTCGTGCCGCTGGACTTGGCGAACCAGCGCACCTTCTGGTTCCACAGCACGTAGTTCTCGCCGCGGCGCAGACGCTCGATGTAGGGCGCGAAGCCGTCGTACTCCCGCACCGGCACCGCCCGCCGGTAATCCGCATATCCGCGTATCTGGTCAAACCCGTGCTCCCGGCCGAAAGCCGTATCCCGGCCCGCCTCCAGCAACTGCCTGAAAACGTGTTCCTGTACCGCCCCGGGATGCTCGCACCCGCGGTCAAAACTCCTTAGCAGCGGACTCAGCGCCGCCATCACTGTTCTGTTCAATACCGACATGACGCACTGTGTTTTTAAAACGTTGGCGAAGTTAGCGAGAATTCGGGAAAAATCAACGGATTTTCGCAATCTGATGCAGGACAGCCACCGAACGCAAGTCGATACGGGAGCCGGTATGGTACTCCAGCCAGCGCAGGACGGCCTCCACCAGTTCCTTGCGCTCCGCACCGGTCATCGGTACGGCCAGGGCTTCCTCGAAGGAGGCCTCGTGAAATGTGAGCAGCCGGGAAGTCTGCTGCGGGGTGAAAGGGTTGTAATCCAGGTTAAAACCGCTCTCGAAGGGAAATCCTAAATAGGCAGCGTACCGGTCTACGAACCACAAATGAAAATTCGCGGGACTGCCCTCCAGAGCCTCCAGCCGCAGCACGGCGTCCTCCAGGAAATCGTAGAGGTCCTCGTCCCGCTCGGAATGCAGGAGGGTACGGTAGAGCAGCTCGCTGATGAACATCGCTATGGATATCTTGTCAAAATCCTCGCGTATCGAGTGCAGACGGTACTTCGGGGAGAACTCCCGCAGGTAGGCCATCCCCGCTTTAGGGCTTTTGGAGGCCACATAATTGACAATACTGAGCGGATGCAGGAGGACCGCCCCCGGATGGGAGGGCCGCCGCTTGCCGGAGGTACGGAAGGCTCCGCGCAGCATGAGGCTGGTGCGCCCCTCCTCCCG